>JBIIRI010000161.1:0-7558 GCA_044341625.1 Roseomonas sp.
CAGGCGGGAGGGGGCACGACCGCCCTGTCAGGATAAGCCCCGATGCCCTCCCCTGACCTCTTCGCCGAGCTCGGCGCGCTGTCGAACTTCACCTTCCTCGAAGGCGCCTCCCACCCGAGCGAGATCGTCGCGACCGCCAAGGCGCTCGGCATGCCCGCCATCGGCATCGCGGATCGCAATTCGGTGGCGGGGCTGGTGCGCGGGATGGTGGCGGCGGAACAGGCGGGACTCCGGTTCGTGCCCGGTATCCGGCTGGGCCTGGAGGACGGCGCCGAATTCCTCGCCTGGCCCACGGATCGCGCCGCCTGGGGCCGGCTCTGCCGCATGCTGTCGGCAGCGCGGATGGCCAGCGAGAAAAGCGAAACAAGACTGACGCGCGACATGCTGGTGGCGGGTGCGGAAGGCAGCGTGCTGGCGCGCATTCCGCCTATGCGGATCACGCCGGATTTCGCGCGCGGGCTCCGCGCCGACGCGGCCGCGCTCCGCCGAAAACTGGCGCTGCCGCTGTTCTGCGCGGTCGATCATCGCTGCCGGGGCGACGACCAGGCGCGGCTGGATGCGCTGGCCGGCATCGGCCTGCCGCTGATCGCGGCCGGCGGCGTGCGCTACCATCACCCGTCACGCCGGCGGGTTGCGGATGTGCTGACCGCCATCCGCCTCGGCCGCACGGTGGACACGCTGGGCCACGACGCGGAGCCGAATGCGGAGGCGCAGCTGCTGGCGCCGGCGGAAGTCGCGCGCCGCCTGCCCCGCCATCCGGAGGCGCTGGCCGCGACGCTGCGTGTGGTGGAAGCCTGCGGCTTTTCCCTGCGCGACCTGTCCTATGAATATCCCGACGAAATTCTCGACCCCGGCCTGACGCCGCAGCAGACGCTGGAAGCGCGCGTCGCGGCGGCGGCGCGCGACCGCTGGCCGGATGGCGTGCCGCCGCGCGTCGCCGACCAGATCGCGCATGAGCTGCGGCTGGTCGCGCAGCTGGGCTACGCGGCCTATTTCCTGACGGTGCATGAGATCGTGCGCTTCGCGCAGTCGCGCGGCATCCTGTGCCAGGGGCGCGGCTCGGCGGCGAATTCCGCCGTTTGCTACGTGCTCGGCATCACCGCCGTGGCGCCCGACAAGCACGATCTGCTGTTCGAGCGATTCATCAGCGCCGCGCGCGACGAGCCGCCCGATATCGACGTGGATTTCGAACATGAGCGGCGGGAGGAGGTGATCCAGCACATCTATGCCCGCTATGGCCGCGACCGCGCCGCACTCGCCGCGACGCTGATCCGCTTCCGCGAACGCAGCGCGATCCGGGAGGTCGGCAAGGCGATGGGGCTGGCGGAGGACGTCACCGCGCGCATCGCGAAATCCGTCTGGGGCGCGGGCGGGAAGACGTTCTCTGACCTCGCGGAAGACAACGGCCTGCGCCCCGATGCGGATATGCGCATCCGCCTTGCGATGGAGATCGCGGAGGAGATCCAGGATTTCCCCCGCCACCTGGCCACCCATGTCGGCGGCTTCGTCATCACGCGCGGAAAGCTCACCGAACAGACCGTCGTGGTCGCGGCCGCGATGGAAGGGCGCACAACCCTCGAATGGGACAAGGACGATATCGAGGCGCTCAGGATCCTGAAGGTGGATGTGCTCGGCCTCGGCATGCTCACCTGCATACGTCGTGCCTTCGCGCTGATCGAAGGCGCGGGCGGGTCGCGCCTTGCGCTGCACAGCGTGCCGCAGGACGACGCGGCGACCTATGCGATGCTGAGCCGCGCTGATTCCATCGGCGTGTTCCAGGTGGAAAGCCGCGCGCAGATGAACATGCTGCCGCGCCTGCGCCCGCGCGAATTCTACGATCTGGTGATCCAGGTCGCGATCGTGCGCCCCGGCCCGATCCAGGGTGACATGGTGCACCCCTATCTCCGCCGGCGGAACGGGGAGGAACCGGTCGACTACCCGTCCGACGCCTTGCGCGGCGTGCTGGGCAAGACGCTCGGCGTGCCGCTGTTCCAGGAACAGGCGATGCGGATCGCCATCGTCGCCGCCGGCTTCACCCCCGCCCGCGCCGACCAGCTGCGCCGCGCCATGGCGACCTTTCGCCACACAGGCGAGATCGGCCAGTTCCGCGAGGATTTCCACCGCGGCATGGCCGCCCGCGGCTATACGGCGGACTTCGCCGAACGCTGCTTCAAGCAGATCGAGGGCTTCGGCACCTATGGCTTCCCGGAAAGCCATGCGGCGAGCTTCGCGGGGCTTGTCTATGTCTCGGCCTGGATCAAGCGCCACCACCCGGCGGCCTTCGCGGCGGCGCTGCTGAACAGCCAGCCCATGGGCTTCTACGCGCCCGCGCAGATCGTGCGCGACGCGCGCGACCATGGGGTGGAGGTACGCGCAGTGGATGCCACGCGGTCGGATTGGGATTGCACGCTGGAGGTAGACGAACCAAACGCCCCGCCCGCGCTGCGGCTCGGCCTGCGGCTAGTCGCCGGGCTGGGGCAGGCGGCGGCGGAGGCGATGCTGCAAGCCCGCCGCGTCGCCCCCTTCGCCGATATCCAAGACCTCGCCCACCGCGCGCGGCTCGATCGCGGCGCGATGGGCGCACTCGCGCGCGCCGATGCGCTGCGCGCGCTCGCCCCCGGCCGGCGCCAGGCGCTGTGGGACGCGGCCGGCATCGAGGCGCCGCTGCCGCTGGCCGAGGCCCACGACGCCGCCCGCCCCGCCCTGCCGGCGGAGACGGCGGGGGAGCAGACGGTGCTGGACTATGCCGCCACCGGCCTCACGCTGCACCGTCATCCGCTGGCGCTGCTGCGCCCCAGGCTGCGCGATCTCGGCGCCGCCGACAGCCGCGCGCTCGCCGCCGCGCGGCAGGGCAGAAGCCTCCGCCTGCCGGGCTTGGTGCTGGTCCGCCAGCGCCCGGGCAGCGCCAAGGGCGTGGTGTTCTTCACGGTGGAGGATGAGCACGGCACCGCCAATCTCGTGCTCTACCCCGACATCGTCACGCGCGACCGCGCGGCGGTGGTCGGCGCGCGGCTGGTGATGGCCGAAGGCCGCGTCGAGCGCACCGAGACGGCGGAAATCCCGATCCTGCATCTGGTGGTGCGCCGCCTGCACGACTGGTCCCACCTGCTGGACGGGCTGCACGCGCTGGAGGACGCGCCCTCGGACCGCGCCCCCTGGGAACACACGCCCTGGGACCGGGCGCTGGCCAATGCCGATGAGGTCCGCGCGCCCAATCCCCGCGATGCGCGCGACCCGGCGGTGCGGGCGGCGCGGCAGGAAGCGGTGCGGGCGGCGCGGCGCGATGCCGGGGCGATGCCGCCCTCCCGCGATTTCCGGTGATGACCCAGCCTTATTTGCGAATAATTCTCAATTGCATTATCTTCCAGGCGAGCCACGACGGAGACACGACCCATGGCGACACGCGGCCTGCCCGCCTGGCCCTACACCAGCGCCGAGCCCGAGGCGCTTCCCACCGCCGAAGGCCTGCTGCTCGACGCCGTCCGCGCCTGGGCCGCCGCCTGCAACCGTGGGGAGCCCACCCTTCCCGCCATGCGACGCATCCTGGTGACGGAGGGCGCCGAGGACGCCGCCCCCGCCCTCGATGCGCTGCTCCGCGCCCTGGCCCAGGCGGCGCCGCTGACGCTCGGCTGCCCCCTCTGTCCAAGGCTGATCGGAGAGGAACCGCCGATACTGCTCGCCGCCGCCCTCGCCCAGCGCGGCGCGCGCGGGGAAGCGCTGGCCTGCCTGCTGAAGCGCCTGCCCAACCCGCAGGCCTATGCCGCCATGGCCGCCGCGCTCGGGCTCGGCTGCGGCTTCGCCCGCGCCGGGCTGCGCTTCGCCGATCCCTGGGCCGCGCCAGCCCGGAGATGACAGCCGTCGGCGGAGCGCCGATCCTGGCGCGATGGATCGCCGCATCTGGCTGCTGACCTTCGCGCAATTCGCCGCCGCCACCGGCGCCTATGCCTTCACCGGGCTACTGGCGCGGCTGGCCGATGACCTCGGCGTGTCGCTGGCCACCGCGGGACAGCTTTCGGCCGCCTATGCGCTGACCTATGCGCTGGCCGGCCCGCCGGCGGCGGCGCTGACCGCCCGGCTCGACCGGCGGGACCTGCTGGTGGCGGGGCTCGCACTGGTGGGCGTGCTGAATCTCGCCACCGCCGCCGCGCCGGATTTCGCAACCGCCCTGGCGCTCCGCGTCGCGGCCGGGGCGGCGGTGACGCTGGTGCTGCCGGGGGTTGCCGCTTCGATGCTGGTGCCGGCGCATCAACGGGCGAACGCGATGGCGATGGTGCTGGCGGGGCTGACCCTCGCCTTTTCCTTCGGCATTCCGCTCGGCACCGTGATCGGGGGCGGCTTCGGCTGGCGCGCCTGCTTCGTCTTTGGCGGCGTGATCGCGCTGGCGGCGGCGGTGGCGGTGCGGCTGGGCCTGCCGCCGCTGCCGTCCACGGATCGCGGTGGGGCGGGATCGGCGGCGCGGCTGCTGCGCGGGCCGATCCTGCTGGCGCTGGCGACCAATGCCCTCGCCTTCACCGGGCTGTTCTGCATCGCCGCCTATCTCGGCCCCATCGTCACCGCCGCCACCGGGATCGAAGGCGGCGGCATCGGGGCGATCCAGGTCTTCATCGGGCTGGGCAGCATCGCCGGCATCCTGCTGGGCGGGCGGGCGGCGATGGCGGGCGGGCGCGGCCTGCCGCCGGCGCTGATGGCGCTGCTGGCGGTGGCGCTGGCGGGCTACCCGGTCCTGCTCGCCTTCCCCCCCGCGCCCTGGCACGCGGCGCCGCTGGCGCTGCTGGTCTTCCTGGGCTCGACATCGCTGTTCGCACTCGCGCCGCTGATGCAGGCGCGGCTGGTCGCTTTGGCGCCGGAGGATCGAGCGGTCGCGCTGGCGCTGAGCGGCGCGATGGCGCTGGCCGGCCAGGGTCTTGGCGCGGCTTTGGGCGGGGCGGTGATCGCCTCCGCGGGGCTGGCCTGGACGGGCGCGGCCGGCGCGTTGCTGGCGCTGGCCGGCGTGGTCGCGGCCCGGGCGGCGTTCAGGGCGCCTTGAGTTTCGACAGGGCACGGAGATGAGCCGCGCGCCGCGCGGGTTCCTTTCCATACCCTCTCCCCCCGCAGGGGGGAGAGGGCTGGGTGAGGGGGGCGTGCCGAACAGGGCACCGCCTCGGCCATCTCGGTTTCCGCTTAACCTCGCTGCCCCCTCACCCTGCCCTCTCCCCCCGTTGGGGGGAGAGGGTTCTGATTAGGGAGAGGGTTCAGATGGGCGGCTGGAGGGTTCCGGTGTGGCGCCCCGACGCCCCCGCGCTACCAGCGCCGGACCGGGCCGCAATCCAGATGCACGAAACCGTCGCGGCGATAGAGCCCGACACCGCCCAGTTGCAGATCCGCCGCGCGCCGCGCCAATTCGATGCTGACGCGGTTGGGCAGGCGGCAATCGGCCGCCATGCCTTCCATGTGCAGGGAGGTGACGGAGACGCGCGAACTCTGCCGGCGCCGCGCGGCATTGGTCTCGGGCGTGCGGTAGCCGCTGATCACCTCCCAGGTGTCGTCGCTGCCCACCGCCTCGGCCGCCGCGTGCAGCACGTCGAACAGCCGCGGGTCCATCGGCGTCAGCTCCTCCGCCGACAGGTCGCGGAACACATGGTCCAGCTGGCGCAGCGCCGCGCGGTCATAGCGCCCGTCGCGCCAATAGACGCCGGAGAAGCTGTCATTGGTGAAGTTGCGCCGCACCCGCAGCACCCGCGGCGCGCCCTGCGCGATGGAGGGCGTCGCCATCGCCGCCACCGCAAACCCCACGACGGCGGCGAGCACGCCGCGACGGCCCATGGGCAACCCGGCCGGCCGCACCGTCTCCGCCCCGCAGCAGGGGCAGGCCTCGTGATGCGGTGCCGGCAAGGTGCCGTCATCCGCCCGAAAACATGCCGTCAACGACCACCCTCCAGCCTCGCCAGGACCTGGCGCGGCGGCGCGGCCATGGCGCGGGCATAGCCCGTATCGAGATCATAGATGTCCGGCCGGATCCGCACCCGGCCGCCAGGCTCCACCGTCACCGTCCGGTAGCGCAGCAGCACCGGCAGCGGCCGGCGCAGCGCGACAACCTCGGTCTGGCGGCTGTCGATCACGCCCTGGGCGCGCTCCGCATTCCAGCCCGGCGTGCCCTCCAGCAGCAGCGCCATCAGCTCGGCCGGCTGCGCCAAGCGGATGCAGCCAGAGGAAAAGGCGCGGTCCGGGCGGCGGAACAGGTGCCGGTCCGGCGTGTCATGCATGAAGATATCGTCGCCATTCGGCATGATGAACTTGATCAGGCCCAGCGCATTCGTCTCCCCCGCATCCTGGCGGATGATGAAGGGGAAGCGCCGCGCGTGGTATCTCGACCAATCCACCGTGCGGGGGTCGATCTCCACGCGTTCGCCGGCGACGGTCTGGAAGATGCGGAAGCCGCGCTCCGCCACTTCCTGCGGGTTGCGGCGCAGCTGCGGCAGCAGGTCTTCACGGGCGTTGCGTTCCGGCACGCCCCAGGGCGGGTTGAACTGGATCGCCGTCATCCGCACGCGCAACATCGGCGTCTGCCGGTCGCGCCGGCCGACGATGACCGCCATGCCGAGCACTTCCTGCCCGTCCTCCAGCACCGACAGGCGATAGTCGGGGATGTTCACCTCGATCCGCCGGCCCGTTCCTTCCGCCAGCGCGGCGCGGCGCATGTCGAGCGCGACGCGCAGCTGGTCCACGCGGCGCGACGGCGGCTGGTTCAGCTCCCGCAGCGACAGGCGGCCGACCCGGCCATCGACCTCGAGCCCCTGGGCCTGCTGCCAGCGGCGCACCGCCGCTTCCAGCGCGGGGTCGTAGAGCGCGCCGCGATCGGGCGCGGCGGCGAGTTGCGGATCCTCTGCGACAAGGCGGGCGCGGAGCGCCGGGACACGCACCGGATCGGTGCTGCCCGGATCGAGCGTGCCTTCACCCGGGATGGTCGCCCAGCCGCGCTCGGCCAGCCGCATCGCGCGGGCGAGTTCGGCCTTCAGCGCGGCGGCGTCCGGCGGCAGCAGCGCCGCGCGGTCGATGACGGCGGCAGGCTCGGCGGCGGCCGCCAGCTCCGCCTGCCAGCGCGCGATGTCGAGGCTAGGGTCGCGGCGGATATCGGGCCGTCCTGGGACCTCCCGCAGCCGCCCGCCGAGCAGATCGGCCAGCGCGAGCCCCGCCGCGCGCAGCAGCGCGGCGCGGTGGCCGGCGGGGTCGGCGATGGCCAGCGCTGGATCGGGGATGCCGTACCAGACGGGGTCGAGCCCATCCTCCGCCAGCCGCGCGAGCCGCGCGGCGAGCCGCGCTTCCGCCGTGCCGCCCTGGCCTGCCCCTTGGGCGGCCGCAGCCGGAACGAATCGGCTGGCCGCGAGGCCTAGGGCGGCGGCGAGCAAGGGTCGGCGGGCCTGGTCCATGCCCTCCGGATACTCTCCGGGGGCGCGGATTGCCAAGAGACCGTTTGGGACTACCGGCGGCTGAGGGTCCGCAGGGGATTTTTCGCGCCTGCCAGGAAGCGGACGCCGCCGATGCTGGTTGCATCGGCAAGTCCGCTGACGCCGCAGGGGCG
>JBIIRI010000046.1:0-22006 GCA_044341625.1 Roseomonas sp.
CGGCAAGCGCGACCGCCGTGCCGACCCGCTCGAGACCATCTGGCTGGATAATCTGCCGGAGGAGGTCGTGCCGCCGTTCGAGGCCGCCTTCCTCACCATCTGCCGCTCCGTTGCCCTGTTCCGCGACGAGCCAACCGACACCTGGCGCATCGAAGGCGTGCGCGCCCAGGGCGCGGGCGATGAGGAATTGTCCGGCGCGCTGGCGCTCGCGGCGCTGGTCACGGGCATCGCCCCGCCCGTGCTGCACGCCGCGCCGGTCGAGGCGGAAGGCTGGCTGGCCCGCACGGTGCAATCCTTCGGCGAACAGGAGATCGGCGGCGATTTCCTGATCCGGCCGACGCATGTGCCGCCACGGCCGACCTATGGCCGCACGGTGCTGGTGCTGGATGCGGGCATCGCCTTCGGCTCCGGCGAGCATGCCTCGACGCGGGGGTGCCTGATGGCGTTCTCTCGCGTCGCGAAGGACCGGCGGCCGATGCGGCGGGTGCTGGATCTCGGCACCGGGTCGGGGATCCTGGCGATGGCGGCCGCGAAGCGCCGGAAGCGCCGCGTGCTGGCCACCGATATCGAGCCCTGGAGCGTCCGGGTTGCGGAGCAGAATGCCCGCATGAACGGGGTGGGCGCGCTGGTGCGGTCGCGGCTGGCGGATGGCTGGGCCGAGCGGCATGTGCGCGCGGGCCGACCCTATGACTTGGTGTTCGCCAATATCCTGGCGCGGCCGTTGTGCGCGATGGCGAAGCACATGGCGATGGGGCTGGCCCCCGGCGGCACCGCGATCCTGGCCGGGCTGCTGGGCACCCAGGCCCGGATGGTCCTGGCGGCGCATCGGCGGCAAGGGCTGGTGCTGGAACGCGCCCTGCCCGTGGGGCCCTGGACGACGCTGGTGTTGCGAAAGGCGCCTTGACGGGGCCGATAGAAGAACGGGGCCGGCAGCGCTTGGGGGGAAAGCGCGCCGACCCCGTGCGTCCGCAGGGTCCAGAGGGGGGTAAGGACCCCGCGGAGTGACCGGTCAGGCCGCGGCCTGGCTGGGCTTCGCCGGGTTGGCATTGGCCGGCACCGCTGGCATGCGGAAGTCCGGCTCGAACACCCGCGCGACATCGCCGCGCGTCAGCCCGATATCAGCCAGTTCCCGATCGTTCAGGCGGCGCAGCTTTTCATAGGTGGCGCGGCGCGTCGGCCAGCTGGCCAGCGCGGCGCCGATGGCGGCCACAGCCTGCCCGATGGCGCCAAAGATCCGGCGCAGCGACGCGGCGAGGGCGGCGTCACGGGCCCGGACGGCCTGGGCCACGATCGCGTCGATCTCGGCCGCGGAGGCGGCCTGGGCGGGGGTGGCGGCGGGGAACAGCCCGATCTGTTCCTGGGTGGTGCGGGGGTTCATGGTGCTCTCATTCGGTGCGGCGCGATCTGGACGGGCCCCTGTGGCTCGCCGGCAGAAGCGCTGCGCAGGCGGAACATAGGGGTGCCGAGGCCACAGGTGGTGCGCCGAAGTCACGCCTGAGACATGCGTCAATGGCATGACTACCTGTGGATGCATGTTTTTGTGACGGATCTGGGACAGGGTGCGACGCAACATGACCGATCACATGCCCGCCGCCGGCCGGCTTGCTGCCCTCCGCGCCGAGCTTGCCCGTCTCGGCCTCGACGGTGTGCTGGTGCCGCGCGGCGATGCCTTCCTCGGCGAATACGTCCCGCCTTCGGCCGAGCGGCTCGCCTGGCTCACCGGCTTTACCGGCAGCGCCGGCCTGGCCCTGGTGCTGGCCGGGCAGGCCTTCCTGTTCGTCGATGGCCGCTACACCACCCAGGCCCTGCGTGAGGCCGCCCCCGCGTTCTGGACCCTGCGCCACCTGATCGAGCAGCCGCCCGCCGAGACGCTGAAGGCCCAACCCGCCGGGCTTCGCATCGGCTACGATCCCTGGCTGCACACCGAAGCCGCGATCGCGAAGCTGGCGGCTGGTGGGGCGGAGCTGGTGCCCCTCGACGCCAATGCGATCGACGCCGTGTGGCGGGACCGCCCGGCGCCGCCCGATGGCCCCGGCCTGCCCCACCCGCTCGCCTTCGCGGGCGTGGACGCCGCCGCGAAACGCGCCACCGCGGCGCAGGAGCTGCGCGCCGCCGGCGAGGCCGCCGTGATGCTCGCCGATCCGCATTCGGTCGCCTGGCTGCTCAACCTGCGCGGCAGCGACCTGGCCTATACGCCGCTGGTGCTGGCGCAGGCGCTGCTGTTCGCGGATGGGACGGTGCAGCTGTTCCTCGCCCCCGCCCGGGCCGATGCGGCGTTGCGCGCGCATCTGGGCGACGCGGTGACGCTGCGGCCGCCGGAGGAACTCGGCCCGGCGCTCGATGCGCTGGCCGGGCGCCGCGTGCGGCTCGATCCCGATCTGACCCCGGCCTGGATCGCGCGGCGCCTGCATGCGGCCGGCGCCGAGGCGGTGGCCGGTGAGGATCCCTGCCGCCTGCCGCGCGCCTGCAAGAACCCGACCGAGCAGGACGGCGCGCGCGCCGCCCATGCGAGGGATGCGGTGGCGCTGGCACGCTTCCTCGCCTGGTTTGCGCGCGCGCCGCGCGAGGCTGGCTTGACCGAGATGGCCGCCGCCGCACGCCTGCTCGCGCTGCGGGCGGAGGGCGCGCAGTTCGCCGGCGAGAGCTTTCCCGCCATCGCCGGCGCTGGCGAGCACGGCGCCATCGTGCATTACCGCGCGACGGAGGCGACCGACCGCAGGATCGGTGCCGAGGAGGTCTTCCTGCTCGATTCCGGCGCGCAGTATCGCGACGGCACGACGGATGTGACCCGCACGATCTGGACGGGGCCGGGCGCCGCGCCGTGCGAGGTGCGGGAACGCTTCACCCGCGTACTGCGGGGCCACCTGGCGCTCGGCGCGACGCGGTTTCCCGAAGGCGTCGCGGGCCCGCATCTCGATGCCATCGCCCGGCGGCCGCTGTGGGAGGCGGGGCTTGACTACGATCACGGCACGGGGCACGGGATCGGGAGTTTCCTCAGCGTGCATGAGGGCCCTGCGGGGATCAGCCGCGCGGCGAAGCCGGTTGCGCTGCGGCCGGGGATGATCCTGTCCAACGAGCCCGGCTTCTACGAGCCCGGCGCCTACGGCATCCGCATCGAGAACCTGCTGCTGGTGCGGCAGGCCGCGCCGCAGCCGGGCCAGCGCAAGTCCTTCCTGGAGTTCGAGACCCTGACGCTCGCGCCCTATGATCGTGCGTTGATCGAGGTGGCGATCCTGACGCCGGCCGAGCGTGCGCAGGTGGATGCGTATCACGCGCGCGTGCTGGCGGAGGTAGGCAAGCTGGTTGATGGCGCGACGCGCGCCTGGCTGGCGGAGGCTTGCGCGCCGCTATAGCGGCGGCGCCAAGCGCCGGTTATGCCAACTGCGCGAAGGCGAGACCTTCGCGCAGTTTCAAACGTGGAAGCTCTCGCCGCAGCCGCAGCGGCCCTTCTCGTTCGGATTGGTGAAGGTGAAGCCGGCGGACATGGCCTTGACCTCGTAATCCATCACCGTCCCGATCAGGAACAGCGTCGCCTTCCGGTCCACCAGCACGGTGACGTCCTTGTCCGTCACCACCTCATCGCCCGGCCCCGCCGCATCGACCCAGGACAGATCGTAGGACATGCCCGAACAGCCCTTGGTCTTGACCGCGATCCGCAGCAGCTTCCCGGCCTCCCCCTTCGCGTAGAGGGCGCGTAGCCGTTCGGCGGCGGCGTCCGACAGCTGCATCAGCGGCGGCAGGGCCCGCTTGGGGCGGGCGGGAGCGTCTGTGGCGATGCTCATGCTTCGAATCCTAGCGCAGAACCGGGGAGAGGAAGCCAGGAAAACGCATCAGTACATGTTGAGGGCGAGGCGGGAATCCTCGCTCATCCGGCTCTGGTCCCAGGGCGGGTCCCAGACGACCTCGACGAGCACATCCGTCACGCCCGGCACGGCGCGCACCGCTTCCTCCACCTGGGCCGGCAATTCCTGGGCCGAGGGGCAGGAGGGGGTGGTGAGGGTCATTTCCACCTTCACCTTGCCGTCGTCGCCGATCTCGATCGCGTAGATCAGCCCGAGTTCGTAGATATCGACCGGGATCTCGGGGTCGAACACCGTCTTGATCACGGCGATCACGCCATCTTCCGACACGCGGGTCGGCGGGGCGGTCGCGCCATCGGGCGTCCAGGCGCCATGCACCTGGTCCTGCGGCGCTGGTGCAGTTGGCGTTTCACTCACTGCTCGCCTCCTTCGCGCCGTCCAGCGCGGCGTTCAGCGTGTGCCAGGCCAGGGTCGCGCATTTCACCCGGCTCGGGAATTCGTGCACGCCCGACAGCGGCGTCAGGCGTTCCACATCGTCCGCGATGTCGGCGCCGCAATCGGGGCAGACGCCGGTCATGGCCAGTTGGCGGAAGGTCTCGCCCATCGCGCGGGCCTGGGCGGGCGTCTTGCCCTTCACCGTCTCTGTCATCAGCGATGCGCTGGCCATGGAGATGGCGCAGCCGCGGCCCTGGAAGGCGGCGTCCTGGATCGCGCCATCGGGCGCGGTCTTCAGGAACAGCTCCATCCGGTCGCCGCACATCGGGTTGTCGCCGCGCGAGGTCAGCGTGGCGTCGTCCAGCCGCCGGAAATTCCGCGGCTTGCGGCCGTGATCGAGGATCACGTCCTGGTAGAGGTCGCGCAGGTCGCCGAAGAGGTCTGTCATCTGAAGAACTCGCGGGCCTGCGCCAGCGCATCGGCCAGCAGATCCACTTCCTCCGGCGTCGTGTAGAGCCCGAAGGACGCGCGGCAGGTGCCGTCCACGCCGAAGCGCGTGTGCAGAGGCTCCGCGCAATGGCGGCCCGATCGCACGGCGATGCCCGCGCGATCCAGCAGGGTCGCGATGTCATGCGCATGCGCGGTGTCGAGCGCGAAGGCGAAGACGCCGCCGCGATCCTGCGCCCGGCCCAGCAGCGTCAGCCCTTCGATATGCGGCAGCTTCGCCATGGCGCGGTCCACCAGCGCGCGTTCATGCGCCTCGATCGCGGCCATGCCGATGCCGGTCACATAGTCGATGGCGGCGTGCAGGCCGATCGCCTCGATGATCGGCGGCGTGCCGGCTTCGAATTTGGCCGGGATCGGCGCCCAGACTGACTTCTCGAAGGTCACTTCGGAGATCATGTCGCCGCCGCCCAGGAAGGGCGGCATGGCGTTCAGCAGATCGGCCTTCGCGTAGAGCACGCCGATGCCCGTGGGGCCGTACAGCTTGTGGCCGGTGAAGACGTAGAAATCCGCATCCAGCGCCCGCACATCCACGCGCCGATGCACCGCGGCCTGGCTGCCGTCGAACAGCACCTTCGCGCCATGTTCATGCGCAACTCGGGAAATGCGTTCGGCGGGTGTCACGGTGCCGAGCACGTTCGACATATGCGTCACCGCGACCAGCCCGACCTTCCCATCCGCGAGCTTTGCCGCGAGGTCGTCCAGGTCCAGCTCGCCCGCTTCGGTGATGCGGGCGACGCGCAGTTCGATGCCATGCGAATCGCGCAGCATCTGCCATGGCACGATGTTGGCGTGATGCTCCATTTCCGTGATCAGCACGGCCTGGCCGGGGCGCATCACGCCGCGGCCGTAGCTGTGGGCGACGAGGTTGATCGCCTCGGTGCTGGATTTGGTGAAGACGATCTCGCGCGCATCGCCGGCATTGAGGAAGCGCGCCACGGCATCCCGCGCGGCCTCATAGGCTTCCGTCGCCTGCTCGCTCATGCGGTAGGCGCCGCGATGGACGTTGGCGTAGGCCGTCTCCATCATCCGCACCATCGCGCCGATCACCTGGCGCGGCTTCTGCGCCGACGCCCCGCTATCGAGGAAGGTGAACGGCTTCCCGCGCACCTTTTCCGACAGGATCGGGAAATCCGCGCGGATCGCGCCGAGATCGAGCGGCGGGGTGAGGGTGCCGTCCATCACGCCTCCTCGAGCCCGCCCGCGATGCCCTGGCGCTGCCACCAGCCGGCCACGCCCTGGGCGAGCGCGGCGCGGATCGTCTCATCGGCCACTGCTTCCACCGCTTCCGTCAGGAAGGCTTCCACCAGGATGGCCTTGGCCTGGGCATCGGGGATGCCGCGGCTGCGGAGGAAGAACAGGTGGTCGGCATCCAGCTCCCCCACCGTCGCGCCGTGGCTGCACTTCACGTCGTCGGCATAGATCTCAAGCTGCGGCTTGCTGTCGATCTCCGCATCCGGCGACAGCAGCAGCGCCTGGTTCATCTGGTAGCCATCGGTCTTCTGCGCGACCTGATGGACATGGATCTTGCCCTGGAACACGCCGCGCGACCGGCCCGAGAGCACGGTCTTGTAGGTCTGCCGGCTGGCGCAATCCGGCGCCGCGTGGTCGAGCGAGGTCGTGGTGTCCGCGTGCTGCCCATCGGCCACCAGCTGCACGCCGTTCATATGCGCCTCGGCCTTCGGGCCAGTCAGCGCCACATGGATCTCGTTGCGCGCCAGCTTCGCGCCGGCGTTCAGCGTGAAATTGTCATAGGCCCCGCCCGCTGCGACGCGCGCATAGACGGTCGAGAGGAACAGCCCCTCTCGCCCTTCCATCTGCAGCCTGCCGTGGTTGAGCCGGGCGCCGGCGGCGACCTCGATCTCGAAGACCGGGTTGTGCAGGTAGCGCTGCGCGGCCGGGCCGATGGCCGATTCCACGATCGTCAGGCTCGCCCCCGCGCCGAGCCGCACCAGGTGGCGCGGGTGATAGGCCGGCGCGCGTTCGGACGCGGCCGCGACGGAAAGCAGTTCCAGCACGCCGCCCGCAACGCCCGCGGGCACGTCCACCACCAGCCCGTCCTCGAACAGCATGGTGTTCAGCGCCGCCATCGGCTGCTCATCGGCGCGCGCGAGCAGGCCGAGGCGGCCTTCGAGGCCCGGCAGCGCCTGCGCCAGGCTTTCCGCCGCGTAGATGCACGCGTCTAAGTTGGACAGATCAGGGCGGAAGCGGCCATCGACGAAGACCGCGCGCGGATGCGACGTGGCCGGCAGCGCCGGCGCATCGTCCACGCTGGTCAGCGGTTCCCCGAACGCAGAAGCGGTCACGGCGGTGAGGTCGGTGTACTTCCAGGCCTCGACGCGGCGCGTCGGGAAGCCGGCCTGGCGGAAGGCGACGGACGCCGCATCCCGCATCGCCTCGACCCATGGCAGGCGGGCGCCGGGCAGCCGCGTGCGCAGGCCCTCGAAGCGGCCGAGGAAGGCCGCCGCGCCGGTTGCGGACACCGCGGTCATGCCGCCGCCTGGACGCCGGCGTAGCCCGACGCTTCCAGCTCCTGCGCCAGTTCCGGCCCGCCGCTGCGGACGATCCGCCCGGCCGAGAGCACATGCACGCGATCCGGTACGATGTGGTTCAGCAGGCGCTGGTAATGGGTGATGACCAGCGCGGAGAAGCCAGGGCCGCGCAGGCTGTTCACCGTATCCGCCACCATCTTCAGCGCATCGATGTCGAGCCCGCTGTCGGTTTCGTCCAGCACGGCGAAGGACGGCGCGAGCAAAGCGAGCTGCAGCATCTCGTTCCGCTTCTTCTCGCCGCCGGAGAAGCCGACATTGACCGGGCGCTTCAGCATGTCCTCCGGCATGTTGAGCACCTTCATGCGCGCGCGGGCGAGCTTCAGGAACTGCATCGCGTCGATCTCCGCCTCGCCCTTCGCGCGGCGGATGGCGTTCAGCGCGGTGCGGAGGAAATTGGCGTTGCCGACGCCCGGCAGTTCGACCGGCGCCTGGAAGGCGAGGAACATGCCCGCCACCGCGCGCTGCTCCGGCTCCATCGCCAGCAGGTCGAGGCCGTTCAGCGTCGCGCTGCCGCCGGTGACCTCATACCCCTCGCGGCCCGCGAGCACGTAGGACAGCGTGGACTTGCCCGAGCCGTTCGGGCCCATGATGGCATGCACCTCGCCCGAGGGAACCTCGAGCGTGAGGCCGTTCAGGATCGGCTTGCCGTCAACCGTGGCGTGCAGGTTCTCGATCTTCAACATCTTAGCCAACCGATCCTTCAAGGCTGATCGCGAGAAGCTTCTGGGCTTCCACCGCGAATTCCATGGGCAGTTCCTTCAGCACTTCCCGCGCGAAGCCGTTGACGATCATGCCGACCGCCTCTTCCTCCGTCAGGCCGCGCTGGCGGCAATAGAACAGCTGATCTTCCGCGATGCGGCTGGTGGTCGCTTCATGCTCCACCTTCGCCGTCATGCAGCGATTCTCGATGTAGGGCACGGTGTGCGCGCCGCACTGGTCGCCGATCAGCAAGCTGTCGCATTGCGTGAAGTTGCGCGCGCCATGCGCCTTCGGGCTGATCTTCACGAGGCCCCGATAGGTGTTCTGACCGCGCCCGGCGGAGATACCCTTGCTGACGATGGTGCTGCGCGTGTTGCGGCCGATATGGAACATCTTGGTCCCGGTGTCGGCCTGCTGGCGGTTGTTGGTGATCGCCACGCTGTAGAATTCGCCCACGCTGTCGTCGCCCTGCAGGATGCAGGAGGGATACTTCCAGGTGATGGCGCTGCCGGTCTCCACCTGCGTCCAGCTGATCTTGCTGCGCGCGCCGCGGCAGGCGCCGCGCTTGGTGACGAAGTTGTAGATGCCGCCGCGCCCTTCGCTGTCGCCCGGGTACCAGTTCTGCACGGTGCTGTACTTGATCGTCGCATCGTCCAGCGCGACGAGTTCGACCACCGCCGCGTGCAGCTGGTTCTCGTCGCGCATCGGCGCCGTGCAGCCTTCCAGGTAGCTGACCTGGCTGCGTTCATCGGCGATGATCAGTGTGCGTTCGAACTGGCCGGTGCTTTTCGCATTGATGCGGAAATAGGTGGACAGCTCCATCGGGCAGCGCACGCCCTTCGGGATGTAGACGAAGCTGCCATCCGTGAAGACCGCGCTGTTCAGCGCCGCGTAGTAGTTGTCGCCCTGCGGCACGACGGAGCCGAGGTACTGCTTCACCAGCTCCGGATGCTCATGCACCGCTTCGCTGATCGCGCAGAAGATGATGCCTTCCTTCGCCAGCCTGTCCTTGTAGGACGTCGCGACGGAGACGCTGTCGAACACCGCATCCACGGCCACCGGCATCCGCCCACCATCCGCCGGCGTGTCCCCGGCGCCTTCGACGCCCGCCAGGATCGCCTGTTCCTTCAGCGGGATGCCGAGCTTGGCGTAGGTCTTCAGCAGTTCCGGATCGACCTCGTCCAGCGACTTCGGCTTCACCTTCTGCACGGGCGCCGCGTAGTAATACGCGTCCTGATAGTCGATCGGCGGGAAGGTGACCGCGGCCCATTCGGGCGGCTCCATCTTCTGCCACATCGCGAAGGCCTTGAGCCGCCAGGCCAGCAGCCATTCCGGCTCGTTCTTCTTCTTCGAGATGAAGCGGACAATGTCCTCGTTCAGCCCCTTGGGGGCGAACTCCATCTCGATGTCGGTCTCGAAACCCCATTTGTAGCCGGAGTCGGTGACGGACTGGACGGTTTCGAGCGTCTCGGTGACGGCGGGCATTGAAGGATCCTACTCGGCGACGAGGACGGAAACGGGGCTGGTGGCGGGGCTGGCGAAGGTGGGTGCGCGCGGGGGGGCGATCTCGGCCACCGTGATGCGCGACAAGGCGTCGCGGATCGCGGCATTCACCGGATCCCACCGCCCACGCACGGGGCAGACATGTTCCGCCTCGCACAGGCCGAAGCCGCCATCGACGCAGGCGGTCAGCGCGATCGGGCCGTCGATGGCCACGATCACCTCCGACAGCTTCAGCTCGGCCAGGGGGCGCAGCAGACGGTAGCCGCCCCGCGCGCCGCGCTGGCCCTCGACCAGCCCGGCCTGGGACAGCATCTTCAGCACCTTGGCGACCGTCGGCTCGCCCAAGCCAGTGGCGGCGGCGAGCCCGGGTGCGGTCTGCACCCCGCCCTCTGCCTCCAGCCGGCTGAGAACCACCACGGCGTAATCGGTCAGCTTCGAGACCCGCAGCACGCGGACCCTCCCGGCGCCAGAAATCCGGACCCCGTTGGTCCGGATTGGTAGATGCCCCCCCAGGCATCGAACGTCAAGGAGCGTCGGTTGCCGTCTTGCTCACCCGGCCAGCGGGCGCAATACATCCGGACAAAGCGAAAGGGGATCGCGATGCCGACGTTGCGCACCGATGACGGGGTGGGCCTCTATTATGAGGAGGCGGGCTCCGGCACGCCGATGGTGTTCGTGCATGAATACGCCGGCGACCACCGCAGCTGGGAAGCGCAGATGCGCTTCTTCTCCCGCCGCTACCGCTGCATCACCTTCGGCGCGCGCGGCTATCCGCCGTCCGAGGTGCCATCCGACCCGGCCAAGTACAGCCAGGACCGCGCGACGGACGATATCGCCGCCGTGATCACGGGTCTGAACCTCGGCACCGCGCATGTGGTCGGGCTGTCCATGGGCGGCTTCGCGACGCTGCATATGGGCCTGCGCCACGCGCAGCTCGCGCGCAGCCTGGTGGCCGCCGGCGTCGGCTATGGCGCAGCACCCGGCAAGATGGCGCAGTTCCATGCCGAGACGGACGCCGCCATCGCGCGCATCCGCAAGGAAACGATGGCGGTCTTCGGCCAGACCTATGGCCGCGGCCCGACGCGCCTGGTGTTCGAGGAGAAGGACCCGCGCGGCTACGCCGAATTCGTCCAGCAGCTGTGCGAACATTCCACCGAGGGCTCGGCGCTGACGATGAACGGCGTGCAGCGCCGCCGCCCGAACCTGTTCGACCTGAAGGACGGCTTCAGCAAGATGACGGTCCCGACCCTGGTCATCGCCGGCGACGAGGACGACCCGACGCTGGAAGCCTCGATCTATCTGAAGCGGACCATCCCGAGCAGCGCGCTGCTGGTGATGCCGAAATGCGGCCACACGATGAACCTGGAAGACCCCGACGCCTTCAACCGCGCGGTGCTGGATTTCGTGACCCAGGTGGATGGCGGCAGCTGGCGCAACCGCATCCCGGCGAGCCTCGCCGGCGGGATCATCGCGGCGGCGGAAAAGTAGCCGCTCGTCGCCCCCCGGCCCCGCTTTTCGCCGCCGGCCGGGGGGACTAGACCAAGAGAATATGGGCGGGACCGCCCCCGGTGCCGCCCGCGTGGCGCGGCGACCGACGGGTTGAGGAGGAACGAGGAATGATGCTCGCGGGCAAGGTGGCGGTCGTCACCGGCGCGGGTGGCGGCATCGGGCGCGAGATCGCGCTGGCGATGGCGCTGGCCGGCGCGAAGGTCGTCGTCAACGATATCGGCGCGAGCCTCACCGGCCAGGGGCCGACCAGCGCCACGCCGGGCGAACAGACCGTCGCCATCATCGCGCAGCGCGGCGGTGAAGCGGTGCTGAACACCGACAGCGTGTCCGAATGGGCCAACGCGCAGCGCATCGTGCAGACGGCGCTGGATGCCTTCGGCCGCATCGACATCGTGGTCAACAACGCCGGCATCCTGCGCGACCAGATCTTCCACAAGATGGCGATCGAGGACTGGAAGGCGGTCATCGACGTCCACCTCAACGGGTCCTTCTACGTCTCCCGCGCCGCGGCCGAGCACTTTCGGAAGCAGTCGTCCGGCGCCTATGTGCATATGACATCCACCTCCGGCCTGATCGGCAATTTCGGGCAGGCCAATTATTCGGCGGCCAAGCTCGGCGTCGCCGCGCTGTCGAAGTCCATCGCGCTCGACATGCAGCGCTTCGGCGTGCGGTCCAATTGCATCGCGCCCTTCGCCTGGTCGCGCATGACCAGCTCCATCCCGGCGGAGACAGAAGCCGAGAAGGCGCGCGTTGCGCGGCTGCAGCAGATGACGCCGGACAAGAACGCGCCGCTGGCGGTGTTCCTCGCCTCCGACGCGGCGAAGGACGTGACCGGCCAGATCTTCGCCGCCCGCCACAACGAATTGTTCGTGTTCAGCCAGCCCCGCCCCGTCCGCAGCGCCCATCGCGCCGAGGGCTGGACGCCCGAGACGATCGCGGAGACGGCGATGCCCGCCCTGAAATCCGGCTTCCTGCCGCTCGACCGCAGCGCCGATGTGTTCTGCTGGGATCCCATCTGATGCATTTCGGACTGACCGAGGAACAGGTCGCCTTCCAGGACAGCGTGCGCCGCTTCGCGGAAACGCATCTGGCGAAGGATGCGCTGGCGCGTGCGCATGACGAACGCTTCCCGTGGGATGTCGCGAAGCTGATGGCCGAGAACGGCCTGTTCGGAATCATGCTGCCCGAGGAAGATGGCGGCCAGGGCGGCACGCTGTTCGATGCGGTGCTGGCGATGGAACAGATCGCCTATGTCTGCCCGCGCAGCGCCGATGTGCTGCAGGCCGGCAATTTCGGCGCCTTCCGCACCTTCGCCGAATACGCGACGCCGGCGCAGAAGGAGAAGTATTTCGGCCCGCTGCTGCGCGGCGAGACCATCGCCGCCGTCGGCATGACGGAGCCCGATGCGGGCAGCGCGCTGACCGATCTCAAGACCACGGCGACCAAGGACGGCAACGGCTTCCGGCTCAATGGCGGCAAGGTCTTCACCTCGAACACCGAGGACGCGAACGTCTTCGTCGTCTATTGCCGCTTCGCCCCCGGCGTGGGTGGCATCGGCAGCGTCATCGTGGAGCGCGGGATGGAGGGCTTCCGGCTCGGCCAGCCCAGCCGCTACATGAATGGCGAGACCTGGTGCGCGCTCTACTTCGACAACGTCTTCATCCCGCCGGAGAATGTGCTGCTGGGCGAAGGCGGTTTCCGCAAGCAGATCGCGGGCTTCAACGTGGAACGCTGCGGCAACACCACCCGCGCGCTGGCGCTCGGCGAATACTGTTTTCGGCAGGCCAAGGCGCATGCCGAACAGCGCAAGCAATTCGGCAAGGCGCTGGCGGAATTCCAGGGTCTGCAATGGAAATTCGCGGAGATGCGGGTCGCGCTGGATGCCGCGCAGCTGCTGCTGTATCGCGCCGCCGTCGGCGCGGCGGATGGCCTGCCCGACGCACAGCAGATTGCCATCGCGAAATATGCCTGCAACCAGGCGGGCTGGATGGCGTCCAATGAATCGATGCAGGTCATGGGCGGCACCGGCTACAGCCAGGACCTGCTGATCGAGTATTGCGTGCGGAAGACACGCGGCTGGATGATCGCGGGCGGCAGCCTGGAGATGATGAAGAATCGCATCGCGGAAGGCGTCTTCGGGCGCAGCTTCCCGCAGCGCAACCCGAAGTGACCGCCCTGTCCGACGCGCTGCTCGATCCGCGCCGCGTGGCGCTGATCGGCGCCAGCGCGGATATGGCGCGGCTCACCGCGCGGCCGCAGCGCTACCTGCGCCGCCACGGGTTCCAGGGCGAGATCTTCCCGGTGAACCCCCGCGCGGCGGAGATCATGGGCGAACGCGCCTATGCCTCGCTCGACGACATCCCGGGCGCGATCGACTTCGCCTATATCCTTCTGGGTACCGACCAGGTGGAAGCGCAGATCGCCGCTTGCGCGGCCCGCGGCATCCCGGTGGCCTGCGTGCTGGCCGATGGCTTCGCGGAGGCCGGGCCGGACGGCGCAGCACTGCAGGCGCGTGTGCTGGCGGCAGCGAAGGCGGGCGGTGTCAGGCTGCTCGGGCCGAATTCGATGGGCGTGATCAACACCCACGCCCGCACCGCGCTGACCACCAACGCCGCCTTCGAGGCGGAATCGATCCCCTCCGGCCGCGTTGCGCTGGTGTCCCAATCGGGCTCCATGATGGGCGCGCTGCTGTCGCGCGGCGCGGCCCGCGGCCTGGGATTTTCGCACCTGATCGGCACGGGCAATGAGGCCGATCTGACGACCGGTGAGATCGCGTCCCTGCTGCTCGACCGCCCTGAGGTCGATGTGGTCTGCCTGTTCATGGAAGCGATCCGCGCGCCGGGCGACCTCGCGGCGGCCGCGCGCAAGGCGCAGGGCTGCGGCAAGTCGATCGTCGCGTTGAAGCTGGGTCGCAGCCCCTTCGGGGCGGAGCTCGCCGCCAGCCACACCGGCGCGCTGGCCGGCGCCGATGCGGCCGCCGACGCCTTCTTCCGCGCCCATGGCATCCTGCGCGTGACGATGCTGGAGGCGCTGCTGGAACTGCCGCCGCTGCTCGTCGGCCGCCGCCCGCCAGCTTCCACGCGCCGCGCCGTGGGGGTGATGACGACAACAGGCGGCGGCGGGGCGTTGGCCGTGGATGCGCTGGGCGTGCGCGGGATCGAGGCGCGGAAGCCTGATGCTGTCGCTGGCGCGATGCTGGAGGCCGCGAGGCTGCCGAGCCATGCGCGCCTTCTCGACATGACGCTGGCCGGCACGAAGCCGGAGCGCGTGATGGCCGGCCTCGCGGCCCTGCGCGCGGCGGAGGATACGGACCTCGCGCTCTGCGTCGTGGGCTCCTCCGCGCAGTTCCGGCCGCATGATGCCGTCGCGGGCATCGTCGAAGGGGCGCGGATCGCGGGCAAGCCCGTCGCGGCCTTCCTCGCGCCGCAGGCGGAAGCCTCGCTGCGACTGCTGGCCGAGGCCGGCATCGCAGCCTTCCGCACGCCGGAAGGCGCAGCGGATGCCATCGCCGCCTATTGCGCCTGGCGCGCGCCACGCGACGTCCAGCCGGTCGAGGCGCCCGCCATCGCCATCCCGGCCGCGCCGGATGAGGCCGATGCGCGCGCGCTGTTCGCGACACTCGGCCTCGCCTCCGAGTCCGTCGTGATGCAGGACACGGTGCCGGACGGGCTGCGCTATCCCGTCGCGGCGAAGATCCTCTCGCCCGATATCGCCCACAAGACGGAGGTGGGCGGCGTCGCGCTGAACATCCCGGATGCGCCGACGCTACACGCCATCACTGCCGCGATGCGTGCGCGCGTCGCGAAGGCCGCGCCGGATGCGCGCCTGACCGGCGTGCTGGTGCAGCCGATGGCGAAGGGGCTGGCAGAGGCGATCCTTGGCTTCCGCCGCGATCCCGAAGTGGGGCCGGTCGTGCTGCTCGGCGCGGGCGGCGTGCTGTCCGAACTGCATCGCGACATCGCGCTCCGCCTCGCGCCCGTGGATATCGACGAAGCGCGGGCAATGATCGCGGAGGTCCGCGCGCTGACGCCGTTGACTGGCTGGCGCAACCTGCCGCGCGGCGATCTCGACGCGCTGGCGAGGGCGGTGGTCGCGGTCTCGCGCCTCGCGGGGCTCGATGCGGTGCGGGAAGCAGAGATCAATCCGCTGATCATCCATGCCGAAGGCGCGGGCGTGACGGTGGCCGATGCCTGGATCGTCCCAGCCTGACATGCGAGGTTGACTGGATGGACGCCGAAGCCCTGATCCGCGCGCGCTACGGCGCGCTGCCCTTCACCCCGGCCCAGGTGCCGCCGGCGCTCGGCCTGCTGCTGGATCGCCGCGTGACGCGGCGCTTCAAGCCGGATGCGGTGCCGGACGCGCTGCTCGACACCGTGCTGGCGGGCGCACAATCCGCGCCGGCGAAATCCGACCTGCAGCAGTATTCCATCCTCGTCACGCGGGATGCCGCGAAGATCGCGGCCGTGGCGGATGCCATCGGCACCATGCCCTGGATTAAGGATGCGCCGGTGCTGCTGCTATTCTGCGGCGATATCCGCCGTGGCCGGCAAGTGTGCGCCATCCATGGTCGCGCGCATGCCAATGACAGCATCGACACCTTCCTGAATGCCAGCGCGGATGCCGCGCTGGCGATGGGCTTCTGCATCATGGCGGCGGAGGCGGTGGGGCTCGGTACCTGCCCGATCTCCTATGTCCGCAATCACCTGGACCTGGTCGTGGAGCTGTTCGGCCTGCCGGATGGCGTGTTTCCGCTGGCCGGCCTGACGCTCGGCTGGCCCGCCGCGCGCACCGCGACCTCCCCGCGTCTGCCGCCCGCCGTGATCGTGCATCGGGAACGCTACGACGACAGCGCCCTGGCCGATGCGCTGCCTGCCTATGACGCGCTGCGCCCGCCCGGCAAGCCGCGCTACGCGGAGGTGCATGGCGCCAAGCCCGAAGGGTGCAACTGGTCGGACAATGCCGCGCGCCAGCTTTCCGTGCCGGAGCGCGCGAATTTCCGCGCCTGGCTCGCGACAAGGGGGATCAACCTTGGTTGAAGCCGTGAAGCCGCCGGCGGGGCCGGATGGCGGCGCCGACAATCCTGGCGGCGCCGATCTGCGCCGCGCCGCGCCGCGCACAAGCGGCAAGCGCGCGGTCAAGCCGCGTCACGCCGCGTCGCTCATCGTGTGGCGCCAGGCGCGTGGCGCGGAGCCCGAGATCCTGATGGGCATGCGCCACGCGAAGCACAAATTCATGCCGAGCATCCTGGTCTTCCCCGGCGGCCGCGTGGACCGTGCCGATCACGGCGTGAAGGCGCTGTCGGAACTGCGCCCCGAGACCGAGGCGCTGCTTCGCCATCGCGCGCCGCCATCGCTGGCGCGTGCGCTGGGTGTGGCGGCGGTGCGGGAGCTGTTCGAGGAAACCGGGCTGCTGCTCGGCGCGCGCAAGGGCGAAAGGCTGCTGGCCGATCTGTCGGCGCTGGATTACCTTTGCCGCGCGGTCACGCCGTCCTCTCGCGCCATGCGCTTCAACGCTCGCTTCCTGATCGCGCCGGCGGAGCGGGTGAGCGGGGAGATCGGCGGGTCCGGGGAGCTTGAGAAGCTCGGCTGGTATCCGCTGGCCCAAGCACTCGACGCGCAGCTGGCCGACATCACCCGCAAGATGCTCGGCGAGTTTGCCGCTTGGCTTGCGGTGCCGCCGGAGGATCGCGCATCGCGCCCGAAGATCGTCTTCCGCGGCAACGATAACCGGCTGAGCGACGAGTAGCGGCGCCGCTTCTTGTTCTACCGCGCCTCGAACGCATCCCCGTCGCGCGCGGCCGCGCCTTCGGCCGCCAGCTTGATGAGATGCGCGAGAAGGCTGCGCGCTGCGGCGGGGACCAACTTCGGGTTCAGCTCGGGACCATAGACCGGCGTGACGAGGTCGGTTGCCGTCGCGCGACGCGCGGCGCGCAGCGCGTGGAACACCTTCGCCTCCCTCTCCCGCCGATGCGCGGCCAGGGCTGCGACGAAGGGCGTGGGATCGGGCAAAGGCGGGCCGTGGCCGGGCAGATAGAGCCGATCGTCGCGCGCCGCGATCCGCGCGAGGGAAGCCATATAGGCCGCCATGTCGCCATCCGGCGGGCTGACGACGGTGGTGGACCAGCTCATCACATGGTCGGCGCTGAACAGGATGCCGGGCGTGGCCGCGTTCTCCAGCGCGAAGCACAGGTGGTTGGCGCAATGGCCCGGCGTGTGCAGCGCCGTCACGCGCCAGTCATCGCTGTCCACCGTCGCGCCATCGGGCAGCGCGATGTCGGGGCGGAAAGCGTGGTCGCCGCCTTCCCCACCCGCTTCCGGCGGCGTGACATGCGGGCCGTGTCCGAAGGTGGCGGCACCCGTCGCCGCCACCAGCGCGGCCGCACCCGGCGAATGGTCGCGATGCGTGTGGCTGACCAGGATGCGCGTGATCCGCTCGCCTGCCGTCGCGCGCAGGATCGCCGCCAGATGCGCCGCATCCGCCGGGCCGGGATCGAGTACCGCGACCTCCCCCCGGCCGATCAGGTAGGTGTTGGTGCCGCGGAAGGTGAAGGGGCCTGGGTTGGCGCAGACGATGCGCCGGATGCCGGGCGCGATGTCCTGAACTGCGCCGTGCGGCAGGTGGTCTTCGCGCAGGAAGGGGATACTCATTCGCCACGTCTCCGGCGCGTCACTTCGCGGTGCAGGATGTAGAGGCTCGCGACCACGATCAAGGTCGCGCCCACCACGGTCAGCAGGCCCGGCACATCGCCGAAGGCGATCCAGCCGAACAGGATCGCCCAGAGCAGCGACGAAAAGGAATAAGGCGCCAGCGCCGAGACCTGCGCGCTGGCCCAGGCTTCCGTCAGCATCACCTGCGCCACGCCCCCCAGCACGCCGATCACCAGCAGCAGCCCCAACTCCTGCCAGCTCGGCGTCACCCAGACGAAGGGCAGCAGCACGGCGGCGAAGGCGGTCATCAGCAGCGATTGCCAGAGCGTGATGGTGGTCGATGCCTCGGTGGCCGACAGGTTGCGGACCAGCATCGTGGTCCCGGCCGAGAAGACGCCATGCGCCAGTGCCACCGCCATGCCGAGCTGCGCGGTCGCGTCCAGCGTCCCGGAAAACGCGCCCTGGCCGAGCGCGATCACCAGGATGCCCGCAAAGCCGAGCAGCACCGCACCGCCGCGATGGATGCCGACCTTTTCCCCGAGGAAGGGAATGGATAGCAGCGTCACGAACAGCGGTGTTGTGTTGGTCAGCGCCTGCTGTTCGGCCAGCGGCAGCAGCATCAGCGCATAGAAGGAACAGGCCTGCGCCGAGGTGCCGGTGCAGGCGCGCAGGAAATGGGCCGGGAAGCGCTTCGTGCGCAGCGCCGCGACGAAGCCCACGCCGCGCCGCGTGCGCGCGACCACCAGCAGCACCACCGGCACCGCCAGCGCGCTGCGGAAGAACATGATCTCGACCACCGGGATGCGGTCGCCGAGCAGCTTGATCACCGCGCTCATCAGCGTGAACAGTGCGCAGGCGGCCAGCATCAGCAGCACGCCGCGCCGCATGTCGTGGCGAAGCGGCATCAGGTGCCGTCCCGCCCGGCTTTCGCCTGCGCGGCCGTCTCTTCCGCCCGCCGCAGGCGCTCTCGGTGCAAATTGTAGAGCCCAGCCGCGATGACCAGCGTCGCCCCGGACACGGTTAGCCAGGAAGGGAGATCCGACCAGATCAGGAAGCCCAGCAGCCCGCCCCAGACCAGCGTGGTGTATTCGAAGGGCGCGAGCACGGATACGGGCGCGATCGCGAAGGCGCGGGCGAACAGGAAATGCGCCGCGCCATTCGCCAGGCCCAAGAAGGCCAGCGCGACGATCACGTCGCCCGACGGCACCAGCCCGCCGACCGGCGGGAAGACCGGCAGCATCAGAAGCCCCATCGGCACATGCGCGAAGAGCAGCCAGAAGGCGATGGCCTGCGGCGTGTCGGTGGCGGCCAGAACGCGCGTCCAGATCCGCGTCACCGCGAGCACGGCCGCGCTCGCCAGCAGCATCGCCGATTCCCAGCGCCACAACTCGCTGCCCGGCTGCAGCATCACCATCACGCCGAGGAAGCCGACCATCGTGCTGGTCATGCGCCGCCAGCCGACCCGCTCGCCGAGCAGCGGGATGGCCAGCAGCGTCATCATCAGCGGCGCCACGGCCACCAGCGCATAGCTGTCGGCCAGCGGCATGCCGTTGAACCAGGCCAGGTAGAAGGCCGCGCTGACCCCGCAATGCAGGACGGATCGCAAGCTCAGCAGCGGCAGGCGGTGCGGCATGAGGCCCCGCCCGCGCGCCAGCAGGGCGATCGCCAGCATGCCGAAGACGCCGCGCCAGATCATCGCGACCGCGACGCCCACTTCCGGCACGGCCCATTTCACCGCCGCATCGGCGCAGGACACCACCGCATAGCCGGCCAGGATGATGCCGATGCCGTGCAGCGTGTCCTGCCGCAGCGGCAGGGCGCGGCGTTGTCGGTCAGGCACCCGCTTGGACCAGCTCGGCCTCCGCCTGCATGCAGGTCGCGCCGGTGTCGTCGCGGGTCTCGAGCGCGACCTTCATGCCGTCGCGCCGCGCCAGCACATCCAGCGCGCGCCCGTCGAAGCAGGGGCGCTTGCCGCGGAAGGCGAAGCGCGCAAGGCGCAGGCCCGGCGCGCTATCCTGCGCCAGGGCGGCCATCAGCGTGGCCTGGAGCGGCCCGTGCACGACCAGGCCCGGATAGCCCTCGACCCCTGTGACATAGGGGTGGTCGTAATGGATGCGGTGCCCGTTGCCGGTCAGCGCGGAATAGCGAAACAGCATCACGGGGTCGGGCACCACCTGGCGCGTCATCGCATCCGGCCAGGCGGGCGCGGGCTCTGCCGCCTTCACGGCCGCGCCTTCCGCACCGCGATAGACGATGTCCTGTTCTTCCTCGATCGCGATGCCGCGCGGGCCTTCGACCACATGCTTCACCGTGACGAAGACCAGCCGGCCGGACCCGCCCGCCTTCTCCGCCACCGAGAGGATGGTGCTGGTCCGCCGCACATGGTCGCCGGCCCGCAGCGCGGCCCCGGTGAAGCTGACGCGTCCGCCCGCCCACATGCGCCGCGGCAGGTCGTGCACCGGCGGCAGGAAGCCGCCGCGCTTCGGGTGGCCATCGGGGCCGATGCCGTCCGGCATCACCCAGTCCTGGAACAGCATCCAGTGCCAGAGCGGCGGCAGGATGTCGGGCTGCGGCAGGCCGAGCGTCGCGGCCATGCCGCGGACTAGGCGGTCATCCAGCCGATCCTCGCGCTGTTCGGTGCGGCCGACATAGGCGTCGTGTGTCATCAATCCTCGCGCAGGTAGAGAAGGTAGCGGTCCATGTGGACGATACGGGTGTAGCGCCGCCACGTCTCGGCAAAGGCCGGGTGGCGGGAGAAATACTCGATCGGGTCGAATTCCTCCGCGCCGCAGCGCGGGATGCCCGAACGCTTCGCCACCAGCACCCCGGCGGGGGGGGCGCGGGCGAAATCCTCGGCCACGGTGCGATAGACCAGGAATTCCGGCCGGCTCATCTCCCAGGTGTCTCGGTAGCGCGGGGCGCCTTCGGGGCAGTCGGGATAGGCGCCGATCAGCAGCCAGAGATTCATGAAGCGCAGCGTGGACCGCGCCCGCGCATAGTTCAGCGCCGGATAGACCGGGAAGATGTCGGGGGACAGCACCAGCAGCCTTTCCCCCGCCACCTCGCGGCGCAGGGTGGTGGCGATCTGCCCGTCCTGCAGCTGGAAGTACCAGATCTGCCGCCAGGGGCTTTCGCCGCGCAGATGCAGCAACGCGACCGCCAGCGCGGCGGCAAATGCGATGCCCGGCGCAGCGGCGGCTGCCCGCCCGGGCGGCAGCGCCTGATCCAGCCAGCGCGCCGCCAGCAGCCCGGCCAGCAGCGCGCTGGCCATCGCCATCGGCACGACATGGTAGCTCCAGCCCTTGTGCTGCACCCAGGCCGACAGGAAGCCGCCGAGTGCCACGGCCAGCAGCGCCTGCGCCGGCACGCTCGCCGTCTTCCGCACCGCCAGCGGCGCCAGCGCCAGCAGCACCGCCAGCGCCGCCCCCAGCTTGTCGCCCAGCAGCACATCCACCAGGCCGAAGCCGCTGGTATCGAGGTAGAAGCCCACCACCAGCGGCACGACGAAATCGAAGTAATCCGCGAAGAAGACCGGAATGGCGGCAAGGTAGAGCAGCCACAGCGCCGCCATGCCCCAGGGCAGCGGATCGCGCAGCGCCGCGCGTGGCCCGCGCCGCAGCAGCACCAGCGCCTCCACCAGCAGCGGCACGCCGAGGAAATGCGGTTTCAGCGCGAAGCCGAGTGCCGCGGCCAGTGTCACCGCCCAGGCCAGAAGCCGCGGCGTCGCCAGCCCCTCGATCCGGCGGGCGGCAAGGAAGGCGTAGGGGATGGCGAACAGCGCCATCAGCTGTTCGCGCTGGCCGACATCATAGGCCGCGACGACGCAGGCCAGCGGCACCAGCGCATCCAGCACCGCGCGTTCCACCGGGCCTTCCGCGCGGTCGCGGCGCAGCCGCTGCGTCATTCGCCATGCCGCGAGGCAGCACAGCAGCACGCAGAGCAGCAGCGCCTGCACCCCGCCGATCCCCGTCGCCCGCGCCAGCAGCGCCGGGATCGCGGTCAGCACGAAGATCAGGGGCGGGTTGACGTCGATCAGGTCGCGATACAGCCGGTCGCCCGCGATCCAGCGCTCGGCGAAGTTCAGGATCGCCGCGACATCGTGGTTGAGCGGCGGGGCGAGCACCATCAGCGCGAAGGCCGCCGCCGGCGCCAGGGCCAGCAGCCGCAGCACGCGCGCGCGCAGGCCTGGCAACGCCAGCGTGGCGGCGGCCTGGGGCAGGGGGAGCGCCGTGGCGGCCGGGGCCGCTTGCGGCTCGGCGTCCCCGGGCGCGGGAAGGGGGTGCGGCGGTTTCATCCTGGGCGTGACGGCAACTGCCGTATCCTCGGGGCGCGCGGCGGCGGCGGCAAGGGCAGGGGC
>JBIIRI010000047.1:0-21973 GCA_044341625.1 Roseomonas sp.
TTCCCGGTCGCCGCGGGTGTGGGTGGCGCGCGGCAGCATGCCGTACTCCGCCGTGACCCAGCCCTGGCCGGAATTCCGCAGGAAGGGCGGCACCTTGCCCTCCACGCTCGCGGTGCAAAGCACCTCCGTCAGGCCGAAGCGGATCAGGCAAGACCCTTCCGCATGCCGGGCGGCGCCGGGCGCGAGGCTGACGGCGCGCAGCTGGTCGGCGATGCGGCCGGAGGGGCGGACGAAGGGGGCTTTGAAGCCGGCGGGGAATTCGATCATGGCGCCCCGTAGCGCCCGTGGTGGGGGCGCGTCCAGCATTGATGCCCCCGCACGCGGTTGACCCATCCGTGGCGCTGCCCCTAGCGTTGGGGGCAAGCAGACGGTCAGGGACACAGATGCCATGGGTCCGATGCACCGGCCTCCGCGCCCCAGCCTGGCGCCGGCGGTGAGCCTTTCCACCTCTCCCTTCGGGCCCGGCCTGGCGCCGGGCCTCGATGACCGGGGGGCGGCGATCCTGCGCCAATTGGTCGAGCTTTACGTCGAAACCGGCGAGCCGGTGGGCAGCCGTACCCTGTCGCGCCGCCTGCCGCATGCGCTCTCGCCCGCCACGATCCGCAACGTGATGGCCGATCTGGAGGAAGCGGGGCTTCTCTTCGCCCCCCATACTTCCGCCGGCAGGTTGCCGACGGAACGTGGGCTCCGCCTGTTCGTGGACGGCCTGCTGCAATTCGGCGCCCTGCCGGAGGAGGAGCGGGACGCGATCGCCGCCCGCTGCGCCGCCGGCGGGCGGTCCTTGCAGGACACGCTGGCCGAGGCCGGGCAGATGCTGAGCGGCCTGGCCGGGGCCGCCGGGCTGGTGGTCGCGCCGAAAAGCGAGGCACCGCTGCGCCACATCGAATTCGTGGCGCTCGGCGCGGGCCGGGCGCTGGTGGTGCTGGTGACTGCCGACGGGCAGGTCGAGAACCGCGTCATCGAGGTACCGGCGGGCCTGCCGCCATCGGCGCTGGTGCAGGCGGGCAACTACCTCAATGCCCGCCTGTCCGGCCGCACGCTGGAGGAAGCGCGCGGTGCCGTGCAGGGCGAGATGGCGGCGAACCGCACCGCGCTGGATGCGCTGACGCAGCAGGTGATCAATGCGGGGCTGGCCACCTGGTCTGGCGGCGGGGTAGGTGGCACGCTGATCCTGCGCGGCCAGGCGAAGCTGTTGCAGAACATGGACCAGCTGCAGCGCGTGCAGGACATCCAGGCGCTGTTCGAGCGGCTGGAGACGCAGGAGACGATGCTGCGCTTGCTCGACCTCGCGCAGCGTGGGGAAGGCGTACAGATCTTCATCGGCGCCGAGAGCGGGTTGTTCGACAGCGCGGGGCTGTCGATGGTCGTGGCGCCGATCCGCAACGGCCTCGGCGGCGTCGACCAGCGCATCGTGGGCGCGATCGGCGTGGTGGGTCCGACGCGCATCAATTACGGGCGGATCGTGCCGGTGGTGGACTACACGGCCCGCGTGATCGGGCGCCTGCTCGGGTAGCGCCCCGCGGTTGCGGCTTGGGGCGTGCGGGACCATCTGCCGCGCATGATGGAATTCCGCCCCTCGATCAAGCGCAAGGCCGCGGGCTTCAGCCTGCTGGGCCTCGGCGTCATCGGCCTTGTCCTGCCCTTCCTGCAGGGCGTGCTGTTCCTCGCGCTCGGGATGTTCGTGCTGCGCCACCAATACATGTGGGCCCATCGCGGCATGGGCTGGATCGCCGGGCGCTGGCCGGAGATGGTCACGAAGACCGAGGAGATGGAAGCGCGGCTTCTCCTCCGCCTCCGGGCGGGCACGGCGCGGCTGCGCGGGCTGCTCCGGCGCGGCTGACCGCTGCCCCCAGGCCGGCGATCCTGCCGGGATCGCTTGACCGCGCGGCGCGCTGGGCGCAAATCCCGAAGATGGCGCGTGGCGCCGGAGGCATGCCCTCCGCGCGGCGCGCGAGCCCCACAACCAGGATCGCGATCCATGCCGCGCGGATGATGCGGCCCGGTCGCCGTCCGCCCCGGAGCCGTCGCGTGCTGGCCCTGCGCGTCATCCCCTGCCTCGACGTCAAGGACGGTCGCGTCGTGAAGGGCGTGAACTTCGTCGCGCTCCGCGATGCCGGCGATCCGGTGGAACAGGCCCGCGCCTATGGCCGCGAAGGCGCGGATGAGATCACCTTCCTCGACATCGGCGCGACGCATGAGAACCGGGACACGATGTACGACGTCGTCTCCCGCACCGCGGCGGAGGTCTTCATCCCCCTCACGGTCGGCGGCGGCGTTCGCAGCGTGGAGGATATGCGCAAGCTGTTGCTGGCCGGGGCCGACAAGGTCTCGGTCAATTCGGCGGCTGTCACCGATCCTGCGCTGGTCACGCGCGGCGCCGAGGCCTTCGGCAGCCAGGCGATCGTGGTGGCGATCGACGCCCGCCGCAGTGGGGCAGGCTGGGAGGTCTTCACCCATGGCGGCCGGCGCGGCACCGGGATCGATGCGGTGGCCTGGGCGCGGCAGATGGAACAGCGCGGGGCGGGAGAGCTTCTGCTGACCTCGATGGACCGCGACGGCACCAAGCAGGGCTTCGACCTCGATCTGCTGCGCGCGGTGCGGGCCAAGGTGCGGCTGCCGCTCGTCGCCTCGGGCGGTGTCGGCAACGCCGCGCATTTCGTCGATGGCGCGTTGGCCGGTGCTACCGGGCTGCTGGCCGCCAGCGTGTTCCATTATGGCGAGATGCGGATCGCCGACGCCAAGGCGGCGCTGGCCGCCGCCGGCCTTCCCATCCGCCCGGTCTCGGAGGCACCCTGATGGCCAAGCCGACGAAGAAGGCCCAGGCGAAGAAGCCGTCCAAGGCGAAGCCCGAGGCGAAGGCCAAGCCGAAGGCGGCTGCGAAGCTGAAGGCCAAGCCCAAGCCCAAGCCCAAGGTCGGCAAGGCCGCGCGCCGCGCCGCCGCCCTGCCGATGCCCCCCGGCCTGCCGCGCCCCGCCACCCCCGCGCCCGCCCCTACCGACCCGGCGGCGAGCGCGATGGCCCCCTTCACTGTCGCGGGTGCCGATGCCGGCGTGCTGGATGCGCTGTGGCGCACGGTGGAGGCGCGCCGCCTGGCCGGCGATGTCGAGCATTCGCACTCCGCCCGCCTCATCGCGCGCGGGACCGCGAAGGTGGCGCAGAAGCTCGGCGAGGAAGCGGTCGAATGCGTGATCGAGGCGACGCAGGGCAACCGCGGCGCCACGGTGCTGGAAAGCGCCGACCTGCTCTATCACCTGGTGGTGCTCTGGGTGGATGCGGGCATCCGGCCCGCGGAGGTCTGGGCCGAGCTTGCCCGCCGCCAGGGCATCTCCGGCATCGCCGAGAAGGCCGCGCGGCCCAAGGCGATCGTGCGCGCAGCGCAGACCACCAAGCTGCCCTGAGCTTTCGCAGCCCCGCCCGCCGGTCTTGCCGGGCGGCGGCGGCTTCGCCAAACAAGGGCCGCCGAGGAGGATCCGCGATGCCCGTGTCAGGCCTGCCGCCCTATGACCCGCAGAACATCTTCGCCCGCATCCTGCGTGGCGAGATCCCCTGCCGCCGCGTGCATGAGGACGCCTTCGCCCTGGCGTTCCACGACATCAACCCCCAGGCGCCGCTGCATGTGCTGGTGATCCCGAAGGGTGCCTATGTCTCCCACGCGGATTTTGCTGCGCAGGCGACGGAGGCCGAGATCACGGGCTTCTGGCGCGCCGTGGGCCAGGTGGCGCGAGAGCTTGGGCTGGAGGCGACCGGTCATCGCATCCTGTCCAACATGGGTGAGCATGGCGGCCAGGAAGTGCCCCATTTCCACGTCCACATCTTCGGCGGCCGCCCGCTGGGTCCCATGGTGTTCAAGACGGAGGCGTGAGGCCGCCGCCGCTTGACCTGCTGTCCCATCCGCGCAAGCTCGTTCGCATGAGCAACCCGCTGCCCGAGGCCCGCGCCGCGCTGGAAGCCGCCGGCCAGATCCCGGATGCCGAGCTCGACATCGCGGCGGTCGCCCTGCAGTTCGCGCGGGTGGACGCCCCCGTGGCGGATTGGCACGCGGCGCAGCAGCACCTGACCGACATTGCCCGCGCCGCGGTGGAGATCGCCGCCGCCGATGCGGAAGCCGATGCCGGCAATCTGCTGCGCCGCCGCGCTGCCCTGGCGGAACTGCTGCATGGCCGCTTCGGCTATGCCGGCGACACCGCGACCTATGACGACCTGTCCAACGCCAATCTGCTGAAGGTGATGGAGCGTCGGCGCGGCCTGCCCGTCGCGCTCGGTATCCTCTGGCTGCATGCGGCCGACGCGGCGGGGTGGGAAGCGCATGGCGTGGACTTCCCCGGCCACTTCCTTGTGGCCCTGTCGGGGCGCGGGCAGGTGGTGGTGGATGTCTTCGGTGGCGGCGGGCAGCTGGAAGCGCGCGACCTGCGCGCGCTGCTGAAGACCTTTGCCGGCGACAGCGCGGAACTCGGCCCCGACACGCTGGCGCCGATGGGCAAGCGGGCGGTGCTGCTGCGGCTGCAGAACAACATCAAGGTGCGCCGCCTGCGCGATGGCGACCTCGCGGGCGCGGTGGCCTGCACCGAGGATATGCTGCGCCTGGCGCCGGCCGCCGCGCCGCTGTGGCGGGAAGCGGGCCTGATGCACCAGCGGCTCGGCCACATCACGGCGGCGATCCTGAACCTGGAACGCTTCCTCGCCCTCGCCCCCGATGGCCCGCAGTCGGCGCGCGTGAAGGGACTTCTGGATGAGTTGCGCCAGCGCTTGAACTAGCTTTCGGCGGGCAGGGGGTTACCCACCGCGCGGCGCCGGAATGCGGCCAGGGTGCCCGACCGCAGCAGCGCGCTGGGCAGGCGATGGCCGACGATCTCTTCCGCCAGGTGGCCGGCGGCGATCAGCGCGTCGAGGTCGACGCCGGTGGCGATCCCCATCTCCTCGCAGAGCAGGACCAGTTCCTCGGTGCAGATGTTGCCCGGCGCGCCGGGTTGCCCGGCGAAGGGACAACCGCCCAAGCCCCCTACCGTCGTGTCGTAGCGCGTGGCGCCTAGGCGCAGCCCGGCCGCGGCATTGGCGATGCCCAACCCCCGCGTGTCGTGCAGATGCAGCGCGATCGGCGCATCCGGCCAGCGTTCGCGCACGGTGCCGACGCCGCGCTCGATCCGCGTTGGTGTTCCCCAACCCATCGTGTCGGCCAGCGTGATCTCTGTGATCGTGGCGCCGGCTTCTGCCGCGATCTCCATCCCGTCCGCCACCGCCTGGACCACCTGGGCCGGCGCGACGTCGCCCGCATAGTTGCAGCCGAAGGCCGCCTGGATAGAGATGCGCGTGACGGGCACGCCGGCATCCTGGTGCAGGCGGGTCAGCGCGCGCATCGCCTCGATCTGGCCGGCGCGATCACGGTTCAGGTTCTTGCGCGAAAACGCCTCCGACGCCGCGAAGGAGATGGAGCCGTAGAGCTTCAGCTTGTCCCGGAACGCCAGCGCGCGGGCGAGCCCCTTGTCGTTGAACCACAGCGCGGTGAAGGCGACGCCGGGCGGTGGTGCTGTGGCTGCGACCACTGCTTCCGCATCCGCCCAGCCGGGCACGAGCTTCGCCGAGACGAAGGAACAGACCTGGATCTGCCGCAGGCCGGTGGCGGCCAGGGCGTCGATCAGGGCCACCTTGCGGTCGGTCGGGATCGGGCCGGGCTCGATCTGGAAGCCCTCGCGCGGACCTTCCTCGCGGATTTCGATGGTGGCGGGCAGGTCGGTCATGGCGGTGGGTCTCCTGCCCGCAACAAGCCATGGCGGCCAGCGCCTGTCACGCGACCCGCGCCCTGGCCGCGCGCAGATCCTCCACGAAGGCGGCATAGGCGCGCCTCTGGCCTTCCTCGTCGGGGATGCGGAGCAGGTGGCTGGGATGGACGGTGGCGAAGACGGGGATGCCGTCCGGCCCTGGCAGCAGCGTGCCGCGCGCCTTCAGCACCGGCACTGGCTTGCCGGTCAGCGCGCGCAACGCAGTAGCGCCCATGCCGACCAGCAGCCTCGGCCCGACGATCCCGATCTCCCGCAGCAGGAAGGGGCGGTAATGGGCGATGTCGCCCGCGTCCGGCGCCTGGTGCAGGCGGCGCTTGCCGGATGGGGTGAAGCGAAAATGCTTCACCGCATTGGTGACATAGGCAGCGTCCCGCATGATGTCGGCGGCCTCCAGCGCGCGGTTGAACAGCCGCCCGGCGGGGCCGACGAAGGGGCGGCCCTGGATGTCCTCCTCGTCGCCTGGCTGTTCGCCGACGAACATCAGCTTCGCGTCGAGCGGGCCTTCGCCGAAAACCTGCTGCGTCGCGCGGCGCGCGAAGTCGGGCAGGTCTTGGCGAGCGGCCAATTCGCGGGCGAGGGCGGCCAGTGCCGCGTTGCGGTCGGTTCCGGCGTCGAGCAGGTCCATGTCGGGTTCAACGCGCGGGGCGGTGGCGGGCTTCTGCCGGTTCGGCTTCGGCGCCATTGCTTCCCGCGCTAGCATCGCTGCGACCCGCTGTGGCGCTTCGGCCATCAGGCGGGGGATGTCCGCCGCTTCCGGCAGGTTGCGCCAGTATTTGCGCGGCATTTCCGCGCGCATCGCGCCGGGCTTGAGGCGCGCGGGGTTGAAGATCGCGCCGTAGTAGGCGCGCCAGAGCGGCGCCACCGCATCATCCGCCGGCACATCGGCGCGCCGCCCGCCGGGGCCGAGCGCGATGTCTTGCCCGTCCCAAAGCAGGCTGCGCTTCGGCGTCACGATCGACCAGCGCAGCTGCGCGAAGCGGCGGATGAAGAAGCCGGCCTCGGCTTCCTCGATATGGTGGTCCGGCTCGAACCAGGCGATGTGGCGCGTGCCGGCTTCTGTCTCGACCTGCCGGAAGCGGAGGAAGGCGTGCATCTTGTGCGCGTCGCGCCGCACCGACTTCGCCATCGCCGCAAGCCGCAGGATGTCGGGGTCTGTCGCCACCTGCATCAGCGCGGGCTCGCCATGCGTCACGCGCCACAGGGTCCGGTACAGCAGCGCGAAGCGTTCGGGATCGCGATGGCGGATGGCGATCTCCGCCAATTCCACGAAGGCGCGCGGGACGGGAAAGGACAGGCCCGGCGCGGGGGCAGGGGCCTCGCCGCCGAACAGGCCGGGCGCCTCGCCGGCCACGCGCCATTCGACGGCATGCGGCGCAACGCCCGCGCCGACCAGCCCGCGTGCGGCCTGGCGCCAGGCGGCGAAATCGGCGGGGCCCGGCAGCACGGCCGAGGTGGCCATCAGAACAGGCTCATCTGCACCGGCTTCGCCGCCTGGGCGAAGGCGGTCGCGGGGATCAGGCGGTCGCGCAGCGCGGCACTGTCCAGAATGCGCGGGCGGTGGTCGGCGGTGACGATGAAGGGCAGCACCTTCGCGAGGCTGACGCGCAGCCGCGCCAGATCCTCGACCCGGATCGCGACATGCCGGCGCGCGGCGATCAGCCTTTCGACCGTCTTGGTGCCAAGGCCCGGGACGCGCAGCAGCACCTCGCGCGGGGCGGTGTTGAGGTCCACGGGGAAATCGCCGCGGCGCTGCAAGGCCCAGGCGGTCTTGGGATCGAGCGCGGGGTCGAGCATCCCGCCCACGCCGCCGGCCATCACCTCCTCGCGGGAAAACCCGTAGAAGCGCAGCAGCCAATCCGCCTGGTACAGACGGTGTTCGCGCACCAGCGGCGGTGCCACCGGCGGCAAGGCGCGCGACGCATCGGGGATCGGTGAATAGGCCGAGTAGTAGACGCGCTTCAGGCGATAGCCCGCATAGAGATCGGTCGCGGTTGCCAGGATCGTCGCGTCATCGGACGCATCGGCGCCGATGATCATCTGCGTGCTCTGCCCGGCTGGCGCGAAGCGGGGTGCGGCGGCGCGGCGGGCGCTGCGGGCTTCGTCGCGCGCGCCGTCGATGCGCGTGCGCAGCCGGCCCATGGCCTTGCGAATCTCGGGAAAATCCTTCTCGGGCGCCAGGGCCTTCAGGCTGGCGGCCTCGGGCAGTTCGATGTTGATCGAAAGCCGGTCAGCCCAGCGCCCGGCTTCCTCCACCAGCGCGGGCGACGCATCGGGGATGGTCTTGAGGTGGATGTAGCCCTGAAAACCGTGCTCGACTCGCAGCGTCTTCGCCACCAGCACCAGCTGTTCCATCGTCCAATCGGCGGATCGCGTGATGCCGGAGGACAGGAACAGCCCCTCGATCGCGTTGCGGCGGTAGAAATCGAGGGTGAGTTGCACGACCTCCGCCACCGTGAAGCGGGCGCGGCGGACATTCGAACTCGATCGGTTGATGCAGTAGGCGCAGTCGAAGGCGCAGGCATTGGTCAGCAGGATCTTGAGCAGCGAGATGCAGCGCCCATCCGGCGTATAGGCGTGGCAGATCCCCGACCCTTCCGTGCTGCCGAGCCCCCCGCGCGTCGAATCCCGCCGCATGGTGCCGGAGGAGGAGCAGGACGCATCGTATTTCGCGGCATCGGCCAGGATTTCGAGTTTGCGGAGCAGGTCCATGATCGCAGGTCGAAGATTATGCAGTTCATGATATGTTCCCTATCGGGAGTTGCAAGGGGAAGGGCGTAGGGTTGGAGGATGGACGCCGCCGCCCGCACCATCGTCTTCGTCAACCTCGCCCATATCTTCACCCATTACGGGCTGCTGATCCTGGCCACGGCCGTGCTGGCGATGGTGGTGCAGGAACCGGGCCTGTTCGGGACGGTCTATGGGCCTATCCTGGCGCTCGGGACGGGGATGTTCGTGGTCTATGGGCTGGGGTCGCTGCCTATGGGCTGGCTCGCGGCGCGGCTCGGCCGGCCTCGGCTGATGGCGGGTTTCTTCTTCGGCACTGGGGCCGCGATGGTCGCCGCCGGCTTCGCGACCGGGCCGGTGACGCTGACGCTCTGCCTCGTACTGATGGGGGCGTTCAGCGCGATCTACCACCCGATCGGCACGGCGATGCTGGTGGATGCCGCCGGCGCGCGGGTGGGGCGCGCGGTGGGCATCAACGGCGTCTTCGGCAATCTCGGCGTCGCCGGCGCGCCCATTGTCACCGCCTTCCTCGCCGCCTGGCTCGGCTGGCGCTGGGCCTTCATCGTACCGGGCGTGCTCTGCATCGCGTCCGGCCTGCTCTACCTGCGGGAGGGGGCGGTGGATTCCGCCCAGGCCAAGGCGGCCGGCAAGCCCTTCCCCGAAATCCCCCGCGCCGTGGTGCGCCGTGCCGTCGGCATCCTGCTGTGCCTGGCGGTCGCGGCCGGCTTCATCTTCAACGCCTTCACCCTGCTGCTGCCCAAGCTGATCGAGGAACGGCTGGCGGGGTCGCCCGACCTGCTGCCGGTGGTCGGCGTGCTGGCCTTCGCGGTGACGATCTGCGGTGGGCTGACGCAGTTCACCGTCGGCAGGCTGATCGACCGCAACACGCTCAAGACCGTTCTGCTACCGCTCGGGCTGGTTCAGGCGCCGGGGTTGCTGCTGCTGTTCACGCTCGAAGGTTGGCCGGCGCTGCTGCTGTCTGGCTTGCTGGCGGCGGCGATCTTCGGCTGCGTCACCGTCAACGAGACGATGATGGCGCGCTACGTCGCGCCCGCCTTGCGGGTGAAGCTCTATTCCGTGCGGTTCTTCGTGGGCTTCCTGGGCGCCGCCGCCGCGAGCCCCGCCGTCGCGCTGCTGCATGAGCGGACTGGCGGGCAGGATGCGGTGCTGTTGGTGCTGGCCGGCGTGGCGGTGCTGACCGCCATCTGCACGCTGGCTTTCCCCAACCGGAAGGAGGAGCTGCGGCCGGAATTGTGGGCCCTGGCCGCGCAGCCTGGGCGCAAGTCGCTGTAGCCGCTAGAGCAGCGCCCGATCATGTGGAACCGCTCCGCGGTTCCGCTGATCGGGCATAAGCTGCTCTAGAATCAATGGCTTCTAGACCACGCTGCGTTCGTATGAACGCAGCGTGGTCTAGGGCCACGCCGTCAGGCGCGGACCAGCAGCCCCTGGCGCAGAAGGGCGTCGCAGAACGCCAGCGCGCCATCGCCCAGCTCCGCCGGGCTCGCGCCATCCGCCAGACGCGCGAACCAGCCGGCTTCCGTCGCCGATAGCACCATCGGCGCCCCTGCCCAGCGCAGCGATGCGCCGCCCTCGGCCTCCGGCACCAGCGCATGCAGCACGCCGGGCGCGAGCACCAGCTTCGTGCCGGGCTCCGGCGCCGGGACGAACAGGCCGCGGCCGAGCAGCGCCGGCCGTTCCGCCGCCAGCCGATCGAGCAGCGCGAGCGCCGCGCGTTCCAGCGCCGCCGGCTCCGCCAGCCGCGCCGCCAGCGGGCGGGCGAGTTCCGCCAGCCGTTCCGGCCCTTCGGCCAGTCGCCAGGTGGGGAAGGATTCGCGCAAGCCCGGCTCCTCCGCCTCCAGTAGGTCCACGGCCAGGCGCAGCACGGTGGCGAAGGACGGGTCGAGCAGCCCGATCGTGACGTGCAGCGAGGGATCCTCGCCCTCCTGTGCCGCCGCATCGTGCAGCACGCCGCGCGGGACATAGAGCGTGTCGCCCGGCCGCAGGGTGATCGTCGTGGCCTCCCCCGCTGGCTCGATATTGCCGGGCCAGGGGGTGCGCCAGGTGGGGCGCGGCACCGGCTGCCCGTCCCACAGCCGCCAGCGCTTCTCGCCGATCACCTGCAGCACCAGCACGTCATGGGTGTCGTAATGCACCCGGAAGCCCTGCGCGCCGGGCGGGGTCAGGTAGATATTGGCCTGCACCCCGTGCAGGAAGACCTGCTCCAGCCCCCGGCAGAACCGCATCAGCGGCGCATGCAATTCGTGGAAGCGGGAGACGACGAGGGTCGCCCCCTTGTCGAAGGCGGCGAAGAGCCCCGGCAGGTCCACACGTCCGTCGTCGCGCAGGTAGTTGTCGAGCGGCACCGCCGCGCTGCCCCGCCGCCGACTATCGGCCATGGACACGCGCGGCTCCCGCGCCGCGTCGGTGGCCAGGAAGGCGTCGAGATCAGCGACCGAGAGCAGCGGCCGGTGGCGCGCGGGATCGGTGGCGGGGAAGTGCCGCCACGCCGCGCCTTCCCGCAGCGCCAGCCCGTCTTCGACGGAGAGATTGCCGAAGGCCTGCGCCCAGGCCGCTTCGGCCAAAGTGGTATCATGGGTCAAGGGGGGGTCGCTCATTGGGGTGAGGCTATCGCCGACCATGCCGCGTCACCAGCCGCGCCGGCCGCGACCGGCCGGGTCTCTTGGGTCGCTGTCGCTGGCGCTGCGATAGCCGGGTGCGCGATAGCCCCCGCGCCCGCCGCCGGCCGGATCGTAGGGGTCGCTGTCACTGATCCCGGTCCGATAGGGTGCGCGATAGCCCCCGCGTCCGCCGCCGGCCGGATCGTAGGGATCGCTGTCGTTGATCCCGGTCCGATAAGGGGCGCGATAGCCGCCGCGTCCGCCGCCGGCCGGATCGTAAGGGTCGCTGTCGTTGATCCCCGTCCGGTAGGGCTGGCGATAGCCACCCCGCCCGCGCCCAGGCGGATCATGCGGATCGGCGTCGCTGATGCCGGTACTCCGCACGCCCCCGCGCCCGAAACCCGGGGAGTCGGAGGGGTCGCTATCCGTCACGCCGCTGCCGCGATGCCCACCCCTTCCCGCACCCGGCGGATCGGACGGGTCGGCATCGCTGATCGCGATCCGGCCGGGCACATGAACCGGTGCGGGCTGCTGCATGACGACCACGGGCTGGGCCGGCGCGCAGGCCGCCGCCGTCGTGGCGCCGGCCAGCGTGGCAAGGCGCAGGACGAATAGCCGCCGCCGCAGCGGAGGCGCCGCTGCATCCTGTGCATCCTGCGGCGGGATCTCGGATGTCGCTGGTGTCTCGGCCATACGCGGCGTGCCCCTGATGAGGTGGAGACTGCCGGCGCATGATGGCAATAAATTGCCGATAAGCCGCTCAATAACGGCAATTATGTGTGTCAACTCACGGTAGCGGCAGCGGCATCACCACAATCGTCACGGCCCGCGCGCCCGGTTCCTCGCCGCGCCCGCTGAAAGCGCCCGCCCTTGCCTCGGCGCGGATGCGGTCCCGCTCCACCCCGCGCGCCGACAACGCCTGCGCGACGGCCCGCGCCCGCCGCGCCGCCAGCTGCGTCGAGCTTTCCGCCCCCTGGCCGCGATCGGCATGGCCCAGCACGCAGATGTTCCGCTCCGGCTCGGCGCGGGCCAGGACGGAAGCGGCCTCGATCCCGCTGCGGGCGGCGTCCTGCAGCCGGTCAGCGCCACGGGCGAAGGGTACGGCGAAGACATCGTCTTCCAGCGCTTCCGCACCCACGCAGGAGAAGGGGCGGGGCTGCCCGAAGGCGAGGCCCGGCAGCAGCAGAAGCAGAACCGCCGCCAGCGCCTTCACGAGCCGGGCGCGAGCAGTCCGGCTTCGGCCAGCCGGCCCAGCAGCGCGTCCGCCGCCACGGCCGGATGGGCCTGCGCCAGTTCCGTCGCGGTGACATCCGGCCGGGCGAGGAGCCAGGCGGCGGCGTCAGCTTCCGGGGAGGTGAGCGGCAGCGTGCCGGTGGCGGTCTTCAGCGCCCAGTCCGTGCCGCGCCGTACCGGCTTCGCGCCGGTGGCCAGCACGCGGAAGGCGGCCGCACCTTCCGTGGCCGGGGAGGCTTCGGCGGGCGGGGCGATTCCGCGCGCGGCCAGCACGTCGAAGCCGCCGCGGGCATGGCGGTAATTCGCCACGAATTGCGACAGCACCTCGATCACCTTCGGGTCCTTGCACAGTTCCGCCAGCCTCTGCCCCAGCAGGCCCGCGCGCTGCGTCAGCGCGAAGCGGGCCGGCGCGCCGCCATCCTGGCGGGGCAGCGGCTTACGGAATTCGGCATCGTACAGCACGCGTTCCAGCAGGATGTTCATCAGGTCCATCCCCAGCGGCGCATGCACGCCATAGGCGATGTGGACGCTGGCCGGCGCTTCCGCCAGCGCGTCGTGGTACCAGCCGCGCGGCAGATACAGCAGGTCGCCCGGCTTCATCTTCACCACGCCGCGCAGCTTGCCGCGCGCCTGATCGTGATGCGCCTGCGGCTGGCCCTTGAAGACCGGGTGCGGGATGGGCCAGTCGGCGCGGCCTTCCCAGATGTTCCAGTCCTTCTCGCCTTCCACCTGCACGGCCCAGACGTCATGGGTGTCGTAATGGGTGCGGAACGCCTTGTGGCTCTGCCACGAGATATAGACATTCGCCTGCGCCTTCCCGAGGCCTGCGCTTTCCAGCGCGTTGGAGACGGAGGCGAGGCCCGGCGTCAGGCTGTCCACGTCGTTCATCACCACCGACGCGCCCTTGGCGATCCAGCCCTGCACCAGCTTCGCATCCGGCTGCATCAGCTGCGCGCCGTCGCGGCCCATGGTGCGCGCGCAGAACTGCTCGGGCGGGATCGACTGGCTGTCCATCACCAATCTCAACGAGGTGCTGGACCAGATATGCGTCATGTCGAGCAGGCGGTTCACCTGCCGCCAGGACAGGACCTGGGCGAATTTTCCCGCACCGCCGCGCACATGCAGCGGGGCCTTGTCGTAATGGTCGGCGAAGAACTGCTCCGGCGTGACGGGCGAGAGCAGGGCGGCAAGGTCTGCGATCATGGCGGTGTTTTATCATCCCGTGCGCCGACGTCATACCGAACTTGCCGAGGCGAAATCCGCGCCTGTCGGTTGCGGCCGGGTCGAGAGGGCCCCGCGATTGTTGCGGATATCGGTGGTTTGACACGTCTTCGTGCTTGCCCCCCGCCTCTCGCGCCGCGCACCCTGGCCGGGGAGGAGTTTCGCCATGACCGATGCCCCCGGCCCGGAAGACGGGCTGCGCCCTGGCGTGCTGGCGGCGGCCGAGGCCGCGTTGCGCCGCGCCGCGCCCGGCCTGCCAGCCGAGGCCGCGGCGCTGCTGCGGCGACTGCATGAGGGGGTGCCGACCGCCGAACTGGCCGCGATGCCGCCCGAGGCGATGGCGGAGGCCGCCGCGAGCCTCTTCGCCTTTGCCGTCGAACGTCCCCCGGGCCTGGCGAAGCTGCGCGTCCTGCCCTCGGGGCCGGGCCGCGGCACCGTCCCGGTGGTGGAGATCGTCACCGACGACATGCCCTTCCTGGTGGACAGTGCCCTGGCCGCGCTGGCCGTCCAGGGGCGCGTGGTGCGCCGGCTGCTGCACCCCATCGTGCCCATCCGCCGCGACGCCGACGGCCGGCTGCTGGCGCTGGGCGAGGGTGCGCGGGAGAGCATGATGCGAATCACCCTCGCCCCCAGCGCGACAACGACGCTGGGCTCGGGTGGGACGGCGCCGGGCCCCGGCGATGACGACACGCTGCGCCAGGCCCTGGCCCGCGCGATGGGCGATGTGCGGCTCGCGGTCGGCGACTTCGCGTCGATGCTCGCCCGGCTGCGACAGGCGGACGAGGAGGTTGGCGGAGGCGAAGGCGCGGAGTTCCTGCGCTGGCTGGCCGACGACAATTTCGTCCTGCTCGGCCATCGCCGCATCGCGCTGGATCGCGCGGGCGGCGCGGCGGTGGTGCGGGACGAAGATCTCGGCGTGCTGCGCGATCCTGCGCTGGCGGTGTTCGACGCGCTCAGCTCCCTGCCCGCGCTGCCGCCCGCGGTGCGCGCGATGCTCGGCAACCTGCCCGCCGTGAGCGTCGCCAAGTCCAACATGCGAAGCCTGGTGCATCGCCCGCAGCACGCCGATGTCGTGATCACCCGCCTTCGCGATGCCGCCGGCCGCGTCGTCGGCGGGCGGCTTTTCCTCGGCCTGTTCGCGGCCGGCGCCTATAACCGCAACCCCCGCTCCATCCCGCTGCTGCGGGAGAAGGTGTTGCGCATCCTGGCGCAGGCGGGGGTGGAGCCGGAGACGCATGACGGCCGCGCGCTGCGGAACATCCTTGACACCTGGCCGCGCGACGAACTGTTCCAGGCGCCGGAGGGGGCGATCCTGGAAGGCTGCCGCCGGGCGCTCGATCTCTCGATCCGCCCGCGCGCGGCGCTGGTGCTGCGGCGCGACCCGTTCGAGCGCTTCGTTTCCGCCATCGTCTGGCTGCCGCGCGACACCTTCGACACCAGCCTGCGCGAAGGCGTCGGCACGCTGCTCGCGGGCGCCTTCGACGGCTGGATCTCCGCCTTCTACACACAGCTCGGCGACGCTCCCCTGGCGCGGGTACATTACGTGATCGGCACCAGGCCGGGCGCGGTGCCGGCGGTGGAGGATGCCGCGCTGGAAGCCGCCGTGGTGCAGGTCGCGCGCGGCTTCCGCGAAAGGCTGGAGGAAGCGCTGTCGCGCGAGTGCGGGGAGGCGGCGGCCGCCGGTATCCTGACACGTTGGCGCGACGCCTTCCCGCTGACCTATCGCCAGTCGGAGACCGCCGCGCAGGGCATCGCCGACATCGAGCTGGCGGAAGGCCTGAATCATGGCGGGCGGCCGCGCGCCGTGCTGTCGCGCCCGCCCGGCGGTGGGGCCCGCATGCTGATGCTGCGGCTGGCCAATCCTGAAGGGCCGCTCGCGCTGTCCGATGCGCTGCCCTTGTTCGAAAGCCTCGACCTGCGCGCGATCGAGGAAGTGCCGCACCGCCTGACGCCGCGCGGCGGGCCGGTGGTGGTGCTGCATGCCTATCGGCTGGAAGCCGGCGCCGATTGCCCGGATGAGCTGTTCCCGCGCCTGGCCGATGCGCTCCATGCGCTGCTGGCGGGGATGGTGGAGGCCGATGGCTTCAACCGGCTGGTGCTGCGCGCGGGCCTGTCGTGGAAGGAATGCTGGCTGCTGCGCGCGATGTATCGCTGGCTGAAGCAGACCGGCTTCCCCTTCGCGCAGGCCAGCGCGCAGGACGCGCTGGCCGCGCATCCCGATGCCGCGCGCATCCTGCTGGCGCTGTTCCGTGCGCGCTTCGACCCCGCCGTCGCCGACCGTGACGAAGCACGGCTGGATGCCGCTTGGCGCCTGATGCTGGACGGCGTCGCGAACCCCGATGAGGACCGCATCCTGGCGCGGCTCCGCCTGGTGCTGGATGCGATACTGCGGACGAATTTCTTCGAGCCGAAGGATTACCTGGCCTTCAAGCTTGACAGCGCGCGGGCCGGCGACATGCCGCTGCCCCGCCCGTGGCGGGAGATCTTCGTCCATTCCCCGCGCATGGAAGGCGCGCATCTGCGCGGCGGCGCGGTGGCGCGGGGCGGGATCCGCTGGTCGGACCGGCGCGAGGATTTCCGCACCGAGGTGCTGGGGCTCATGAAGGCGCAGGTGCTGAAGAATGTCGTCATCGTGCCGACCGGCGCGAAGGGCGGCTTCATCGTGAAGCGCCCGCCCGCCCCATCGGACCGGGAGGCGACGATGGCGGAAGGCATCGCCTGCTACCGCACGCTGGTGCGCGGCATGCTGGACCTGACGGACAATATCGGCGCGGAGGGCATCGTCGCGCGCCCCGGGATCCTGCGCCGCGATGGCGACGATCCCTATATCGTCGCAGCGGCGGACAAGGGCACTGCCACCTTCTCCGACATCGCCAACGGCCTCGCGGTCGAATACGGCTTCTGGCTTGGCGATGCCTTCGCCTCCGGCGGATCGGCCGGCTACGACCACAAGGGCATGGGCATCACCGCGCGCGGTGCCTGGGTGATGATCGACCGCCACTTCCAGGAATCCCTTGGCCGTGGCGTGCAGGATGCGCCCTTCCGCTGCGCGGGCGTGGGCGACATGTCGGGTGACGTGTTCGGCAACGGGCTGCTGGTCTCCCGGCGCACGCGGCTGGTCGCCGCCTTCGACCATCGCCACATCTTCCTCGACCCCGATCCGGACCCGGAGATATCCTATGCGGAGCGCGAGCGGCTGTTCCGCCTGCCGCGCTCGTCCTGGACGGATTACGACGCGCGGCTGCTGTCGCCGGGCAGCGCGGTGCTGCCGCGCAACGCGAAGTCGTTGCCGTTGAGCGCGGAGGCGCGCGCGCTGCTCGGCATCGAGGCCGAGCGCGCCGACCCCGCCGAGATCATGCGCGCCATCCTGAAGCTGCCGGTGGAGCTGCTCTATTTCGGCGGCATCGGCACCTATGTAAAGGCGAGCACGGAAACCCAGGCCGAGGCCGGCGACCGCGCCAATGACGCGATCCGCGTCGATGGCCGCGACATCCGCGCGAAGGTACTGGGGGAGGGCGCCAATCTTGGCATCACCCAGGCCGGGCGGGTGGAGGCGGCGCGGGCCGGCCTGCGCCTGAACACCGACGCGCTCGACAACAGCGCAGGCGTCAGCACCTCAGACCATGAGGTCAACATCAAGATCCTGCTGGCCGCGGCCGAGCAGGACGGCGCGATCACGCGCCAACAGCGCGATGCGCTGCTGGCCGGGATGACGGAGGAGGTCGCGCGGCTGGTGCTGGCGGACAACCACGCGCAATCCCTGGCCGTCAGTCTCGAGGCGCTGAACGCGGTCGAGAACCTGCCCGCCCATGCCGCGCTGATGGATCGGCTGGAGGCGGAGCGGCTGCTGGATCGCGCCGTGGCCGGCCTGCCGGATGCCGCGACGCTGCGCGCCCGCGTGGCGGCGAACGAGGGCCTGCTCCGCCCCGAGATCGCGGCGCTGCTGCCCTTCTGCAAGCTCTGGCTGAGCCAGGCGATCGAGCAAGGCGCGCTGCCCGACGATCCGGCGCTGGCGCCCTTGCTGGTCGCCTATTTCCCCGCGCCGCTGCGGGAACGCTTCGCGCCCCTGATCGCGCGTCACCGGCTGCGGCGCGAATTGGTCGCGATGAGCCTCGCCAATCTGGCGGCGAACCGCCTTGGCATCGCCGGGCTCGCGCGGCTGGCCGGTGGGGCGGGCGATCCGTCGGCGGTCGTGCGGGCCGCCTGGCTCGCGGGCGAGCTGTTCGGCATCGAGGATGCGGCGGTGGCCGTGGATGCCACCCCGGTGCCGGCGGCGTCGCGGCTTGGCGCGCTGCTCGGTCTGCGGCGGCTGCAGGAAGGCGCAGCGCGCGAGCTGCTGGGCGTCCCCGGCGCGCTGGGCGGGGTGCGCGATTTCCTGGCGTCGGGCATCGCCCCGCTGGTCGGCGCCGCCAGCGCCGCGCCGACGGCGGAGGCCGCGCTGCTCGCAGCCTCCGGCATCCCCGATCGGGCCGCCACTTTGGCTGGCACGCCGGGGCTCGCGGCCGCGCCGTCCATCGTGCGGCTGGCGGCGGAAGCCGGCATCGCGCCGGTCGAGGCCGCCACGGCCTGGGCTGCGGTGGGGGAAGCCTTCGCGCTCGATGCCCTGCGTGCCGCAGCTGAACGGGCGCGTGCCAACGGTCCCTTCGGCGCGCGCGCCAAGGCCGAGGCGCTGGCGGATCTCGCGGCGCTGCAGGCGCGGCTGGCGCGGTCGAGGCTGACGGGCGCGCTGCCGGATGGCGCGGCGGCGTCGCGGCTGGCGCGGGATGCGGCGGCGGCGGGCGATCTGGTCGCAATCGGCGTCGCAACGCGGGCGCTGGGTGGGCTAGGGTAGGCTGGGATCGCGCCGGGTGCCGGCGGTCGCGCGGGCCCCCTCCCTACCCCTCCCCCACGATCGTGGGGGACGGAGTTAGGGTGCGCCCCCGAAAACCCTCTCCCGCAACGCGGGGGAGGTTGGCTGCGCGCCGCGCAGCCGGGAGGGGGCCGCGCGACTGCCTGTGCCATCGCTGCGACCGCCACCATCACCGGACCACCACATGAACCGCAAAGCCTGGGCCTGGGCCTTCTACGACTGGGCCAACAGCGCCTTCCCGACCGTGGTCTCCACCTTCGTCATCGCCGCCTATTTCGCGCAAGGCATCGCGCCCGATCCCGCGACGGGTCAGTCGCAATGGGGCTGGACGCTGGCGGTGGCGGGGCTCTGCATCGCCATCCTCTCGCCGCTGCTCGGCGCGGTGGCGGATGCGGGCGGACGACGGCGCGCGATGCTCGGGCTGTTCATGGTCATGACGGCGCTGGCCACCGCCGGCCTCTGGTTCGCGAAGCCCGATCCGGCCTTCACGTTCTACGCGCTCGCTTGCGTGGCGATTGCCACGATCAGCTTCGAGATCGGCACGGTCTTCTACAATTCCATGCTGCCGCAGGTCGCCCCGCGCCATCAGATCGGGCGTGTTTCGGGCCTCGCCTGGGGGCTTGGCTATGCTGGCGGGCTGGCGTGTCTCGGCGTCGCGCTGGTGGTGCTGGTGCAGCCCAACCCGTCGCCGCTCGGGCTCGACAGAAGCGAGGCGGAGCATGTGCGGGCCACCGCGCTGCTGGTCGCGGTCTGGCTGCTGGCCTTCTCCTGGCCTGCCTTGCTGGCGCTGCCCGATCCACCGGGACGAAAGCCCAGCTGGGGACAGGCCGCGGCGGCTGGGCTGGCGGAGGTGGTTGCGTTGGTCCGCACCCTGCCGGGCAATCCCGTGCTGGCGCGCTTCCTGGTGGCGCGGCTGTTCTACACCGATGGGCTCAACACGCTGTTCGCCTTCGGCGCGATCTACGCTGCCGGCACCTTCGGCATGGAGTTCGAGCAGATCCTGCTGTTCGGCATCGCGATGAATGTCGCCGCGGGCCTGGGTGCGGCGGGCTTCGCGCTGGTGGAGGACCGCGTCGGGTCACGGCGGATGGTGCTGGCCGCGCTGGCCGCGATGGTGGTGCTGGGCGTGCCGCTGCTGCTGACGGGCAGCGAGACCTGGTTCTGGATTCTGGCGCTGTCGCTCGGCCTGTTCTTCGGCCCCGCCCAGGCCGCGAGCCGCAGCTTCATGGCGCGGCTCGCGCCGCCCGGCGAGGCCTCCGCTTGGTTTGGGCTGTTCGCGCTGTCGGGGCGCGTGACAGGCTTCCTCGGCCCCGCGGTGCTGGCGGTGGTGACGGCGCTGACGGCCAGCCAGCGGATCGGCATGGCGACGGTGCTGGTCTTCCTGGCCATCGGCGCGCTGATCCTGGCCACGGTGCGGGAGGACCAGCGCGCCAAGGCATAGGGCAGATCGCGGGAGGGCGTGAACGCCTAGCCGTTTCCCTATCCCGTGGCGAAGAGATAGGCCGGCATGGGCTGGGTGTTGTCGACCACGCTTTTCACACCGGGGACGTTCTCCGCCAGCACGCGCAGGCCGCGCTGCACGGCGGCGCTGCGGCTGAAGCCGTGGAACTGCACAACGCCGCCGGTTACCTCCACCATGGTGTAGAAGGTGTCGGCCCAGGGTTCCTTCTTCATTGCCGCCAGCACGGCGCGGCGGATGCGCTCGTCGGACAACTCACCCTGCGGTTCCGGCGGCGCGACCAGGGCGCGCAGCAGATCGGCGCGGGAAACGATCCCCTTCAGCCGTCCTTCCTGCGTGACCAGCACGCGGCGAATGCTGCGGTCCTCCATCACATGCGCCACCGCGGAGGCCAGCGTCTCCGGGTCCACCGTGACGACGTCGGAGGTCATGACGTCGCGCGCTGTCACCCCGTGGGTGCGGGCATACCGTTCCGCGTCGCGCGCCGGGTCGGCGAAGAGGCTGGCGAACCAGCCGGCGGGCTTGTCCTGCTCTCCCGCCAGGCGGCGGATCAGGTCGCCCTCGGTGACGACCCCGACAGTTTGGCCCTGGGCGTCGACCACCGGTACGGCGGAGATGCCCCGATCCCCCAGCAGCCGCGCGATTGCCAGCACGGGCGTCTCCGGGGGGACGGTGATCACATCGGGGGTCATCAGGTCCCTGGCGCGAAGCGTCGTCATCGAAATTCTCCCTTGGCGGGTTGCAGGCCTAGGAAGCCTATGGACCCCACCGGGGTTCCGCCTTGACGCAGGTCAAGCACGGCTCTTTCACACCATGGCCGGGGCCTGTATGGCTGGGGCTCCTGACACGGGAGGAACAAGAAACATGACCACCACCTTAAACCGCCGCACGCTGGCCCTCGGCGCCGCCGCCCTTGCCCTGCCGGGCATCGCCCGCGCCCAGGCACCGATGCAGATGTCGATCGCTACCGGCACGACGGGCGGCGTGTACTATCCGCTGGGCGGCGCGCTCGCGAACTACCTCTCGCGCGGCATTCCGGGGATGAGCGCTACGGCGGAAGTCACCGCCGGCTCCGTCGCGAATTTCCAGCTGCTGGGCGCCGGGCGCATCGGGCTGCTGTTTGGGCAGGTGGATGCCGCCGTGGACGCCGTGCGCGGCGCCGGGCCCTTCCGCGGCCGCGTGGTGCCGGCGCGCGCCATCGCCGTGCTCTACACCAACCGCATGCAGGTCGTGACGACCGCCGCAACGGGCATCCGCTCCATGGCGGACCTCCGCGGCAAGCGGATCAGCACCGGTGCGCCGGCCTCTGCCACTGAGCTGTTCGCGCTGCGCCTGATCGCCGCCGCAGGCCTCGATGCCCAGCGCGACTTCCGCGCGCGCGAACGCCTGTCGCCGGCGGAATCCACCAATGCGATCCGGGACGGCAAACTCGACGCCTATTTCTTCGTCTCCGGCGTGCCGACCAGCGCGATCACCGACCTGGGCGCGACGCCCGGCACGCAACTGGTTCTGGTGGACCACGACCAGCACCTGGAGCCGATCGTGCGCGAGCACGGCCCGGTCTACTTCCCGGAAGTGATTCCGGCCGGCACCTATCCTGGCCAGACCACGCCGAACCGCCAGCTGTCCGTCGCCAACATCCTGGCGGTACGCGAAGACATGCCGCCGGCGCTCGTCACCCAGATCATGCAGGTGCTGTGGTCCAACCGCGAGGACTGGGCGCGCGTCCATGCCGAAGCCCGCAACTTCACCCTGCAACAGCAGAAGACCGCCGCCGCCGGCATCCCCTGGCACCCCGCGGCGGAAGCCTTCTGGCGCGCGGCCGGCGCGACGCTGGCCTGAGGCGCTGTGGCGTGCGGGAGGGGCCTTGCCCCTCCCGGACCCACCCCACCAAGGGGCAGTGGCCCCTTGGAACCCATGAGTTATGGCACGCAGCGGGAGGGGGCCATGCCCCCTCCCGCTGCGTGCCAGAAAACTGATCGAGGTCCAGGAGGCTAAGCCTCCTGGCGGGTGGGGTTCGGGGAGGGCGGCGCCCTCTCCGCAGCACCACCGGCCCCACAGCCAGCCTAGGAAGCCCGCCCGCGTGTCCAGC
>JBIIRI010000048.1:0-21951 GCA_044341625.1 Roseomonas sp.
CGGGGGCCAGGTCACAAAGCAGCTCAGGAGCAGGCGCTCCTGCTTTGGCCCACTAAAATTCCGCCCGGACCACCAGATGGGGGCTGGCCAAGTGCGCCGGTCAGCTGGCTGGGCAGTTGGTCGGGCGTCAGCGGCTTCCCCTGCTTCGCACGCCCGGCCTTCGGCAGCTTCACATCGCTATGGTCCTGGATGTAGCGATAGACGTGGCGATAGATCGGCTCATCCGCGCCGGGGACGTCCTGCACGGGCACGCGCGGCACCTTCACGATGCCGCATTCGATCGCATCGATCAGCGAGAAGTCGGAGACGACCCAGGGGAAGAGCTGCCCTTCGTCATAGCCGGAGCCACGCAGGAAGAAGGGCGTGGCCGAGAGGTCATAGACCTGCACCGGCTGGCCGACGACCCGCTGTAGCGTCTCGATTCCGCTGATCCAGAGCCGCGCGGCGGCGTTGTTCTTCTTGGCCTCGGCCTTGCCCTCGGCATCCAATTTCACCTCGGCCTCGGCAGGGCCGCCGACCCGCTCCCGGTAGCAATGGTGGGCTTCGTCGTTGATGACGACGATGCGCTTGCGGCCGAGCAGTTCCTTGCAGACGCGCTGGATCATCTGCCCGTCTGTCTCGACACGCTCGACGGGGCCGGCGCGGCCCCCGAGGATCTTCTTGGCGAGGGCTGGCGCTTCCAGAGTCTCGCGCTTCTTGAAGCTGTGGAAGTTGGTGATGACGATGCGGGCGCGCTGGAGATCGTCCCGCATCTCCCGCGGGACGATGTCGAGATCCGCATAGATGTTGGCTGGGTCGGAGGGCTGCAGCACGCGCAGCCGGTCCCGGACGGTCAGGCCTGGTGCGACGATGAGGAACGCATCGGTGAACTTGGGCGAATTGCGGAATGCCTTGGCGTTCAGGGTCTGCCAGGCGATCAGCATCCCCATGACGGTGGTCTTGCCGGCCCCGGTGGCCAATTTGAAGGCGATACGAAGCAGGTCGGGGTTCGCATCCGCGTTCAGGGCGCGCAGGCGCTCGATCTCGGCACGGGGTGCGACCTCGGTCAGCCAGACCGCCGTTTCCACGGCCTCGATCTGGCAGAAGAACAGCGGGCGCTCCCGGGAAGGGTCGCGCCAATGCTTCAGGAGGCGGACCGTGACAGGGGTGAGGGGGCGCAGGCCCTGGTCGCCGAGCGCGCGCCACGCGCGGACCTTGCCGCGGACCTCGTTGATGTAGTCGTTGGGCTGGCGGTGGCCGTGATCTTCTTCCAGATCGAGTGCGCCCTGCGCCTTCACCTTGTGCTTGGGCGGGGGCACCGGGACGATGAACTCGCTCCTGCGCCGGCCCTCGGCCATCACGCCGGTCGGAATCCCATTCTGGTCGAGCGCCCAGTGTCGGGACGGCTCGGCAAAGGGACTGTTCAGGATCGGGTTGTCGATGACTGCGGCCGGCACGATCCGAACATGACACGTTCCGGATTAGCATGCACTACTCTGCAACGAATTCGGGCATCCGCTGGGGATGGGCGGACCTCGGCTGGCTGGCCTCGCTATCCGGCGGCGACGGTCAGGGCGTCGCGGGGGTGTGGGCTGTCGGGGGTGGCTGATGGCTTTGCTGGCGACGCGGCCAGACGGGCGGCATCCGCCATACCTGGGCAGCAGAACTCCCCCCACGCCTGCATGAGCGGTCGCCGACGTTCCAGCAGGTCGCTTCTGGCGTAGCGGCCTTCGACCTTGGCCACGACATGGGCCAAGGCCTGCTCCCACACGTCCCGACCCTCGGGGCGCGTCTCGCCGCACCAGTCGCGGAAGGAGGATCTGAACCCGTGCGGCACGATCACGCGGCCTGTTGCATCGCGCCAGCGGGGCGGCTCATCGCCTTCGAGGCCGTCGGTCGCCAGCCCGCGGGTCAGCATCGTCAGGCTCATGTCGGACAATGACGTGGCGCGCTTGCTCGGGAAGACCAGGGCTGCGCCACGCGCCTTCTCGGGCTTGACCGCCCTGAGCAGGGCAAGGGCGGCGTCCCCCAGCGGCACGCGATGCTGCCGGCCCGCCTTCATCCGCTCGGCCGGGATGGTCCATATCTGCGCTTCCAGGTCCAGTTCGGCCCAGGTCATGCCGCGCACCTCTCCGGTGCGGGCTGCGGTCAGGATGGTGAAGCGGAGCGCCAGGGCCGCCATGCCGCGGCGCGTCTCCAGAACCTGCATGAAGGCTGGCACCTGCTGCCAGGGTAGGGCGGGCTGGGGCTGTTCGGGCGCGATCTTGGATGGGGGCGGGAGCAGTTCCTTGAGGTTCCCGCGCCACCGGGCGGGGTTCTCGCCCTGCCGCCACTTGAGGGCGTGGGCATGGTCGAGGATCGCCTCGATCCGGTTCCGCAGGCGGTTCGCCGTTTCTGGGACCCTTGACCAGATGGGTCGCAGGACCCGCAGCACATCATCGGTGCCGATCTCGGATACGGGCAGATCACCAAGGATCGGCAATGCGTGCTTCTCGACGGTCGCCCGCCACTGCCAGCGGTGCTTCTCGTTGCGCCAGGCGCCCTCGCGGGCACCAAGGGCTGACTCCATGGCGGCGCGGAAGGTGCGATCGCGGCTGGCCGCCTCCGCCGCCTCTGCCTGGGCGCGTTGCCTCTCCCGGATCGGATCTCGGCCCGCCTTGATCGACTGGCGGGCGATCTCGGCCGCCTCGCGAGCTTCCTTCAGGGTTACGTCTGGAAAGCCGCCCAGGCTCATGTCGCGCTGCGCGTTGTGGAGCCGATAGCGGAGGACCCATCCGGCGCTGCCATTGGCCCGGACGTGGAGATGGAGGCCGCCCCCATCCGTGTGGCGGCCCGGCTTATGGCGGTCCTTGGCGACCAGGGCCTCGACGCCCTTGACGGTGAGTTTGCCTGCCATGCGCCAACGGCTCCCGCGTCAGCCTCCGGATCCGGAGGGCGTTGGGTAAGGCCCCAACATCTTTCCCAACATGAGCCTCGATCTTCCCTAATGCAAGGTGGGCGGCGGTGAGAGAGATGTCATTCAAATTATTGGTTTTGATGGGAGATATCGTGTCCGGGGTGATCCGCTATGGCCCATGGTGATCCCAAAAGTTCGGTGGACCTCAGCTCCACCACCGCGTTTCCTTTATTTCGGGTCTGATGCCGATCGCGCCCCCCTTGGCGCGTGGCCGCCGCTTGTGCGGCATGGTGTGGCTAAAATAGGAACATATCCTCCCGAAACTCTGCCATGCGCGCCAAGCCATGCAGATACACGCCGCTGGGCGCGTTGACGCTTTGGCGCGGTGCACCATAAAGGTAGGCAAGAGGAAGGCGCGCGCCGCGCTTCGTGACCCCGGCAGGGGTTCCCCAAAAAAAGGGGGCGGTGCGCCATGGGGAGCTGGCGGGCATGTCCACCACGCAGGATTCACGCGAGGCGACGATGGTCGGCCGTCGGTCGGACGGCACGCTCATCCGCCGGCCGCTGTCGCCGCATCTGCAGGTCTACGACATGATGCAGATGACCAGCGCCCTTTCGATTTCCCACCGGATCACGGGCGTCGTCTGGACCGCCGGCGCGGTGGCCATGGTCTGGTGGCTGGTCGCCGCCGCCAGCGGGGCCGAGGCCTTCGGCACCGTGCAATGGGTGTTCGGTTCCTTCCTCGGCATCCTGTTCCTGATGGGCATCACCGCCGCCGCCTGGTTCCACACCCTGGCCGGCATCCGTCACCTGGCCTGGGATGCGGGGTGGGGATACGACATCCCGACCGTCTACAAATCCGGCCGCGCGGTGCTGGTCGGCACGGGCGTGCTGACCGCGCTGACGTGGCTCATGCTGCTGCTCTCCTGGTAAGGGCCCGAACGATGTCGCAAACATCCCCCCGCCAGGCCCAGCTTCGCAGCCCGCTCGGCCGCGTCCGCGGCATGGGCGCCGCCCGGTCCGGCGCGCATCACTGGTGGATGCAACGCGTGACCTCCATCGCGCTGCTGCCGCTGACCATCTGGTTCATCGTGGCGCTCGCCAGCAATGCCGGCATGACCCATGCCGAGGCGACGGCCTGGATCGGCCAGCCCCTGAATGCGGTGCTGCTGCTGGCGCTGATCGGGCTCACCTTCCACCACACGGCCTCTGGCCTGCAGGTGGTGATCGAAGACTACGTTAAGCCGGAATGGACCAAGATCGCCGCGCTGCTCGCGGTGAAGGGCATCTGCTGGCTGCTGGCCCTGGCCGCGGCGCTGGCGGTGCTGCGGATTGCGGTCTGACCAAACCACACGACTTCAACATCTGATCGGCCGAGCCCTATTCCGGGCGAGGCCAGACGAACGGACGGCACGCGGATGAACGCCATCAACAAGAGCCCCCTTGGGCCCTCTCGGGGCGCCTACCGGATCGTGGACCACACCTACGATGTGGTCGTTGTGGGCGCCGGCGGCGCCGGGCTGCGCGCCACCTTCGGCATGGGCGCCTCCGGCCTCAAGACCGCCTGCATCACGAAGGTGTTCCCGACGCGCTCCCACACCGTCGCCGCGCAGGGCGGCGTGGGCGCGGCGCTCGGCAACATGGGCGAGGATGACTGGCGCTGGCACATGTATGACACCGTGAAGGGGTCGGACTGGCTCGGCGACCAGGACGCCATCGAATACATGTGCCGTGAGGCTGTGCCGGCGATCATCGAGCTGGAGCACTACGGCGTGCCCTTCAGCCGCACGGAAGATGGCCGCATCTACCAGCGCCCCTTCGGCGGCCACATGCAGCATTACGGCAAGACGCCCGCGATGCGCGCCTGCGCCGCCGCCGACCGCACCGGCCACGCCATCCTGCACACGCTCTACCAGCAGAGCCTGAAGCATAATTGCGAGTTCTTCGTCGAATACTTCGCCCTCGACCTGATCATGGACGAAGACGGCGCCTGCCGCGGCGTCACGGCCTGGTGCCTCGAAGACGGCTCCATGCACCGCTTCCGCGCGCAGACGGTGGTGCTGGCGACTGGCGGCTATGGCCGCGCCTATTTCTCCTGCACCTCCGCCCATACCTGCACGGGCGATGGCGGCGGCATGGCGCTGCGCGCGGGTCTGCCGCTGCAGGATAATGAATTCGTCCAGTTCCACCCGACCGGCATCTACGGCTCGGGCTGCCTTGTGACGGAAGGCGCGCGCGGCGAAGGCGGGTACCTGACCAATTCCGAAGGCGAGCGCTTCATGGAGCGCTACGCGCCGACGGCGAAGGACCTGGCGTCCCGCGACGTCGTCTCCCGCGCCATGTCGATGGAGATCCGCGAAGGCCGCGGCGTCGGGCCGCACAAGGACCACATCCACCTGCACCTGGAACACCTCGGCGCCGACCTGCTGAACGAGCGCCTGCCTGGTATTTCCGAGACGGCGAAGATCTTCGCCGGCGTGGATGTGACGAAGGAGCCGATCCCGATGCTCCCGACCGTCCACTACAACATGGGCGGCATCCCGACGAACATCCACACGGAAGTGCTGAACCCGACCGCGAAGGACCAGGACCGTGTCGTCCCCGGCCTGATGGCGGTGGGCGAGGCCGCCTGCGTGTCCGTCCATGGCGCGAACCGGCTGGGCACCAATTCGCTGCTCGACCTCGTGGTGTTCGGCCGTGCGGCCGCGCATCGCGCCGCGGAGACGATCAAGCCCGGCGCGACGCAGCCGCCGCTGCCGGCCGGCGCGGGCGAGGCGAGCCTGGATCGCTTCGACCGCGTCCGCCATGCCAAGGGCGATGCGAAGGTGGGCGAGGTGCGCCTGGCCATGCAGCGCACCATGCAGGAACACGCCGCCGTCTTCCGCACCAGCGACCTGCTGAAGGAAGGCTGCGAGAAGATGGCGAAGGTCGCCGCCAACTACGACAACATCCGCATCGCCGATCGCAGCCTGATCTGGAACAGCGACCTGGTGGAGGCGCTGGAACTCGACAACCTGATCGGCAATGCGCTGACCACGGTCGTTGGCGCCGAAGCCCGCAAGGAATCCCGTGGCGCCCACGCGCATGAGGACTTCCCCGAGCGCGACGACGCCAACTGGATGAAGCACAGCCTGGCGTGGGTGAACGACAAGCGCGAGGTGAAGCTCGACTACCGTGACGTGAAGATGCGGACCCTCACCAACGAAGTTCAGGTCTTCCCGCCGAAGGCGCGGGTTTACTAGGAGCCCGCGAGAAGATGGCAACCTTCACGCTTCCCAAGAACTCCACGGTCACCGAGGGCAAGCGCCACGCCGCGCCGGCGGGGGCGAAGAACGTCAAGTCGTTCAAGATCTACCGCTTCGATCCCGACAGCGGCGACAACCCGCGGTCCGACACCTTCGAGATCGATCTCGACCAGTGCGGGCCGATGGTTCTCGACGCGCTGATCAAGATCAAGAACGAGATCGACAGCAGCCTCACCTTCCGCCGGTCCTGCCGGGAAGGCATCTGCGGCTCCTGCTCGATGAACATCGACGGGCTGAACACGCTGGCCTGCCTGAAGCCGATCGAGGATGTGAAGGGCGACGTCCGGATCAACCCGCTGCCGCACATGCCGGTGGTCAAGGACCTCGTCCCTGACCTGTCGCAGATCTACGCCCAGCTGCGTTCGGTCGAGCCCTGGCTGAAGTCCGACACGCCGCCGCCGCCCGATGGCGAAAGGCTCCAGAGCAAGGAAGAACGCGCCAAGCTCGACGGGCTGTGGGAATGCATCCTCTGCTTCTGCTGCACCACCGCCTGCCCGTCCTATTGGTGGAATGGCGACCGCTACCTTGGCCCGGCCGTGCTGCTGCAGGCCTATCGCTGGATCGCCGATAGCCGCGACGAGGCGACCGGGGAACGGCTGGATGCGCTCGAGGATCCGTTCAAGCTCTATCGCTGCCACACCATCATGAACTGCGCCCGGACCTGCCCGAAGGGGCTGAACCCGGCGCAGGCGATCGGCGAGATCAAGCAGCTTCTCGCCGCCCGCCAGGGCTGATCCGCCCGGCATGACGACCGGAAGAACCCGCCCGTGAGGGCGGGTTTTTTCATGCCGTCCCGTTGGCTCGTCGCAGCACCAGCGTGACGTTGTTCGCCGGCATCTCGATCACCTCCGGCGCCGCGAAATCCGAACCCGCCGCAGCGACCAGATCCTCCAGCCGCCGCAGACCCCAATCCGGGTTCCGCTCCCGCAGGCTCGCATCGAACGCCCAATTGCTTTCCGCCGTCTCCACACTCGGGAGAATCCAGGGCCCGTAGAGCACCAGGGGCGCGCCCGCGCTGAGCAATCGCGCCGCGCCCCGCACCAGTCCCAGCGTCGCCGCCCAGGGCGCGATATGCGCCATGTTGATGCAGAGCACCATATCCGCGCGCACGACCGGCCAGGCCTCCGCCGCCGCGTCCAGCGCCAGGGCCGGGCGCACATTGGCCAGGCCCGCGCACCAGGCGTCGATGCTGGCGCGCCCGTCTGGCTCGGGCTCGGTCGGTTGGAAATCCAGCGCGGGCAGCGCCGAGGCCAGATAGGCGCAGTGCTCGCCCGTCCCGCTCGCGATCTCCAGCAGCAGGCCTTGCGGCGGCAGGACGGGGCGCAGCGCGTCCAGGATGGCGGCGCGGTTGCGCGCGACGGCCGGGGCCTCGCGGCGTGGATCTTCGGACATCGTGAACTCCAAGGCCTGCGTCTTCAGCGCAGGCGGATGCGGCCATCAAGGCGCGGCGCGATGGGGGCCTGCGCGGCCAGGTGCGCCGCCACCACCTCCTCCAGCAGCGGGCCGCTGTCATAGGCTTCCAGCGCATGGTCGCGCAGCGCCGCGTAGCCATCGCCGCCCTGGCGGAGGAAGTTGTTCGTGACGATGCGATAGGCGCGCTCGGGATCCAGCGGCCCGGCGCGCTCCCCCTGCGTGACCTCGGCCGAGAGGATGCGTTGGCCCGGCGGGGCCGCGAGATCGACCACAAGGCGCAGCCCCGCCACCTGCGGGAAGCGCCCGCCGCCGGGTTGCGACAGCCCGTTCTCCAGCGCCGCCAGCAGATGGGCGCCGCGCAGCACGGCGGTGGCGAGGGTGTTGCCGAAGGGCAGGACGGCCAGCACATCGCCATAGGTGATGGCACCGGCGGGCAGGCCCGTGCGGATCCCGCCGCCATTCTGCAGCGCGACATCGGCGGCGGGCGCGGCGGCTAGCATCGCCTCCGCGATCAGGTTGCCGATCGCGCATTCGCCGGCGCGGCAGGCGCCGTTGTCCAGGGCCAGCGCAGCGGTCGTGACAGGCCTGGCGCGCAACGCGGCGAGCGGGGCGGCGAAGTGGGCGACGATCGCCTTCGCCCCGGCATCCTCCGGCAGGCCAGGGCCGATCTCCGCCAGTTCGGCGCCATGCGCCACGATCCGGCCATCCGCGCCGATGTCGAGGTCGAGCCGGCCGAGGAAGCGCCCGAGCGCGCCGGCCTGCACGATCCGCACGACCCGGTCCGGGCCATCCACCAGCACCGGCGCCGGGCCCGCCGCGCCGGGGCCATTGGCCAGGATGGTGTGCGAATGGCCGCCGATGATCGCATCCACGCCGGGGATGCGCTCCGCAAGCCGCTGGTCGGCCTCGAAGCCCCGATGCGACAGCACCACCACCGTGGCTGGCCCCGCCGCCCGCGCCGCGACCACCGCGCGCGCCGCTGCCTCCTCCGAATCCAGGAAGCGCAGATTCGGCCCGGGGGAGGCGATGGTGGGCGTCGCTTCCGTGATCAGGCCGATCACGACCAGGCGCGCCCCGCCACGCTCGAAGGCGGCGAAGGGCCGGACCAGCCCGTCCAGCGCGGGCTCGGCGCGCGTGTCGAGATTCGCGGCCAGCACCGGCGCGCCGAGGGCACGGATGTAGCGGGCCGCATTCTCCGGCCCATTGTCGAATTCGTGATTGCCGAGGGCCATGGCCTCGACGCCCCATTCCCGCTGGATCGCCGCTTCGGCCAGGCCGCGATGATGCGTGTAGAACAGGCTGCCCATGAACTGGTCGCCGGCATCGAGCGCGAGGCTCGCGCGCCCTTCGGCCCGCGCGGCGTCGCGCGCGGCCTTCACCGCGCCGACCAGCCGCGCGCTGCCGCCGAAGCAGGGCCGGCCGTCCCGGCAGCCGCTACCGCTGGCCTCCGCGCCCTCATGCCGGCTGTGGAAGTCGTTCAGGTGGATCAGGCTGACCCGTGCGGCGGCCTGCGCGGGTGCGGGGCGAAGCGCCGCAACCGGCAGGCCGGCGGCAAGGGCGGTGGCGAGGAGGCGGCGGCGCTGGAACATGCGCCACTTGTTAAGTGCAACCGCCGCCTGGTGTCACGCGCCGAACGCGGCCCTGGCTGGCCCGGTTCCCCTAGGTTTGTCCCACCACCTGCTGCGTCGCGATCACCCGGCGCGTGCCGAGCCGCGCGCCCAGCACGGCGGCGAGCGCACCGAGCAGGAGGGCCGCGAAGATCCAGTAGGCACCGGTGGCCGTCGCCTCGGCCGTGGCCTGCGCGGCGGCGCGCGCCTGGGTCTCGGCCTGGGCGGTGACCTGCCGCGCCTCGGCTTCCAGGCGGCTGATGCGGGCCTGCGCCTCGGCGGCTGGCAGGCCGTATTCGACGCCGACAATCTGCGCCAGCCGCTCCCGCTGGCCGGGCAGGAAATCGCCCTGGCGCAGCCTCTGACCGAGAATGCGCGCTATCTCCGCCCGGCGCTGGTCGGTGCTCATGCGCGCTGGGTCGCCGCCGGTCTCAAGCCCGTCGCGCAGGCGGTCGGCGAGTTGCTGCGCGTCCATCGCCCCGGCCAGTTGCGGCGCCATGGCGCGCGCGGCCTGGCCCGCGGCCTGGCCGGCGCCCTGCGCCGTCCCACCGAGGACGGCGGAAGCCCCGCTCAGGGCCGTGCCGGCCAGGACATTGCCAATCAGGGCCGCGCTGATCAGGAAGCTGATCGCCCAGACCGACAGCCCGTGCAGCACGCCATCGGTGTCGTCCGCCGTGCCCGAAAGCCGCGCCGCGACCCAGCCGCCCGCGGCCAGCCCGATCAGGTTCGCGACCAGCAGCCAGATGCCGCTGGCGATGCCGAGCAGCCCGGCGCCCGGCGTCTCGCCGGGCTGGGCCGGGTCGATCGTGGTCGCGCCGACCGCGAGGCCCAGCACGTTCAGCATGGCGCCCACCGCCACGGCGAACAGGCCGCCGGCCAGGATGGCGCCCCAGGAGATACGCGGCGGCAGGGCCGGCGCGCCTTCCGGCGCGGCGCTGCCGAAGCCCGCCTGACCGGCGGTCGCGACACGAGTCTGCATGATGCTGTCCTTCCCGGTTTCAGCCTCGAATTCGGACGCGGGAGCCCAACGCCTCGTGGCGGCGGGGGTTCTTGCCGGCGCGGCAGGCCTGGCGCGAAAATCGGGGCGGCGACGCTTGCGGTGCGCGTTCAACGGGTGCACGCCGCCGCATTCCCGCCACCACCCCGTGCCACACCGGTGCGGTTCAGGTTCGGATGCGATGCAGGTCTATCTGCCGATCGCCGAGATGTCGGTCGATGCCCTGCTGCTGCTGGGCATCGGCTTTGGCGTGGGCTGGCTCTCGGGCCTGTTCGGCGTCGGCGGCGGCTTCCTGCTGACCCCGTTGCTGATCCTGATCGGCATTCCTTCCGCGGTCGCGGTGGGGTCTGGCGCCAACCAGACGCTCGGCGCGTCGGTGTCGGGCCTGATCGCGCAATGGCGGCGCGGCAATGTCGATATCCGGATGGGGCTGGTGCTGCTGGTGGGGGGCTTCGCCGGATCCGTCGTCGGCGTCCAGCTGTTCGCCTGGCTGCGCCGTGCGGGCCAGGTGGATCTGGCGGTGGCCGTCTTCTACGTCGTCGTGCTGGGCACCGTCGGCGCGCTGATGGTGCGAGAGAGCGTCGGCGCGATCCTGCGGCGCGGCAAGGGGCGCAAGACCCGGCTGCACGAGCATTTCTGGATCCACGGCCTGCCGCTGAAGATGCGGTTCCGCAAGTCGCGGCTGTACATCTCCGTCATCCCCCCACTGGCGATCGGCTTCGCCATCGGTCTGTTGTCGGCGGTGATGGGCGTGGGCGGCGGCTTCATGCTGGTGCCGGCGATGATCTACCTGCTCGGCATGCCGACCTCGGTCGTGATCGGGACCTCCCTGTTCCAGGTGGTCTTCGTGACCGCGAACGTCACCTTCCTGCAGGCGATCCAGGTGGGCAGCGTCGATGTGGTGCTGACCCTGCTGCTGCTGGCCGGCGGCGTCGCCGGCGCGCAGTTCGGCGCCGCGATGGGTGGCAAGCTGCGCGGCGAGGAAACCCGCGCCCTTCTCGGCGCCCTGGTGCTGAGCGTGGCGGCGGCGCTGCTGTGGGATCTGCTCAGCGTCCCCGACCAGCTCTTCGTCATCGGCCCGGTGCCATGACGGGGCGCCGCCTCGTCCTTCTTCTCGTGCCGCTTCTGCTGCTGGGCCTGCCCGGTCTTGCGCCCGCGCAGGTGCCACCGGTGGCGCCCGTGGCGCCGCCCTCCCTGGCGGCGGAATTGTCCACGCGCCGGATCGAGGTGACGACCGCCTTCGCGGGCGGCGAGATCCTGGTCTTCGGCGCGACGGAACGGCTAATCCATGCGGGCGGCGACGAGGTGGTGGTGCTTGCCACCGGCCCCAACGCCGCGATCGTCGTGCGAGAGAAGGTCCAGGTGCTCGGGTTGTGGATCAACGGCCCCGCCGCGCGGTTCAACAACGTGCCGAGCTACTGGGCCATGGCCTCCACCCGCCCGCCGCCCGAGATGCTGGCCGATGTCGAGCGGACGGAGCTGCGGCTGGGCGTGGACCTGATCAGCCTGCCGCAGCTTGGCGCGCGCGGGCCACAATTCCGCGACGCGCTCCGCGACCTTAAGCGGGCGGATGGGCTATGGGCGGATGCCGTGCCGATGGAGGTCTCGGGCGGCCGCCTGTTCCATGCGCGGCTGCCGGTGCCGTCCACCGTCGCGACGGGCGAGTACCGGGTGCAGGTGCTGCTGGTACGGGCCGGGCGTGTGGTGGCGCGGCAGGAATTGTCGCTCGACATCGTGCGCGTCGGCACCGCCGCGCGCATCGCCGATGTCGCACGCGACCTGCCGATGTTGTATGGCATTGCGTGCATCCTGCTGGCCGCCTTCGCCGGCTGGCTGGGCAGCGTGCTGTTCCGCAGGGGCTGAGGCCCCAGGTTTCGAGGCCGGAGGAACTGGCGGATGGGCGAGACGGCAGCGGCCGCGCAGGCCAGGCGGGACCGGGTCTTCCTGGTGATGGTGGATGACAGTGCCGAACGGCGCGTGGCGCTCCGCTACGCATGCCTCCGTGCTCGCAAAAGCGGCGGGCGGGTCGCCTTGCTCCGGGTGATCGAGCCAGCGGGGCAGGTCGAATGGGCCGGTGTCGGCGCGATGCTGGCCGAAGAACGGCGCCAGGATGCCGAAACGCTGCTGTCGGGCTTGGCGGCGGAGGTCACGGACCTGACCGGCGGCCTGCCCATCCTGCTGATCCGGGAAGGCACGCCGCGCGACGAATTGCTGGAGCTGCTGGAGGAAGACCCGCGCATCTCGATCCTGGTGCTCGCCGCGGCGACGGGCGGGTCGGGGCCAGGGCCGCTGATCTCGGCGCTGGCCGGGCGCTATGCGGCGAAGCTCGCCGTGCCGATGACGATCGTGCCTGGCAATCTCAGCGAAACCGAACTCGATCGCGTGACCTGAGCACCCCGGGGCAGGGGCGCAGCCATATGCCCGGGGTGGCGTTGCAGGGTGGGGGAAAACGGACCACATTGGTCTCCAATCCAGTCACCTGCGGATAAAGAAGACAGATGTTCATCGAGACGGAAGGCACGCCGAACCCCGCCACCCTCAAGTTCCTCCCTGGGCGGGACGTGATGGGCGGCAGCGGCACGGCGGATTTCACCGGCGTCGCCGAAGCAGAGGGGCGCAGCCCGCTGGCCGCGCGCATCTTCGCGGTGGGCGAGGTGGCGCGCGTCTTCCTCGGCAACGACTTCATCACCGTGACCAAGGCCGAGGATGCCGATTGGCAGCGCCTGCGCCCGCGCGTGCTGGGCGCGATCATGGAGCACTACCTGGCCGGCCTGCCGGTGATCGAGGGCGCCGAGCAGGCGGCCGAGGACGAGGATTTCGCCCCCGAGGATGGCGAGATCGTCGTCCAGATCAAGGAATTGCTGGACACCCGCGTGCGTCCGGCGGTGGCCGGCGATGGCGGCGACATCATCTTCCGCGGCTTCCGCGACGGCGTCGTGCGGCTCAGGATGCAGGGCGCGTGCAGCGGCTGCCCTTCCTCTCGCGCCACGCTGAAGCATGGCGTCGAGACGATGCTGCGCCACTACGTGCCGGAAGTGGTGCGGGTGGAGCAGGTCGAGGCCTGATTTCAGCGGCGGCGAGGGCTGGGGCGGCCGGGAGCCCGGCCGGGCATCCGCCGCCTTTTGCGCCGGCCGATATTCAGCGCCGTGATGGCGGCCATCCGGCCGGGGCGGTCTCGCATGTTGCGGGGGCGCCCCATATAGCGGCGCATTACCCAACCTCTGCGGGAACTCCGATGCTGCCAGCTCCGACCACCCTCGATGACCGCGCGCTCGACCAGCTGTTCCGGGACGCGCGCACCCAGAACAAGTGGCAGGACCGGCCGGTGCCGGACGCGACGCTCGAGGAAGTCTACAACCTCCTGAAGTGGGCGCCGACCTCGGCCAACAGCTCTCCCGCCCGCTTCGTGTTCATCCGCACGGCCGAAGGCCGGGCGAAGCTGAAGCAGGCGCTGTCGCCGGGCAATCTCGAGAAGACCATGACCGCGCCGGTCACCGTGATCGTCGCGCATGATGTCGAGTTCTACGAGAAGCTGCCCTTCCTGTTCCCGCATGCCGATGCGCGGTCCTGGTTCGCCGGGAACCCGGCCTTCGCCGAGACCAGCGCCTTCCGCAACGGCACGCTGCAGGGCGCTTATCTGATGATGGCGGCGCGGTCAGTCGGGCTCGATGTCGGGGCGATGAGCGGCTTCGACAATGCGAAGGTGGACGAGCTGTTCCTGGCCGGCACGACCTGGAAGTCCAACTTCCTGGTCAATCTCGGCTATGGCGACCCGGCTGGCCTGTTCCCGCGCAGCCCCCGCCTATCCTTCGACGAGGCCTGCCGGTTCGAGTAATCCCCACGACGACGCTGCGCGTCGCCGCGGGGGGGCGGATGGGTGCTTATCCCATCCGGTTCGGCTCCGCCTCCCGCGGCAAAGCCGCGGGAGGGCACCGGGGGGCGAAACGGGTTTGGCTGGACCGCCTTTTCCTATGGGTCTGCTATGCCGCCTGTTGTGTCGGGCGGCCGGCATGGGGGTCGAGGCGGTAGCCGCCGCCTTCGGTCAGCAGAAGCCGCGCCTGGCTCGGTTCCGGCTCGATCTTCTGGCGGAGGCGGTAGATATGCGTCTCCAGCGTGTGTGTGGTCACCGCGCTGTTGTAGCCCCAGACCTCGTTCAGCAGGATCTGCCGCCCGACCGGGCGCCCACCGGCGCGGTAGAGATACTTCAGGATCGCGGCTTCCTTCTCCGTCAGGCGGATCTTCCGGTTCCGCGCGCCTTCGAACAGCAGCTTGGCGCTGGGGCGGAAGGTGTAGGGGCCGATGGTGAAGACCGCGTCCTCGGAATTGTCGAAGACGCGCAGCTGGGCGCGCAGCCGCGCCGTCAGTTCCGACACGCGGAAGGGCTTGGCGATGTAGTCGTTCGCGCCGCTGTCCAGGCCGCGGACGATATCCTGTTCCTGGTCGGCGCCGGTCAGCATCAGGATGGGCATCCGCAACCCCTGCTTGCGAAGCTTCGCGCAGAGTTCCCGCCCATCGCCATCCGGCAGGCCGATGTCGAGGATAATCGCATCGTAGTGCGCCTCCTCCGTCGCCAGCCGGGCCAGCGTCTCGGCCGCGGTGCTGGCCTGCTCGGGGGCGAATTCCCCGTCATGCGCCAGCTGCTCGCTGAGGGTTTCGCGCAGCGCTTCGTCGTCGTCCACGACAAGGATAGGCCGAGGGCCAGCCATGTTGACTCCCGCTTGGCTGAACGGCGTTATGACGCCGTCGTGAAACTCCATCCCGGCAAGATGTGGCCCGCACCACCCTGGCTGGGCCGCCCATCCTTGGCGGCACCGACCTGGCGGCTTTGCTGCGGCGCAACACAACCTGCCGATGAGCCGGAGAGTGCCTCACGGCTCACGGCGGGGGCAAGCCTTCGGGCGCACCCGTCACGATCACCACCGCTTGAACGGTGAAATGAATTTGGCGGGCCTATCCCCTCCCAAACGCCTTGGCGGCGCCACATTGCAGCGTGCGAATGGCGGGCCGGCACGGATGGGCCCAGCACGGAAAGGCCATGATGAACGGACCTGGACAATGCGTGTCACAGTTTCGCGATGACGCCCCGGCCGAGTTGCCGGACGCGCCCGCGCGCGCGTTGCGCGCGGTCCATCGCGCCGCATCCGAACTGCGCCGCGGCACGCCCGTGCTGCTGTCGGGGCCGGAGGGCGCGCTGATCCTCGCCGCCGCCGAGACCGTCTCGGCCCTCGCGCTGGCGGAGATGGCGCGGGGCACCCTTGCGGCCCCCGTGCTGCTCCTGGCGCCAGTGCGCGCCGCCGCCGTCCTGCAGCGCCCGGTTCCGCAATCCGCCCAGCCCGCCACCGCGCCGGAGCCCTCCGCCGTCGCGCTGCGCCTGCCGTCGAGCCTGCTCGACCCCGCCGCCCTGCGCAGCTTGGCGGACCCCACCGCAGAGCGCCTGCTGCCCGCGGAGCCGGAGCGTGTCGCGGCGCCCCCGCTCGCGCCCGCCGCCATCGCGCTGGCCAAGATCGCGCGGCTGTTGCCCGCGCTGGTGGCCGTGCCCGCCGCCGAGCCCGCCGCCGCGCGGCTCGACCTGCTGTCGGTCTCCGCCGAACAGGTCCTGGCCTACCCGGATATCGCGGCCTCCAGCCTCGTTCGCGTGGCGGAGGCGCGGGTGCCGCTGGAGGACGCGCCGGAGGCCCGGATCGTGTCCTTCCGCGCCGCCGATGGTGGGATCGAGCATCTGGCGATCCTGGTCGGCCAGCCGGAAGCCAAGCTGGCCGCGGGCGGCGTGCCGCTGGCGCGCATCCATTCGGAATGCTTCACCGGCGACCTGCTGGGATCGCTGCGCTGCGATTGCGGTCCGCAGCTGCGCGGCGCCATCAAGCGCATGGCCGAGGACCCGGCCGGCGGCGTGCTGGTGTACCTGGCGCAGGAAGGACGGGGCATCGGCCTGGTCAACAAGCTCCGCGCCTATGCGCTGCAGGACCAGGGGCTGGATACGCTCGATGCCAACCGCGCGCTCGGCTACGGCGCGGATGAGCGCAATTTCTGGGTGGCGGCGGAGATGCTGCGCGCGGTCGGCATCGGCCGTGTGCGGCTGCTGACCAACAACCCGGATAAGCTGGCGGGGCTCGCCGCCTGCGGGATCGGCGTCGAGGGCCGGGAAGCGCATCAATTCGCCGCCAATGGCGTGAATGACGGCTACCTGGAGACCAAGGCGCGCCGCTTCGGGCATCTGCTGGCCTAGGGCATGCGCCCCGATGACGGCTTCGCGCGCGTCTTCCCCGACGGGCGGCTGGTGTTCCAGGGGCAGGTGCTGCGCTGCGTGCTCGGCAAGGGCGGCGTGGTGCCGGCGGCGGCGAAGCGCGAGGGCGATGGCGGGACGCCCGCCGCGCGGATGCCGCTGCGCCGCCTGTTCTTCCGCGCAGATCGCGGCCCCGCGCCGCGCTGCGCCGTGCCGGTCGAGCCGATCGCGCCGCTGGATGGATGGTGCGACGACCCGGCGCACCGCGCCTATAACCGCCCGGTCCAGCTGCCCTTCGACGCGTCGCATGAGGTGCTGTGGCGCGATGACCATGTCTATGACGTGATCGGCGTGCTGGGTTGGAACGACGACCCGGTGGAGCGGGGCCGCGGCAGCGCGATCTTCCTGCATCTGGCGCGGGAGGATGGCCGCCCGACCGAAGGCTGCGTCGCGCTGGCGCCGCGCGATCTGCGGGCGGTGCTGGCGGCGGGGCTGCTGGGGGTGAAGGTGGTGGGGTAGGGGGGCGCCCTACACCCGCCGGCGGCGGCGCAGCATTTGCCGCGCTTCCCGCAGATCGAGCCCGCCGAAGAGCTGCGCGGTCGTGAAATAGACGCCGAGCCCCGTGCCGACGAGCACCGCGAGGCCGGCCATCCGCGCCAGCCCGCCCGCCAGCGGGAAGATCGCTGCCTCCAGCGCCAGCAGCACCACGGCCATCACGCAGGCCGCCCCCGCCAGCCTCGGCGCGGCGCGGCGCAGCCGGCGATCCAGTACCAGCCGCCGGCGGCGCATCAGCAGCGCGCCGAGCACCAGCACATTCGCCCAGGACGCCGCCGAGGTCGCCAGCGCGATCCCGACATGGCCGAAGATCGGCGTGAGTGCGAGGTTCAGCCCGAGGTTCAGCGCGACGACCCCCATCGCGACCTTCACCGGCGTCGCCGTGTCGCCGCGGGCGAAGAAGCCCGGCGTCAACGCCTTCACCAGCACGAAGGCCGGCAGCCCGGCGGCATAGGCCACCAGCGCCAGCGCGGTGGCGGCCGTCGCATCTGTCCCGAAGGCGCCGTGCTCGAACAGCGCCTGGATGATCGGCTGCGCCACGACGGCCATGGCGAAGGCCGCCGGCAGCGCGAAGGCCAGGCTCAGCTCGATGGCGCGGTTCTGGCTGCGATGCGCCGACAGGGACTGCCCGGTCCGCAATTGCCGCGCCAGCAAGGGCAGCAGCGCCGTGCCCACCGCCGCCCCGATCACCCCGAGCGGCAGCTGCGAGATCCGGTCGGCGTAGTAGAGGTAGCTGACCGCGCCCGCCGGCAGCAGGGATGCGATGATGATCCCGATCGCCAAATTCAATTGCGTGACGCCCGCGCCCACCAGCCCCGGCCCCATCCGGCGCAGCACGGCCCGAACCTCCGGCGTCAGGCGCGGCACCGACAGCGGGTTGATCACCATCCCCGCCACCCGCGCCGCCACCAGCAGCATCGCCAGCTGCAACACGCCGGAGACCGCAACACCCCAGGCCAGCGCATGCGCCGGCGTGGCGACGAAGGGCGTGAGCCCGAGCAGCGCCGACATGGTCACCACGTTGAACAGCACCGGCGCGGCGGCGGCGGCGGCGAAGCGGTCCATCCCGTTCAGCACGCCCGAGACCAGCGCGGCGAGGCAGATGAACAGCAGGTAGGGGAAGGTGATCCGGGTCAGCTCGACCGCCAGCGGGAAGCGCAGCGCTTCGCCCACGAAGCCCGGGGCCAGCACGAACAGCAATTGCGGCATGAAGACGATACCGAGCAGGACGATGCCGCTCAGCACCAGCGTCATCAGCCCCGCCAGCGCATTGGCAAGCGCCCGCGCCTTGGCCGGCCCCTCCGCCGCATAGGTGCCGGAGAAGGCGGGCAGGAAGGCGGCGTTGAAGGCGCCTTCGCCGAAAAGCTGGCGGAACAGGTTGGGCAGGCGGAGCGCAACGAAGAACGCGTCGGACAGCGGGCCGGCGCCGATCTTCGCCGCGATCAGCATGTCGCGCGCGAAGCCCAGGATCCGGCTGGCCATGGTCCAGGCGCCGACGGTGAAGACGCTCTTGAGCATGCGTTGGGTGTAGTCCGCCTGTGGCCGGCGCCCAAGCCGGCTCTTCATCGATTGGCAAGTTGTGGCGGCCTATGTGCCAGCCTGTCCAAAGCAGGTCAGCCAGCCCCGATGCGAACGGTCCGATCCCGCCTCTCCTTCCTCGCCGGCCTCTTGGCGCTGGTGGCCGCCGGGCTCGCCGCGGAGCGCGCCCTGGGCGACCTGCGCGGGGCCGAGGCGGCGAAGCGCACCGCGCTGGTGGCGGAGGGATCGCAGGCGATGCTCGCCGCCGCCGCCGCCTGGGCGGTGGAGCGGGGTACGGGGAACGGTCTTCTCGCCAACCCCGCCGCCGCCACCCCGGCGCAGCGCGCGGCCCTGTCCGAGGCGCGGCAGCGGGGGGAGGCGGAATTCGCCCGTGGTTTGGCGGCCCTGCGCCGACTGGATTCTCCCGCCATCGCCGAGGCTGCCGCCAGGGCCGAGGAGCGGCGTCAGCGGGTTCAGGCGCTGCGGGGCGAGATGGATGGCGCTCTCGCCGTGGGCGGGGCGGTGCCGCCCGCCCTGCGCGCCGCCTGGTTCCCGGCGATGAACGAATTGATCATGGCCGCGGGCCAGGATCTCGGCCTCGCCGCGCGCGCGACGCTCGGGGATGCAGGGGCGCCGGGGGCCATCCGCGGCCTCGACCTGGCTCGCGCGCTGTGGGAGGCGAGCGAATTCGCCGGGCGGGAACGCGGCACCGCCAACGCCATCCTGGCCCAGGGCCGGGCCATGACGGCGGCCGAATTGCGGGCGCTGGGCGAGGTGCGCGGCCATGTCCTGTCTGCCTGGGCGGCCGTGATGCCGCTCTCCGGTGCTCTGGGCCCGGAGGTCCGGGACCGGATCCTGGCGGCTCGCGCCGCCTACTTCGCGCCTGGGCTTGAAACGCTCAGGGATTCGGTGCTCCGCGCCGGCGATCCGGGGTTGGCCGTTCCTGCCGGCGGGGCGCGCTACCCCGTCGTCGCCGCCGAGTGGTTCCGCGCGACGACGGAGGCGATGGCCCCCACCCTGGTCGTGCAGCAGGCCGCCGCCGAGGGGCTGCGGAGCGCGGCCGCGGAAGCACGTGGCGCACGGCTGGTCGGTGCCGCCCTGTCCCTCACCTTGCTGGCGCTGACGATCGCGCTCGGCCTCGTGGGCGCGTGGTTCGTCATGCGCCGCGTGAGTCGCCCGCTGGCCGATATCGCGGCCGCCATGGACCGGCTGGCCGCGGGTGACCCCAATGTCTCGGCCGAGGGGGCGTCCCGCCGCGACGAGATCGGCGCCCTGGCCCGCGCCTTCGAATGCTTCCGCAACGCCGCCGCCGAACGCGCCCGCCTGGCGGCCGAGGCGCTGGCGCAGGCCGAGGCGCGACAGGCCCGCACGGCCCGGATCGAAGCGATGGTGCGGAGCTTCGAGGCCGAGGCGGGGCAGGCGTTGCGGGCGCTGGCCGCCGCATCGGCCGAGCTGGATGCGACGGCAGGTGAGCTGGCCGGTTCCGCCCGTTATGGCAGCGAGCGGGCCGAGGCGCTCCGTTCCTCCACCGTCGAAGCCGCTGCCAATGTCCGCACGGTTGCCGCCTCGACCGAGGAATTGTCCGCCTCGATTGCCGAGGTCGCGGCCCGCGTCGCCGAAAGCGCCGCGACAGCGCGCCGCGCCTCGGAAAGTGCCAGGTCGACCGATGCCACGATGGGTGGGCTCTCTGATGCGGCCAGCCGCATCGGCGACGTGGTGCGGTTGATCGGCGACATTGCCGCCCAGACCAACCTGCTTGCGCTCAACGCCACGATTGAGGCCGCGCGCGCCGGCGAGGCCGGCAAGGGCTTCGCGGTGGTTGCGAGCGAGGTCAAGCAGCTCGCCGCCCAGACCGCCAGCGCGACCGAGGAGATCGCTGGCCAGATCACGGCGATGCAGGCCGAGACCAGCCGGGCCGTGGCGGCGATCAAGGGCATCGGCGACACGATCGAGGCGATGAACAGCCTCTCCGGCAGTGTCGCCGCGGCGGCGGAGGAGCAATCCGCCGCGACGCGGGAAATCACCCGCGCCGTGGCGGAGGCGGCCTCCGGTACCGGTGAGGTCAGCCGCCATGCCGGCGATCTCGGCAGCGACGCGACGCGCACCGGGGCCGCGGCGGCCCAGCTGCGCGGTGCCTCCGCCGGTTTGACCCGGCAGGCGGAGAGGCTGCGCGCCCAGATGGACGGGTTCCTGGACGGTCTGCGCGTCGCGTGAGCGCCCGGCGGGTTGTCTCGGGCCCGCCTTGCGCCTAGGTGGGGGCGACGCGCCGCGCCTGTCGTGGCCCCTTGCCCCTCTCATCCCCATACGATGGACATGAGCGAGAAGACCGAGAACCCGACCGATCCGGCCGCGGAACCCATCCCCGTGGCCGACACCGCAGCGCCGGAAGGCGATCGCCTGGCAACGCTCGAGGCCGAGGCCGCGCAGTTCCGCGACAAGTGGCTGCGCTCGGAGGCGGAGATGCAGAACCTCCGCACCCGCACCCGGCGCGAGGCGGAGGAGGCGCGGCAATTCGCGGTGCAGAAATTCGCCCGCGACGCGGTGGAGACGGCGGATAACCTCCGCCGCGGCCTGGACAGCCTGCCCCCGGCGGCGGAGGACGAGCCGGAGCTTCTGGCCAAGCTCCGCAACGGCTTCGAGGGCGTGGAACGCGGCTTCGTCGCGATGCTGGAGCGCCACGGCGTGAAGAAGCACGACGCCGCCGGCCAGCCCTTCGACCCCGAGCTGCACCAGGCGATGGCCGAGCAGCCCGCGCCCGAGGGCGTGGAGCCGGGGACGGTGATCCAGGCCTGGACCCCGGCCTGGACGCTGAATGGCCGCCTGCTCAAGCCCGCCATGGTGGTGGTGGCCGGCAAGGCGTGATGCCGCGCGACGTCGGCGCGGCGGACCTTGCCGCGCTGAACGCCTTGAACGACGCCCATGCGGCGGAGGTGAACGCGCTGGCGCCTTCGGCCTTCGCGGCGCTGGTGCGGGAGGCCTTCGCCGCCCGGATGCTGGATGCGCCCGATGGCCGCCCCGCCGGTTTCTGCCTTGCGCTGAGCCATGCCACCCCAACGCAGGGGCCGAACCATGGCTGGTTCCAGGACCGGCTGCCCGCCTTCGCCTATGTGGACCGCGTGGTGGTTGACGCCGCCTGCCGTGGCCAGGGGATCGCGCGCGCACTCTATGCCGATCTCGTGGCGCGGGCACGGGCGGCGGGGCTGCCGGTGCTGGCCTGCGAGGTGAACCTCGACCCGCCCAACCCGGTCAGCATGGCGTTTCACGAGAAGTTCGGCTTCACCGAGGCCGGGATCGCGACCGACCCGCGCAACGGCAAGCGGGTGCGTTATCTGACGCTCGCGCTATAGCAGGACGGGCTTGATCCGCCGCCGCCGCATCCGGGTCCAGACCAGGCCTGCGATGATGGGCACCAGCACCGCGACGATGATCTCGCCCTTCAGCCAGCCGCCGAATTCGAA
>JBIIRI010000162.1:0-7528 GCA_044341625.1 Roseomonas sp.
GCCGGTGCTGATGGCCGCCCACCCCTCCTCCCCCTTCCGCACCCTGGCCGAGGTGATCGCCGCGGGGCGCGTGGGCGAGGGGCCGCATTACGGCACCATCGGCAATGGCTCGACCGGGCATCTGATGATGGCGCAGCTTTCCACCCTGACCGGGGCGCGCTTCACCCATGTGCCCTTCCGTGGCGGCGGGCCGGCGGTGCAGGCGGCGCTTGGCGGGCAGGTGCCGCTGGTGATCACCTCCACCGTCGCGGTCGGGCCGCAGGTGCAGGCCGGCAACCTGCGCGGCGTCGCGCTGTCGGGCGCAGAGCGGTCTTCCGTCCATCCCAGCGTGCCGACGGTGGCCGAACAGGGCTTCCCCGGCTTCGCCGCCGATAGCTGGGTCGGGGTGCTGGCCCCCGCCCGCACGCCGGAAGCCGCGGTGGCGCGGATCAACGCCGATCTCGGCGCGGTCCTCGCCACTCCCGCGATCCAGGAAAGGCTGGCGGGCATCGGGATGACGCCGCGCGGTATGACGCCTGCCGAGTTCGGCGCCTTCGTCGCCAGCGAATACGAACGCTGGGGCAAGGTGGTGCGGGAACATCGGATCACCTCGGACTGAGCCCGAAGGGCGCCAAGCCTCGGCCTGCGAAGCGGTCCGAGGCCCCGAATGGGGCCCGCTTTCCGGGCCGCGAGGCTTGGCGAAGGGCCGGCGACTGAGGGGGTGAAGCAATTCCGCAACAGTTGATGCGGTCGTGCCACGCTGAACTGGCGGTCACTCGACCCGACCGCTATCATTCCCGGTGATGGCCCGGCCCGTCCGATTCCTGCTTCTCGGCGCCTTCGCCGCCCTGGCGCTTTCGGCGCTGGCTGGTGGTGTCTGGCTGATCGCCAGCCCGCCTCGAATCGAGACCGCCGAGGACTCCCTGCCCCTGCCGCCCGAGCCGCCGCGTTTCGCGGAAGGCCCCGAGGCCGATCGCTGCCTCGGCCTGCTGCGGACCGACCCGCAGGCCGCCCACGCCTTCGCCCGCACCTGGGAAACCCAAGGCGGCGCGGAGGGCGCGCAGCATTGCGCCGCGCTCGCGCTGCTGGCGCAGGGCGGGATCGAGCGCGCGGCCGAGGACCTTGAGGCGCTGGCCCGGCGATCCGGCGCCGGCAAGGCCGCGCGCGCGGCGGTCTTCGCGCAGGCAGCGCAGGCCTGGCTGATGGCCGGCGAGCCCGCGCGCGCCTTCGCCGCGACCACCATGGCGCTGACCCTGACGCCGGATGATGTGGAGTTGCTGATCGACCGCGCAGCCGCGCTGGGCAATATGGGACGCTTCGGGGAAGCGGTCGTGGATCTGGACCGGGCGCTCGCCTCCGACCCCGAGCGGCCGGATGCGCTGGTGTTCCGCGCCGCCGCGTGGCGGAATCTCGACCGCGCGGAGCCGGCGCGGCGAGATGTGGAACGCGCGCTCGCGCTGGACGCGGCCAATGCGGAAGCGCTGCTGGAACGCGGCATCCTGCGCCAGCTGGCCGGAGACACGGAAGGCGCGCGGATGGATTGGGAACGCGCGATCGAGATCGCGCCCCATTCCGCCACCGCCGACCTGGCTTTCCAGAACCTGGCGCTGAACGAGGTGGGGCCGGCAGCGCGTTAAGCGTCGTCCCGGAAAAACTCCCCGGGGCCGACCCGCCTAGAAATCCAGGTCGTCGTAATGCACCGGCGGGGCGAGGCCGCTGATGCGGTCCGCCAGCAGCGGGCGGAAGGATGGGCGCGACTTGATGCGCGCATACCATTCCTTGGCGGCGTCGTTCAGCGCCCAGTCCACATCCCCGATATAGTCCAGCGCCGAAAGCTGCGCCGCCGCCGCCAGATCGGCCATGCTGAAGGAAGGCCCCGCCAACCAGGCCCGCGTTTCCGCCAGCCAGCCGAGATAATCCATATGCGGCTTCAGGTTCGCATAACCGGCGCGGATCGCCGCGGCATCGGGATTTCCCCGGCCGAGGTCGCGCTTCATCTGCTTCTCATGCAGCAGATTGCGGGTGACCTCGTGGAAGAACTTCTGGTCGAACCAGCCAACAAGCCGCCGCACCTCCGCCCGTTCCGCCAGCGTGCGGCCCAGCAGGGGAATGTCCGGATAGGCTTCGTCCAGATATTCCCCGATCGCCCAGGAATCGGCCAGCACCAGCCCGTTCGAATCCTGCATCACCGGAACGGTGCAGGCCGGGTTCATGGCGAGGAATTCCTCGCGCCTGTCCCAGACCCGCTCGACCCGCAGGTCGAAGGGGATGCGCTTTTCGGCCAGCGCTAACCGGATCTTCCGGCAGAAGGGCGATAGGGGAAGGTGATAGAGGGTCCGCATCAGTATCGCGCGAAAGGGTGTGCCCACCCTATGGCACGCGCGACCGGCGCGGCCAACAGGGCGTGTGCCGCACCACCGCCTCGTTGCGCGGGCGCGCGAAGTCTCCGCGCGCCCGCCCCCTGCTATTCCGCCGCGACGGCCGGGGCATCCTCCATCGGCGTCGGCAGGTAGCGCGCATAGTCCTTCGGCACGACGTGCCAGAAGCGGCCCCGCTCCTGCGCCCAGTTGTTCAGCAGGCGCGCGGCGAAGGGGCTGCCGGTTTCCTGCACATGCTGGGCGATGTGACCCTTCAGCACGTCTTCCCAATGGGTGCTGCTGCCGAGGCGCCGCCACAGCAGGGCCTCGGGGTTCACGCGCCGCTCGAAGGCATCGTCGGCGTCGTAGACGAAGGCCATGCCCCCGGTGAAGCCGGCGCCGAAATTGTCGCCCACGGCGCCGAGGATCACCACGCAGCCGCCGGTCATGTATTCGAGACCATTGGCGCCGCACCCTTCCACCACCGCGAGCGCGCCGGAGTTCCGGACGGCGAAGCGTTCCCCGGCCTGGCCGGCGGCGAACAGCGCGCCGCCGGTGGCGCCATACAGCACCGTGTTGCCGATGATGGTGTTCTCGTTCCAGAGCAGCTTCGAGGACGGCGCGGGTCGCACCACGATGGTCCCGCCCGACAGGCCCTTGCCGACATAGTCATTGGCATCGCCGAAGACTTCGAGCTTCAGGCCCTTCACCGCGAAGGCGCCAAGCGACTGGCCGGCGGAACCGCGCAGACGCACGGTCAGGTGCCCGTCCTGCAGCCCGGCCATCCCGAACTTCCGCACGATCCGCGACGAGATCTTGGTCCCGATCGCGCGGTGCGTGTTCCGGATGTTGTATTGCAGCTGCATCTTCTCGCCGCGCTGGAACAGCGCAGCGGCGTCGCGGATCATGTCGGCGTCCAGAGTTTCCGGCACCTCGTTCCGGCCTTCCATGTCGCACCACGCCGGGTGCGGGCCGGCATCGGCCTTCACCAGCAGCGGGTTCAGGTCGAGGTCGTCGAGATCGTCGGACCCGCGGCTGACCTGGCGCAGCAGGTCGGTGCGGCCGATCACATCCGTCAGCTTGCGGAAGCCGAGCCCGGCGAGAATCTCGCGCACTTCCTCGGCCACGAAGCTGAACAGGTTGATCACCTTCTCCGGGCTGCCCGCGAATTTGGCGCGCAGCGCCTCATCCTGCGTGCAGACGCCGACGGGGCAGGTGTTGGAATGGCACTGGCGCACCATGATGCAGCCCATCGCGACCAGGCTCGCGGTACCGATGCCGAATTCCTCGGCGCCGAGCATCGCGGCGATGACCACGTCGCGGCCGGTCTTGATGCCGCCATCGGTCCGCAGGCGCACGCGATGGCGCAGCCGGTTCAGCTGCAGCACCTGGTGCGTCTCGGACAGCCCCATCTCCCACGGCAGGCCTGCATACTTGATGGAGGAAACCGGGGACGCGCCGGTGCCGCCCGAATGGCCGCTGATGAGGATCGCGTCCGCTTTGGCTTTCGCGACGCCGGCCGCGATGGTGCCGATGCCGGACCGCGCGACGAGCTTCACGCAGACCGTCGCATCCGGGTTGATCTGCTTCAGGTCGTAGATGAGCTGCGCCAGATCCTCGATCGAATAGATGTCGTGGTGCGGCGGGGGCGAGATCAGCATCACGCCCGGCGTCGAATGGCGCAGCTTCGCGATCAGCTCCGTCACCTTGAAGCCGGGCAGCTGGCCGCCTTCGCCGGGCTTGGCGCCCTGGGCAACCTTGATCTCGATCTCGCGGCAGTTGTTGAGGTATTCCGCCGTCACGCCGAAGCGGCCGGAGGCGATCTGCTTGATCGCGCTGTTGGCGTTGTCGCCATTCGCGCGCGGGCGGGCGCGGGCCGGATCCTCACCGCCCTCGCCGGAATCGGACCGCGCGCCGATGCGGTTCATGGCGATGGACAGCGTCTCATGCGCCTCCGGGCTCAGCGCGCCGAGCGAGATGCCGGGCGCGACGAGGCGCTTGCGGATCTCGGTGATGCTCTCGACCTCCTCGATGGCCACGGGCTTCGCGCCCTCGGTGCGGAAATCGAGCAGGTCGCGCAGCGCGACGGGCGGAAGCTTGCGGACGCCGTCGGTGTAGCGCTTGAAAGTCTGGTAGCTGTCCGTCTCCACCGCCTTCTGCAGCGTGTGGATCAAGCTGCCGTCGAAGGCATGGTTCTCGCCACGCCGGCGCAGCTTGTAGAGACCGCCGATGGGCAGCGCCACCGCATCCGCGTCCCACGCCTTCGCATGCATCGCCAGCACGCGCCGCGCGATGCCCGACAGGCCGATGCCGGAGATGCGGGACGCCACGCCGGGGAAGAATTCCGCCACCAGCGCGCGCGACAGGCCAATGGCCTCGAAGTTCATGCCGCCGCGATAGGAGCTGAGCACCGAGATGCCCATCTTGGACATGATCTTGAGCAGACCCTTGTCCACCGCCTTCTTGTAGCGGGCGACGCAATCCTTCATCGACAGGTTGGCGAACAGGCCGCGGCGATGGCGGTCAGCGATGCTTTCCTGCGCCAGATAGGCGTTGACGGTGGTCGCACCCGCGCCGATCAGCACAGCGATGTAATGCACGTCGATCGCTTCCGCGCAGCGCACATTCAGCGAGGTGAAGGTGCGGAGCGAGCTGCGGACCAGATGCGTGTGCACGCCGCCGACCGCCAGGATCATCGGGATCGCGGCGCGGTCCGGGCCCTGGTTCTCATCGCTCAGGATGACATGGGTGCAGCCGGACCGCACGCCGTCTTCCGCTTCGCGGCGGATGCGCTCGATGTGGCGGCGGAGCCCCTGCTCGCCCTCGGCGACCGGGAAGGTCGCATCCACCACGCAGGCGGTGTCGCCCATGTATTCCCGCATCGCGGCGAATTCGGCGTTGGACAGCACGGGGCTGTCCAGCATCAGCATGTCGCACTGCGTCGGGTCCTCATCGAGGATGTTCCCGAGATTGCCGAGCCGGGTCTTGAGCGACATCACCCGCGTCTCGCGCAAGCTGTCGATCGGCGGGTTGGTCACCTGGCTGAAGGACTGGCGGAAATAATGGTGCAGGCCACGATACTGGCCCGACAGCACGGCCACGGGCGTGTCGTCGCCCATGCTGCCGACCGCCTCGTTGGCATCTTCCACCATCGGGTGGAGGATCGTCTCCAGCTCCTCCAGCGTGTAGCCGACCGAGAGCTGGCGGCGGCGCAGCGCCTCGGCGGCGAAGCTCGCCTGCTCATCGGCCGCGGCCTTGACGATGCCGTCGATGCGCGTGGTGCGGTTCACCCACTGGCCGAAGGGCTTGCGCGCGGCCAGCGCGTCCTTCAGTTCCGTGTCGCCATAGAAGCGGCCGGTCGAAAGATCGACGCCGATGCACTGGCCGGGGCCGACGCGGCCCTTCATCAGGATCTGGTCCTCCGACAGCTTCACCATGCCGGTCTCGGAGCCCACGATCAGCAGCCCGTCATCGGTGACGCTGTAGCGCATCGGGCGCAGCCCGTTGCGGTCGAGCCCGCCGATCACCCACTGCCCGTCCGTGGCGCAGATCGCGGCCGGCCCGTCCCACGGCTCCATCACCGCGTTGCAGTAGAGGAACAGGTCCCGATGCGCTTCCGGCATCGTGGCGTTGTTGCCGAGGCTTTCGGGAATCAGCATCGCCTTGGCCATCGGCGCGTCACGCCCGCCGCGCACCAGCAGCTCGAACACGTTGTCGAGCGTGGCGGTGTCGCTGCCGCCCGCCTGCACCACCGGCTTGATGTCGTCCATGCAGGCATCGAGCAGCTTGTGGGAGAGCCTTGTCTCGTGGCTCTTCATCCAGTTCGCGTTGCCGTGCAGCGTGTTGATCTCGCCGTTATGGGCCAGCGTACGGAAGGGCTGGGCCAGGCGCCAGGTAGGGAAGGTGTTGGTCGAGTAGCGCTGGTGGTAGATCGCGAAGCGCGAAACGAAGCGTTCGTCGAGCAGGTCCGGGAAGAATTCGGTCAGGCTCTCGGCCAGGAACATCCCCTTATAGATGATGGACCGGCAGGACAGCGAGCAGAGGTAGAGTTCCGGGATCTGCGCCGCGATCGCCTGCTTCTCGATCCGGCGGCGGATGACATAGAGGTCGCGCTCATAGCTCGCCTCGTCGCGCTGCTCGGGGTCCCAGATCAGGATCTGCTCGATCTCGGGGCGGGTGGCGTTCGCCTTCTCGCCGATGCAGGCGACGTCGATCGGCACTTGGCGCCAGGAATAGATGGCGTAGCCGGCGTTCAGAACCTCGGTCTCGACGATCTGGCGGCAGCGTTCCTGCGCGCCGAGATCGGTCTTCGGCAGGAACACCATGCCCACCGCGATGCGGCCCGGCTTCACCTTGTCGCCGCCGCGCTGCACAACCTCCGCGAAGAAATCCTGCGGGATCTCGATATGGATGCCGGCGCCGTCGCCGGTCTTCCCATCGGCATCCACGGCGCCGCGATGCCAGACGGCCTTCAGCGCGTCGATGCCGGCCTGCACCACCTTGCGGGACGCCTTGCCGTCCAGCGAGGCGACGAGGCCGACACCGCAGGCGTCATGCTCCGTCACATCGATGCCCGCGTCTTCCAGCAGGGCGCGGTTGGCGACGTAGCGGGCGGCGAATTCGGCGCCGTTCTCGGTCCCATGGGTCATGGCGGTCACTCCGCGGCCACGGCGAGGGTGCTCGCCTTCTGCTGGATGTAGTGGTGCATCTGCTCGGCCGCGTCGCGGCCGTCGCGGATCGCCCAAACGACAAGGGACGCGCCGCGCACGATGTCGCCGGCGGCGAAGACGCCGGGCAGCGCGGTCATCATGGTGCGGTGGTCCACCTTCAGCGTGCCCCACTTGGTCACCGGCAGCGCCGGTTCCTGGAAGGCGGTGGGCAGGTCCTCGGGGTCGAAGCCAAGCGCCATGACGACGAGATCCGCCTGCAACTCGAAGCGGCCATCCGGCACCGGCGTCACCTGCTGGCGGCCGGTGGCGTCGGGCAGGCCGAGATGCATGCGCTGCGCGATGACGGCGCGCACATTGCCCTCCCCCCGGAAGGCCTCCGGCGCGCCGAGCCATTCGAAGCGCACGCCTTCTTCCTCGGCGTTGTACACCTCGCGCATCGAGCCCGGCATGTTCGCCTTGTCGCGGCGATAGAGGCAGGTGACGGAGGCCGCATCCTGGCGCACCGCGGTGCGGACGCAATCC
>JBIIRI010000049.1:0-21829 GCA_044341625.1 Roseomonas sp.
AGACGCTCAGGGGGCATGAGATCACGGCGCGGCATTGGGCGGCCTTCCACCGCTTCTACCAGGCCACCACCGACAAGCGCTGGGGTCGCAGCGCCTATCTGACCCGCCGCTTCTGGCCGCTGCTGGGCGAGCATCTCGGCGATCGCGTCGTGCTAATGGTGGCGGAGCAGGATGGCGAACCGGTGGCCGGTGCGCTGAACCTGCTTGGCGCCGATGCGCTGCATGGCCGCAACTGGGGCGCGGTGGTCGATGCGCCCTTCCTGCATTTCGAGCTCTGCTACTACCGCGCCATCGATTTCGCGATCGAGCACAAGCTATCCCGCGTCGAGGCCGGCGCCCAGGGCGAGCACAAGATCCAGCGCGGCTACCTGCCCGTCCCGACCTATTCCGCCCATTGGATCGCCCATGCCGGGCTGCGCGCGGCGGTCGCCGATTTCCTGGATCGCGAACGCCCGGCCATGCTGCGGGAGATGGCGGCGCTGGCCACCCTCTCGCCCTTCCGCAAGGATGGGGAGGCATGATCACCCCACATCCACGCCGCGCCGCGTGATCCTCGCCTATTCCCAGCTCGCGCTGTCCATGGCGCTGGTCGGCGCCAATGTCGGCGTGGCGAAGCTGCTGGCGGAGGACCTGCCGGTTGCCATGATCCTCGGCCTGCGCTGCGCGCTGGCGGTCGCGGTGCTGTGGCCCCTGGCGCGGGCGATGGAAGGGCGTATCGGGATCGATGGCGCGACAGCGCGGAACCTGGCCTGGCAGGCGGCTTTCGGCACGGTGCTGTACAATGTCGCGCTTCTCGCGGGCTTGCAGCGCACCACGGCGCTGGAAGCGGGGCTGATCCTGGCGACGCTGCCGGCCGTGGTTGCCGTGGGCGGCGCGCTGTGGCTGCGAGAGAAGCTGCCGCCGCGCCAATGGGCGGCGGTGGCGCTTGCGGCCTTCGGCATGGGCGCGCTGGTGATCGCGCGGGTGGCGGCCGATGGGCATGGCAGCGCGCTGGGCAATCTGCTGGTCTTCGCCGGCGTGTGCGGAGAGGCGATGTATGTCCTGCTCGCGCGCCGCATCGCCGGCCGCGTGCCGGTCATCACCGCGACCTTCTGGATGCAGGTCTTCTCGCTGCTGATGCTGCTGCCCTTGTGCCTGCCCGTGCTGGGCTCCATCGCGGCGCTGGCGGCGCCTGAGGTCTCGGCGCTGCTGGTCTTCCACAGCCTGACATCGAGCGTGCTGTGCCTGCTGCTTTGGTATGCGGGGATGAAGCGCGCACCGGCCGGCCTCGCCGGCATCTTCACCGCCTTCCTGCCCGCCACCGCCGCCGCCGTCGCGGTCGGGCTGCTGGGCGAGGTCTTCACCGGCGTACATGCGGCGGGGTTTTTCCTGTTGATGTGCTCGCTGCTGCTGGCGACCTGGCCCGCGCGGCGCTAGGACGACGAACTCGACGAATCGGAACCGCAACGTCTAGCCTCAGGGCATGACGCCCTGGTTCGCCTGCACCGGCGCGGAGCTGCTCGGCCTCACGCCGGATGAGGTCGCGGCGCGGCTCGCCGCCACGCAGATGTCGCGCCGCCTGCCCGGCGAACCGGCGCAGCTCGACGCCTGGCGCGCGCAGGCGGCCATCCTGCAAGCGGCGGTGCGGGAGGCCGGCGGGCATGGCTGGCGCATCGCCTTCGAATACGAGCTGCTGCGGCTGGAAAAGCGGATCGATGCGGTGCTGCTGACCGACCGCGCCATCCTGGTGCTGGAATTCAAGGCCGGCGCGACGAAGATCACCCCCGCCTTTCGCGCCCAGGCGGAGGATTACGCCCAGGACCTGCTCGACTTCCACGCGCTGAGCCGCGCGCATCCGATCATCCCTATCGTCGTCGCCACGCGCTGCGAGGCCCCTGCCCCACTGCAATCGCCGCTGCCGCTGCCCGGCGTGCATGCGGTGGCGGAAGCGGGTGCCGCCACCCTGCCCGGCCTGCTGCGGCATCTGGCCCGCACCCTGCCGGAGGCGGCCACGCCGCTAGACGGCGCCGCCTGGTGCGCGGCGCCCTATCGCCCGGTGCCGAGCATCGTGGAGGCCGCCGCCACGCTCTTCGCCCGCAACAGCGTCGCCGAGATCGCCGCCGCCCGTGCCGACACCGCGAACCTGACCCGCACCACGGAGGCCATCGAGCGCGCCCTGCGCGAGGCGCGCGAGGCGGGCGAGCGGGTCGTTGTCTTCGTCACCGGCATCCCCGGCGCCGGCAAGACGCTGTGCGGCCTGAACGTCGTCTTCGGCGAGACGCGGCGGGAGGGCACCGCCTTCCTCACCGGCAACGCACCGCTGGTGGCCGTGCTGCGGGAAGCGCTGGCCTGCAATCGCGCAGGCCTCGACCTCGCCCTCGGCCCCGCCGCCGACCCGCTGCGCCGAAGCCTGGCCGGGCGGCTGCGGCAGGCGCGGCAGGAGACCTCGCAGGCCTTGCAGAATGTGCACCGCTTCCTGGCCGACAACGCCCGCCGCCAGGACCCACCGGCCGAGCGCGTGATCGTCTTCGACGAGGCCCAGCGCGCCTGGGATGCCGACCAGGCCAGCCGCGACACGCAGCGCCGCGTCAGCACCCTGACGATGAGCGAGCCGGCCCACACGCTGGAGATCATGGGCCGCCATCCGGGCTTCGCCGGCATCGTCGCGCTGATCGGCAATGGGCAGGAGATCAACACGGGTGAGGCTGGACTCGCCGAATGGGGCGCGGTGATCGCGGCCACCCCCGGCTGGCGCGCCGTGGCCGCGCCACGCGCGCTGGAGGCGACGGAACCGGCGCAGCGCCTGACGCAGGGGCACCCGCCCTGGCTGCGGCTGGACCCTGACCTCGACCTCACCGTCTCGCTCCGCAGCGTGCGTGCAGAGCGGGGCGCGGCATGGGTGGATGCGGCGCTGCGGGGCGATGCGGCGGAAGCGGCGGCGCATGCGCGCGCGATGGGGAACGACATGCCCGTCTTCGTCACGCGTTCGCTGCGGCAGGCACGGGTCGCGCTGCGTGCGCTCACGCCCGGGCTGCGCCGCGCGGGCTTCGTGCGGTCCTCCGGCGCCCGTCGCTTGCGGGCGGAGGGCTTCGACGCGCAGCTGATGGGCACTGACGAACCGGTCACATGGTTCCTGGAACGCTGGCCGGATATCCGCGCCTCCGACGCGCTGGAAGTGGCGGCGACCGAATATGCCTGCCAGGGGCTGGAACTCGACACGGTCGGGCTCGCCTGGGATCTCGATTTCCGCCGCGACGCCGAGGGCTGGCAGGGATGGCGCTTCGCCGGGCGGGATTGGCAGCGGGTGCATGGCGCGGCGGAGGCGACCTATATCCGCAACACCTACCGCGTGCTGCTGACGCGCGCGCGCTACGAGACCGTGATCTGGGTGCCGGAAGGCAGCCGCGCGGGCGATCCCTTCCACGACGCGACGCGCGATGCGGCGCGCTACGACGCCATCGCTGGATTCCTGCTGGCCTGCGGCGCACGCCCGCTCGCCGTCGCCGAGCCAGCCCGCGACGAGGTGGCGCCGGCGCTGCTATAGGGGTGGGATGCGCCGCATCCTCCCCGCCCTGCTCGCCTGCCTTCTTTTTCTGCCGCTGCCCGCGCGGGCGCAGCAGGAGATCCGGCTGGCCACCTGGAACATCGCCTGGCTGACACTGAAGCCCACCGGCCACCCGGACCTGCCGCGCGACATCCGCGCCCGCACGCCCGAGGATTTTCGCCTGCTGCGCGGCTACGCCGAGCGGCTCAACGCCGACATCGTGGCGATCCAGGAAATCGACGGGGAAGCGGCCGCTTCGCGCGTCTTCGACCCCGCGCTCTACACAATCCATCTGACCGATGAGACGGACACCCAGCGCCCCGGCTTCGCCGTGCGCCGCAGCCTGCGGATGATCCGTAACCGTGATCTCGTGGAGCTCGACATCCGCGCCGGGGCGCGGCGCAGCCTGCGCCGCGGCGCCGACATCACGGTGGAGACGCCGCAGGGCACGCGGCTGCGCCTGCTATCCGTCCACCTCAACGCCGGCTGCCGCGACGAGCCGCTGCTGCAAAGCCCCCCGCCCGATTGCGAGGGCATCGCGCAACAGGCCCGCATCATCGCCGCCTGGGTCGAAGCGCGGCGGCGGGAAGGCGTCGCCTTCGCCGTGCTCGGCGATTTCAACCGGCGCATCAGCACGCGCGACGACCTGCTGCGGATCGTCGAGGCCGGCACGCCGCTGGCGCGCCCCACCGCCGGCTTCTCCTCTCCCTGCTGGTCGGATGCGCGCGGCGGGCGGCCCTTCGTCAGCCACATCCTGCCCGGCGGCCCGGCCGCGCAATGGGTGGTGGCGGATTCCATGAATGTGCTCGTCTATGCCGAGCGTGACCGCAGCTACCGCGAACGCCTGTCGGACCATTGCCCGGTCAGCATCCGGCTGCGGCTGCCATGACCGCGCCGTCCTTCGCGCGGCTCACCCTTCCACTCGCGTCGCTGAACTTCACCAACCAGGCCAGCCGCACGCTGATCGCGACGATCGGACCGCTGCTGGCGGTGGAATTCGCGCTATCGGCCAGCGAGCTCGGGCTGCTCGCCGCGATGTTCTTCGCCTCCTACGCGGCGGCGCAGCTGCCCGTGGGCTTGGCCATCGATGTCTGGGGCGCACGGCGCGTGCAGGCGGTGCTGGCGCTGGTGGCGGCGGCCGGCTTCGCGCTGTGCGCGCTGGCGACGGGGCCGATGACGCTCGCGGTCGGGCGCGTCGTCACGGGGCTCGGCATCTCCGCCGGGCTGATCGCGATGCTGAAGGTCAACACGCAATGGTACCCGAAGGACCGCGTGGCGCATTACACCGGCTGGGGCGTCTTCGTCGGCTCGCTCGGCAGCCTGGCGGCGACGCTGCCGGCGGCGATGCTGGTGCCGCTGCTGGGCTGGCGCGGCGTGTTCCTGCTGCTCGGTGCGATGGCCTTCCTCGTCGCGGGCTGGATCTGGCTGGCGGTGCCGGATCGCGGGCCGGGCGCGCCGCCGCCGCGGCGCAGCCTGATGACGGAAGCGCGCGAATTCGGGCGGATCTTCGCGCAGCCCGCCTTCATCCGTCTGGCGCCGGCCATCGCGCTGCTATCGGCGATGAACTTCACCTATCAGGGGCTCTGGGCCGGGCCGTGGCTACGCGATGTCGGCGGGCTGGATGAGGCGGAGCGCGCGATCCTGCTGCTGTTCTACGCGCTCGGCCTGATGGTCGGCAGCGCGGGCTTCGGCCAGGCGGCGTCCTTCCTGCAGGCGCGGGGCTGGGCGCCGATGACGATGCCCCATGTGGCCATCGCGGGGATGGCGGCGGTGCAGGCGCTGCTGATCCTCGACCTGTCGCATCATCCGGCGGTGATCGGGTCGCTGTGGTTCGTCTTCGCGCTGTGCGGCGCGGCGGGGCCTGCGGGCTATGCCGCGATCGGGCAGGGCTTCACGCCGGCGCTGGCCGCGCGCGTCGCCACCGCCATCAACCTCGCCATGCTGGTGATGGTCTTCATCCTGCAGAACGCCATCGGCTGGATCCTCGATCTCTGGCCGCGCACGGAAGCGGGGGGCTGGGCGTCCGCGGGCTACGCTTGGGCCTTCGCGCTCACGCTGTTCTTGCAACTGCTGTCCATGGCGTGGATGCTGCGACCGGAACGATCTTCGGCGGCACGGCAGGGGAGGCCATGATGGATAAGCGCGTCGAGAAGCTTCTGGCACGCTACCGGGTCGAGGACGGCAAGGGCTTCCGGCTACGCGACCACAAGCCCGATGACGATGGCGGGCTCGATCTGGACAGGGATGGCGCGCCGGAGCTGTTGCAGCGCGGCGTGCAATACCTCGCGACGCAGCAGGACATGCTCTACGCGCAGGATCGCTGGTCGGTCTTATGCATCTTCCAGGCGATGGATGCGGCGGGGAAGGACAGCGCGATCAAGCACGTCTTCTCCGGCGTCAATCCGCAAGGCTGCCATGTGGCCTCCTTCAAGGCGCCGAACGCGACCGAGCTCGACCATGATTTCCTCTGGCGGCACCAGCACTGGCTGCCGCAGCGCGGCCAGATCGGGATTCACAACCGGTCCTGGTACGAGGAAGTGCTGGTGGCGCGCGTGCATCCCACCATCCTCGACCGCCAGAAGCTGCCGCCGAAGCTGGTGACGAAGCGCATCTGGGATGAGCGGCTGGAGGACATCGCGGCTTACGAACGCTACCTGTCGCGGCAGGGCGTGGTGGTGCTGAAATTCTTCCTGCATGTGAGCGAGGAGGAACAGCGCCGCCGCTTCCTGAAGCGCATCGACGAGCCGGAGAAGAACTGGAAGTTCAGCGCGAATGACGTGACGGAACGCCAGCACTGGGGCGACTACATGAAGGCCTACCAGGCCGCGATCCGCGCCACCGCCGCGCCGCACGCGCCCTGGTATGTCGTGCCGGCGGACCGGAAATGGTTCACGCGGCTGGTCGTCGTCGCGGCCATCGCCCGCGCGCTGGAAGGGCTCGGCCTGCACTACCCTGAGGTGACGGCCACCCAGCGCCAGGCGCTGATGCAGGCGCGGGAGGCGCTGCAGGCGTGATCGGCAGGGTAGATCACACCCCTGGCCTTTGCTCGAACCGCTGAAGGGCTGCGCGGCGATTCCGCCTTCGCGGGTCGGGCGCTTACCCCTGCCCCGTCCCGTCCAGCGCGTCGAGGACGTGGAAGGAATAGGTCAGCGCGGCGCCCGCATTGAGCGCGATGGCGACGCCGAGCGCCTCCACGATCTCTTCCTTCGTCGCGCCGGCGGCCTTGGCCTTGCGCGCATGGGCATCGATGCAGCCCTGGCACTTGGTGGTGACGGCCACCGCCAGCGCGATGAATTCCCGTGTCTTGGCGTCGATATGCTTGGTGGTGGAAGCGCCGCGGTTCAGCGCGCCGAAGCCCTTCATCAGTTCAGGGTGCAGCGCAGAGAATTCCTTGCCGCGTTCGCGCAAGCCCGCGCTGTAGCTGTCCCAATCCTCGATCCGCGTGTCGGTCGTCATCGAAGCTCCCCCGAATGAAAAAAGGCGTGGTCCGAGGGGACCACGCCTTTCCGGTTTCCGCCAGATGCGGGCGCGTCAGCCAGCCGCCTCCGGCTCGCGTTCCGGGGCGTCGCCCTCGCCTTCCTCGGGCTTGGGCAAAGCGGGGGCCGAGGCCTCGATGTAGTCGAAGGACAGCGCGCCGTCCTTCAGCCCGACCTTCACCGCGCCGCCCTTGGCAAGCTTGCCGAACAGCAGTTCCTCCGCCAGCGGCTTCTTGATGTATTCCTGGATCACCCGCGCCAGCGGCCGCGCGCCATAGAGCGGGTCGTAGCCGCGTTCCGAGAGCCACTCGCGCGCCGCGCTGGACAATTCGATGGTCACGTTGCGGTCGGCCAGCTGGGCTTCCAGCTGCATGACGAACTTGTCCACGACACGCGCCACGATCTCCTGGCTCAGCCCGGAGAAGGAGATGACGGCGTCGAGGCGGTTGCGGAATTCCGGCGTGAACAGGCGCTGGATCGCTTCCTGGTCCTCACCCACGCGGGTCTCGCGGCCGAAGCCGATCACGGGCTTGGCCATGTCCGCGGCACCCGCATTCGTCGTCATGATGAGGATGACGTTGCGGAAATCCACGGTCTTGCCGTTGTGGTCGGTGAGCTTCCCGTGGTCCATCACCTGCAGCAGGATGTTGTAGAGATCCTGGTGCGCCTTCTCGATCTCATCGAGCAGCAGCACGCAATGCGGATGCTGGTCGATGCTGTCGGTGAGCAAGCCGCCCTGGTCGAAGCCGACATAGCCCGGCGGCGCGCCAATGAGGCGCGAGACGCTGTGACGTTCCATGTATTCCGACATGTCGAAGCGCACCAATTCGATGCCGAGCGTCTTCGACAGCTGCTTGGCGACCTCGGTCTTGCCGACACCGGTCGGGCCCGCGAACAGGTAGTTGCCGATCGGCTTTTCCGCGTCGCGCAGCCCGGCGCGGGACAGCTTGATGGCGGCCGCCAGCGCCTCGATCGCCTTGTCCTGGCCGAAGACCATGCCCTTCAGGTCGCGTTCCAGCGTGCGGAGCACTTCCTTGTCGTCGGCGCTGACGGATTTGGGTGGGATGCGCGCGATCTTCGCGACGATCTCCTCCACATCCTTCAGCGTGACCGTCTTCCGCCGCTTGTTCTCCGGCAGCAGCATGCGGGACGCGCCGACCTCGTCGATCACGTCGATCGCCTTGTCGGGCAGCTTGCGGTCGTGGATGTACTTCGCCGACAGCTCCACCGCGGCGCGGATGGCTTCGGGCGTGTAGCGCACCTTGTGGTGCTTCTCGTAATTGGTCTTGAGGCCCTGCAGGATCTTCACCGCGTCTTCCAGCGTCGGCTCGTTCACGTCGATCTTCTGGAAGCGGCGGACCAGCGCGCGGTCCTTCTCGAAGTAGTTGCGGTATTCCTTGTAGGTCGTGCTGCCGATGCAGCGCAGCGTGCCCTGGGCCAGCGCCGGCTTCAGCAGGTTCGACGCATCCATCGCACCGCCCGATGTCGCGCCCGCGCCGATCACCGTGTGGATCTCATCGATGAACAGGATCGAGCCCGGCTGGTTCTCCAGCTCGTTCACCACCGCCTTCAACCGTTCCTCGAAATCGCCGCGATAGCGCGTACCGGCCAGCAGGCTGCCCATGTCGAGGGCGAAGATGGTGGATTTCAACAGCACCTCGGGCACGTCGCCCTCGACGATCCGCTTGGCCAGGCCCTCCGCGATGGCGGTCTTGCCCACGCCCGGATCGCCCACATAAAGCGGGTTGTTCTTGGTACGGCGGCACAGGATCTGGATCGTCCGCTCGATCTCGCTGTCGCGGCCGATCAGCGGGTCGATCTTGCCGGCCTGGGCCTTCTTGTTGAGGTTGACGCAGTAATTGGTCAGCGCGTCCTGGCCGCGCTGACCGCGCTGCGGCTTCTCGTCCTTGTCCTGCTGCTCCTCGGAGGAGGAGGCGCCGGCGGGCGGCGTGCCCTGCACCGGGCGCGCGGCGCTGCGGCCGGGCGACTTGGCGATGCCGTGGCTGATGAAGTTCACCGCGTCCAGCCGCGTCATGTCCTGCAGTTGCAGGAAATAGACCGCGTGGCTCTCGCGTTCCGAGAACAGGGCGACGAGCACATTCGCGCCCGTCACCTCGTCGCGCCCGCTCGACTGCACATGAATCGCGGCGCGCTGGACCACGCGCTGGAAGCCGGCGGTCGGCTTCGCCTCTCCCGCCCGGTCGGAGACGAGGCCGGCGAGGTCCTTGTCGAGGAACTCGGCCAGGTCGCGCTTCAGCTTCTCGGCATCCACGCCGCAGGCGCGGAGCACGGTGGCCGCATCCGTATCGTCGGCCAGGGCGAGCAACAGGTGCTCGAGGGTGGCGTATTCGTGGCGACGCTCATTCGCCAGTCCGAGGGCCCGGTGGAGCGTCTGCTCGAGGTTGCGGGACAGCATGCTGGTGACGCTCCCTAACGGGTGGCCCGGGCGCTCAACGGAGCGTCCAGGCCGGGGTTGCCCTCAATGTGGTCACTCCCTCCCCCTTGCGATAGGGGCCCGCCTTCTTGTTCCGGGCGGGTACCCCAAAAGCCGGCCCCAAAAAACAGATCATGGGCAGGCATGGCGGAAAGCGGGTGGGAAAGTCCAGCGGGAATGATGCCGCGGCCTGCCGAGCGCGGCACATCACTCCTTTTCGATGGTGCACTGGAGCGGGTGCTGATTCTGCCGCGCCAGGTCCATCACCTGCGTCACCTTGTGCTCGGCGACCTCGTAAGTGAAGACGCCGCAGACGCCCACGCCGCGCCGGTGCACATGCAGCATGATGCGCGTCGCCTCATCCCGGGTCTTGGCGAAGAAGCGTTCGAGGACATGGACGACGAATTCCATCGGCGTGTAGTCATCGTTCAGCATCAGCACCTTGTACATGGACGGCTTGCGGGTGCGCGGGCGCGCCTTGACGACGACGCCGGTGTTCGGCCCCTCGGTGCCCGTGCCGTTGCCGCCGCCCGGCCCGTTGCGCTTGTCGGTATCGCTCATGCCTGCCTTGGTGCGCGTGGTCTGGTCGAAGTGGTGTGGTCGACGTGGTGACGATGCCGGACGCCACAGGGCGACCGGAACCGCGCCCCGCCCGCCCAGCGCCCCCCGTCCACGGGGGCGCCGCGACAGGATATCGGAGCGCCGGGCCGGGAGTGAAGGCCCTGAAGCGATGATGCGCAAGGAAGGTGACCGCGACGTTGCGGCCGGCGCCCCACCCCGAACGCAGAAGGGCCCGGCCGGCCCACCCCGCGGGGTGAGCTGGCCGGGCCCAGCGTCGATCGGCCCGGGGCGGCGCCCGGGCTGTCGGGTCAGGCCGCGAGCGGCTTGCCGAACTTCTCGGCCGCGAGCGTCATGCGCGCGGTGATCGGGGCCGCGGCCTGCTCGGCCAGGCGGAGCGAGGCTTCCTGCAGCTTGGAGACTTCGCTCATGGACCGCTCCATGGAAGCCTTGGCGAAGGCGGCCTGGATGTCGGCGGCTTCCTTCAGGGACTTCACGGCGGCCAGGGCCTTGGCGCTTTCCAGGGCGTGGTCGGTCAGGGCCTGCGTCACGGCGAAGACCTGCTTGCCGATGTCCTGGAAGCCGACGGCGAAGAGCTGCGCCGACTTGGTCATCGCTTCGATGTTGCCGCGGCCGAACTCAGCGGCCTCCTCGGCGGCCTTGAAGAACGTCTCGGCCTGCTTCGTCACCTGTTCCATGCTCTTCTCCATCGTTGCACGCGCCTGGGTGGCGCTGTCCTCAACCATCTTCTTCGCCTGCGCGCCCTGCGCCGACGCAACCAGCGCGATCGCGCGCTTGGTGTCCTTCGGTACCGAAGCCATGGTCCCGCTCCTTCGCTGGCGGCGGGCTCCTTGGCCCGCCGGGAGCCGAAGACCCGGCCCCGAGGATTTTGCTGCACCGCAGCACGTGGCTCGTTGTAGGTGTCCCCGTTGGGCTGTTGCAAGCATTTTTTTGCAGCGCAGCATAAATCCGCAGCAACCTTTCCGAGCCATCCCCGCACCACCCCCGGATCGCCCCCGGCGGGGCGCGGCATATCGCGGGTTGCACCTCGCGGCGCGCCGCAACTTCACCCGCCAAGTGATTGCCTTAACTATGCGTTCTATCTTTGGACGCTGGACACGGCGCGACCGTATTCAATAGATTGGTTCAACCGGCGCGGCCCGAGGGGGTGCCGCGCCAGGGGGAATCATCGCGGATGCGTCTTGGGCATGCCCTGCGCGGGAGCCTTCTGGCTTGCGCCTTCCTCGCCACCGGGGCGATCACCCTGGCGGCGCCCGCAAACGCCCAGATCGGCAGCCCGCGCTACGCGGCCATCGTGGTCGACAACCGCAACGGCAACGTCCTGGTCGCCGCCAACGCGGATGAGACGCGCCACCCCGCTTCGCTGACCAAGATGATGACGCTCTACATGGTGTTCGAGGCGCTGCGGGACGGCCGGCTCGCGCTGGACAGCCGCATCACCTTCTCGGAGGAAGCCGCCTCTCGCCCGCCTTCCAAACTCGGCATCCGCGCGGGGCAGTCGATCACAGTGGAACAGGCGATCCTCGCCCTCGTCACGCGCTCGGCCAACGATGTGGCCGCGGCGGTGGGCGAGCGCCTGTCCGGCGGGTCGGAGGCGCGCTTCGGCCAGATGATGACGATGCGCGCCCGCGCGATCGGCATGACGCGTACCACCTTCCGCAACGCCTCTGGCCTGCCGGATACCGAACAGGTGACGACGGCGCGCGACATGGCGACGCTCGGGCGGCGCCTGATCGCGGACTTCCCCGAGCGCTACCACTATTTCGGCGTCAGCAACGCACAGTTCGGCGGGCTTCGCATTCGCAACCACAACCGGATGCTCGAAAGCTACGAGGGCGTGGACGGCATCAAGACCGGCTTCATCAATGCCTCCGGCTTCAACATCGTGACCAGCGCGAGCCGCGGCGGGCATCGCGTGGTCGGCGCGGTGTTCGGCGGCACGTCCTGGCATGAGCGCGACCGGCACATGGCGGGGCTGCTCGATCGCGGCTTCGACCAGCTCGGCGTCGCCGGGCGGGCCACGGCGCAGGCGCCGGGGCTGCTGCGGACGGCGCAGGCCGCCTCCCTGCCCGGCAGCCCGGTGGCGCAGCCGGTTCGGACGACGCAGCCGCCCGCGCGGGCCACCGCGCCGCGCGCCCAGCAGGCAGCGCAGCCGGCCCGCACGACCAGCCAGAGCTCCGCACGCGCCAGGCCGCAAACGGCGTCGCAGGCCCCGGCCCGCAGGCAGGCGCAGCCGAGAAGCCAGGCCGCCAGCCAGGCGCGCAGCACGACCAGCCGCCCGCCAGCGGCCGCGACGCGGCCGGCTACCACGCCCCAGCCCACCGCCAACGCCCGGCCGGCCTCGGCGACCCGCCAGTCGCCGGCGCAGGTCTCCCCGGTCGTCGTCCCGCGCAGCAGCGCGCCAATCCGGACCGCTGAGCTGCGATAACCATCGGGTCACCACTGAGTTCGTTTTTTGAGACAGTTATCTTTTTCTTGACAGCGCGCCATTTAGGGATCATTCACCCCTGGCGCGTGGATAGGTCCGCCCGCACACGCGGAAGTCGCCAGGACTTCCCCGCTGTCGCCGTATCCTGGCAGGCCGCCCCGGTGCGGCGCGGATGGCGGGCATGGTCGAGGCAGGATTTTCGATCTCGGGGATTACGGGCATCCTGAGCGGTGCAGGCGGCGGCCGGTCGCGGCCAGCCCGCACGGAGGACGACGTCGGCCTTCTGTGGGAAGTCGAGGCCCCGTCCCTGCCGACACTGCCCCTTGAACACGGCCTTCCGACAGCGCTCCCCCTGCCCCTGCCTCTGCCCCTGCCCCTGCCCACGACCAGCCCGGCAGCGCTCGGCTGGCCAGTGCCGGCGGCCTGGGATGCGTTCATCTGGTCGTCCATCGAATGGATGCCGGCGGCCTGGGCCACCGAAGCGACGCCAGGCCCCGAACGGCACCGCGCCCCCGACGACATCCGCCTCCCGCCCGGCCTGCTGCCGGAGGTGCCCGCTTGGCTGCTGGCGGAGACATCGGACACGGGTCCGGAGTCCCCTGGCTCTGAACCGGACCTTCTGCCGCCTCACACCCTCGTCCTGCCCGAGCCCCTCTTTACACCCCCCGTGCTCGCAGGTGGCGCCGCGCGGCAGGTCTCGGTGCCGGAGGGGCAGGATGATGCGATCCATCAGCCCGGCGTGACCGACCGCGCGGCGGATGGCCTCGGCTGGCGGATCACCGGCGGGGCGGATGCGGCGCTGCTGATGATGGACCCCGCCTCCGGCACGCTGCGCTTCCTGACGGCGCCGGATACCAGGCAGCCGGCCGATGCCGATGGCGACAGCCGCTACGAGGTGATCTTCGAGGTTCGGGATGGCTGGGGCGCGACCGCGACACAGCACCTGACCATCGCGGTCGAAGATGCGGTCTGGGCGTAATCGCGACATCCCCGCAAAGCCGCGCAGCGGTTTCGCGGGGGCGCGCTACGGCATGGCCTGACTCAGCCGCCCGCCCCGACGCAGCGGGGCGACGCGGGTCGCGAGGCCGGTCGCGTCGTCGGTCTCGACGAACAAGCCGCAGACCGTCGCTTCCCCCTCGGCGGGCGCCAGCTTCTCGCCCGGCACCTTCTTCCAGAAGCGCAGCGCGGCCGCGCCCTTCTCCATGCCGATCACGCTGTCATAGTCGCCGCACATGCCGGCATCGGTCTGATAGGCGGTGCCCCCCGGCAGGATCTGGTGATCCGCGCTCGGCGTATGGGTGTGGGTGCCGACCACCAGCGACAGCCGGCCGTCGAAGCTGTGGCCCATCGCCAGCTTCTCGCTGCTCGCCTCCGCGTGGAAATCGAGCACCGCCGCGGCGACGGTCCCGCCCTGCCCCATCCGGTGCCCCGCCAGCGCCGCCTGCACGCCCCGGAAGGGATCGTCCAGCGGGTCCATGAATAGCCGGCCCATCGCGTTCATCACCAGCACCCGGCGGCCCGCCCCGGCTTCGATCACCGCCGCCCCCCGGCCGGGCGTGCCGGGCGGGTAGTTCAGCGGGCGCAGCAGGCGCGGCTCCGTTTCCATGTAGGGGATGATCTCCCGCCGGTCCCAGCTGTGGTTGCCGAGGGTGATGCAATCCGCCCCGGCCGCGAAGATCGCGCGCGCCATATCGGGCGCCAGGCCAAAGCCGTGGCTGGCATTCTCGGCGTTCACGATGACGCAATCGAGCGCGAGCTCCGCGCGCAGGGTCGGCAGGGCGGCGATGATGGCGTCGCGGCCCGACCGGCCGACGACATCTCCAAGGAACAGGATGCGCAAGACGGCTCAGCTTTCGGCGATGACCAGCCCCGCCTCCGTGGCGATGGCCGCAAGGGGCGCGTCCTCGGGCCCCGCGGGCACTTCGTCAAGCTCCTGCGCGGCATAGCCGATGCCGAGCGTCACCGCCCCGGGCAGCGCCGCCAGGGTGCGATCGTAATACCCCCCGCCATAACCCAGCCGATGCCCACGCCGGTCGAAGGCGAGCAGCGGCACCAGCAGGACATCTGGCGTCAACGCCTCGGCGGTCGGTGCGGGCTGGCGCGTGCCCATCGGCCCCCGTTCCAGCACATCGCCCGGTTGCCAGCGGCGGAAGGACAGCGGCGCGCCGCGCGGGGGCGTGACCGGCAGCACAAGAGCATGACCGCGTTCATGCAGCGCATGGAGCAAGGGGCGGAGGTCGATCTCCTGCCCCATCGGCCAGAAGCCGGCGACGATGGCGCCCGCCGGCGGCGGCATACCATCCAGCACCACCCGCACCAGCGCCGCGCCCAGCGCGGGGTCGAGCGCCGCCCGCCGGGCCAGCGCCGCACGGCGGGCCTCGGCCTTCAGATCAGCCAGCAGGACAGGGCAGAATTCCACGGTTGGGATACCCTAGCGGCCACCGATCAGCCCCGAAACCCGGGCCGCGCAGCGGCCCCGCGCGCAGAGCACCATCCCAACCGGCGCGCCAGTGCGTCGGCGCGCAAGGCAAGCCGCCGGAGGGCAGAGACAACGGGCCGCGAAAGCGGCCCCGCGCGCAGACTGCCCTCCCAACCGGCGCACCAGTGCGTCGGCGCGAAAGGCAAGCCGCCGGAGGCGGCGCCCGCCGTCTGAGGGCTAAACCAAGCGCGAAGCCGCCATGGCCGTGGGCGGGACAACCCTCCTGAGACCTGCGTGGGCAGGTGGGAGCCGGATACCCGGACCACGATCCGGACAGAGCCAGCCCCCGGAGGTTGCTTATTGGCCCCGGGGGTTGAGATGCCACACGCACCGGGCAGCCTCGCCCGGTCAGAGTTAGGCGCGGTCGAGGTTCTGGGCAATGCCCTCGATGCGCTCCGCGATGCGGGCGATGCGGTCCGCGAGGCGGGGATCCTCGGCGGGCGCGGCCACAGGCTGGCCCGACTTGGCCTGCGCCACCGCCACCTTCAGGTCATGCACCTCATCGGCCAGCAGCAGGGACGCCAGCAGCAGTAGCCGGCCTTCCCCGAACTGCCCGCCCATCGACTTGATGGACATGACGCGCTTGTCGACCTCGGCGGCGAGCGCGACGAGATGCGCTTCCTGCCCGTCCTCGCAGGAGACCGGGTGGCTGTAGCCGCCGACACGAACGGTAACCTGACCCATGCGCTGCCGACCCTCATTCTTTCTGCCGCGCCGCCGGGCCGCGATGGCCCGGGGCGGAACTCACATCCTAGCCTTCGTCGCCGAGCGCGTTGCGGAGCCGCGCGATGGTCTCATCCAGCCGGTCGGCGATGGCCTGCACCTGTTCGCGCGGGACGCCTTCGCCCGCCGGCATGGCGGGTGGGCGCGGCTTCGTCGCCGCGATCGCCAACTGTTCCACCGCCGCCTCGAGCCGCGCCAGCGCCTCATGGGCGCCCGTGGTTCCGGCGGCGCCGGCCATGGCCGTTTCCTTGCGTGCGCCCGACACCCTGGTCCCCCGAACCCTGCTTCGCCCGGCTTGGCGAATCGCGACGAAGCCAAGGCTTGCCGCAGGCTTCGCCGCCGTTCATCACGCTTTGCATGAGCGACGCATCGGGTCAACGGCAAGCTGGCCTCGCGCCGGCCCTTGTGGTCCGCGACGCGGCCAAGGCGGCGGCCGCGCTGGCGCTGGCAGCGGGGCGGGAGGTGCTGTTGCTCTCCGCGCCCGGGGCCGCGGCCTTCCTCGGCGCGGGCGGCTGGCGCGCGCTGGTGGCGGCGGCAGCGCGGCAGGCACCCGGCGCGCCCTTCCGCGACGCGCTGTGCTGCGCCGCGGCACCTGGGCTGGCGCTGGCCGCGCTGCGGGCCGGCTGCCGGCTGCTGGTGCTGGACGGGGCCTGCACTGGCTTCGGCCAGGTGGCCGGCGCGGCGGCTGCGGCCGGCGCCACGCTGTTGCCCGCGCGGCCGGCGGCGCTCGACCTGTCCGCGCTGGACCTCGCCATGCCACATGGCCGCCGCATCCTCGCGGCATGGTTGATCCGGCGCCCGGATGACAGCGGGCGCGCCAGCTTGTAGACCGCGCGCCACATCAACCCGCCGGAACCGGAGGAAATTGCCCCCATGCGCCTGACGCCCAAGGTCCAGGAAATCCTGTCCTGGTACGAGAGCGACAACCCCGGCACGAAGGGCAACCTGGCCCGGATGCTGATGGCCGGCCGCCTGGGCGGCACCGGCCGCATGGTGATCCTGCCCGTGGACCAGGGCTTCGAGCACGGCCCGGCCCGCAGCTTCGCGCCGAACCCGGCCGGCTACGACCCGCGCTACATGTTCGAACTGGCGCTGGAAGCCGGGCTGAACGCCTATGCCGCGCCGCTCGGCATGATCGAGGCCGCGGCCGGCACCTATGCCGGCACCATACCGACCATCCTGAAGGTCAACAGCTCCAACAGCCTGTCCACCACCAAGGACCAGGCGGTGACGGCGACGGTGCAGGATGCGCTGCGCCTGGGCTGCTCCGCCATCGGCTTCACGATCTATCCCGGCTCCGAATACCAGTTCGAGATGATGGAGGAGCTGCGCGAGCTCGCCCAGGAAGCCAAGGCCTGCGGCCTGGCGGTGGTGGTGTGGAGCTATCCGCGCGGCCCGATGCTCGACAAGGTGGGAGAGACGGCGCTGGATATCTGCGCCTATGCCGCGCACATGGCCGCGCTGACGGGGGCGCACATCATCAAGGTGAAGCCGCCGACCGGCGCGATCAGCCTCGATGCCGCCAAGAAGACCTATGAGAAGCACCCTATCGAGGACGCCGCCGCGGCGCGCTTCAAGCACATCGTGAACGCCTGCTTCGGCGGCCGTCGCCTGGTGGTGTTCTCGGGCGGCGAGGCGAAGGGGACGGAGGACATCCTGAAGGAGGTCCGCGCGATCCATGCCGGCGGTGGCAACGGCTCCATCATGGGCCGCAACGCCTTCCAGCGCCCGAAGGAAGACGCGCTGAAGCTGCTCGGCGCCATCATCGACGTCTACAGCAAGTAATCCGCACGCCTGCCCTTCTCCCTCTCCCGCTGTGCGGGGGAGGGTTGGGGAGGGGGCACGACCAACCTGCCCCTCCCGCTTCCACCTTGCCCCGCGAGCCCCAAGGCGCCAAAGGGCGCGGATGGATACGCGCTGCCGCCTCTACCTCATCACCCCCCCGACCCTGCCGCCCGGCTTCGTCGATGATCTCGCGCGCGCGCTGGATGGGGGGGATGTCGCGGCGCTGCAGATCCGGCTGAAGGATGCGCCAGATGACGCCATCCTGCGCGCGGCGGAGGCCATCCTGCCCATCGCCCAGGCGCGCGATGTCGCGGTGCTGATGAATGACCGGCTGGACCTCGCCCTCAAGGCCGGGTGCGATGGCGTCCATCTCGGCCAGGGGGATGGCGACCACGCCGCGGCGCGGAAGCGGCTCGGCCCCGATCGGATGCTCGGCATCACCTGCCATGCGTCGCGGCACCTGGCGATGGAGGCAGGCGAGGTCGGCGCGGATTACGTTGCCTTCGGCGCCTTCTTCCCCACATCGACCAAGGAAACGCTCCACCGGCCGGAGCCAGACTTGCTGGAATGGTGGTCCGAGATGTTCGAGATCCCCTGCGTCGCCATCGGTGGCATCACCGCCGCGAATTGCGCGCCGCTGGTACGCGCCGGCGCGGATTTCCTCGCCGTTGTCGGCGCGGTGTGGAATCATCCCGACGGCCCCGCAGCCGGGGTGCGCGCGATGAACACAGCCATCGCAAAAGCCTGAGGAGGGGCGCGGGTGGATGGATGAGATCACCTTCCACACCCGCACCCACCGGCCGGGCCTGATCCTCGATGTCGGGGCGCATGACGGGCTGCTGACCCTCCCCCTCGCCCGCCTGCCCGGCGCCCGCGTGCTGGCCTTCGAACCGCTGCCGAGCGCCCATGCGCGCCTCGCCGCCGCCTGCGCCGGGTTGGCGAATGTCGAGCTGCGCCGCGAAGCGCTGGGCGCGGCGCCGGGGCGGCTGATGCTGTCGGTTCCCGTGGTGGATGGGGTGCCCGCCGAGCAATGGGCGAGCCTCGCCAAGGATTACGGCGCCTTCGCCTCCGTCACCACCGAGGCGCATGCGGTGGAGGTGATCACAATCGACAGCCTCGACCTGTCCGATGTCACCCACATGAAGGTCGATGCCGAGGGCTTCGAGCAGGAGGTGCTGGAAGGCGCGCGCGCCACGCTCAGCCGCTGCCGCCCGGTGCTGTCCCTGGAACTGGAGGAACGCCACCGCGAAGGCGCGACACGCGACGTGCCCGCGCTGCTCGCCGCGCTGGGCTATGAGACGCGCTTCTGGCTGGATGGCGCCATGCGACCGCTGGCGGCCTTCGATGCCGCGACGATGCAGGTGGCGAGCCCCGACCCGGCGGTCTTCGGCGCGTCGGATCCCTATGTCTTCACCTTCTACGCCTGGCCGCAGGAGCGGACGGCGGAGGTGCTGGAAGTTTTCAGCTAGCGAACCCCGGCAGCCATTGGACCTGGGCGATGTCCTGCGCGCCGCTCGCCAGCATCGCCAGGCGATCGAAGCCGAGCGCGATCCCGCTGCCGGAGGGCATGCCGTGTTCCAGGGCGGCGAGGAAATCCTCATCCACCTCCCACCCTTCCTCCCCCGCTTCGGCCTTGCGGGCTTCGACGTCGCGGCGGAAGCGGTCGCGTTGCTCGGCCGGGTCGGTCAGCTCGTCGAAGGCGTTCGCGAGTTCGAGGCCGGCCGCGAACAGCTCGAACCGCAGCGCGGCGCGGGGATCGGCCGGGTCGCGGCGGGCGAGCGCGGCCTGGGGGGCGGGCCAATGGGTCAGGAAGGTCGCGCGGTCACGGCCGATGCGGGGCTCGATATGGGTCAGCACCAGGTGGAAGAAGGCGTCTTCCCAACCCAGCGCCTCCGGCAGGTCGAGACCCGCCTTGCGGGACGCTGCGTGCAGCGCCGCCGCATCGCCTTCCGCGCTCTCGGCGTCCACGGTCGAGAGGATATCGAGGCCGTTGCAATGCGCCCGAAAGGCCTCCGCCATCGTCAGGCGCTCGAAGGGCGCCGCGATTTCCGTCGTCACGCCGCCATGCCCGACATGCGCGGGCAGCACGCTGCGGAGAAGCTGTTCCGTTTCCTCCATCAGCCCATCGAGGCCAAGGCCCGGGGCGTACCATTCGAGCATGGTGAATTCCGGCCCGTGGCGCGGGCTGAGTTCGCCGTTGCGCCACACCCGCGCCAGTTCGAAGACCGGCCCGGCACCCGCCACCAGCAGCCGCTTCAAGGCCAGCTCCGGCGAGGTGCGGAGCCACAGCACCGCCTGGTCCCCCACGCCCAGATGGGGGCGGTAGAGGGTGCGGAAGGCGCGCAGATGCACCTCCATCCCCGGCACCGGCACCAGGGCAGACGTCTCGACCTCCTGGTAGCCGCGCGCCGTCAGGAAGGCGCGGGTGTCCGCCACCAGGCGCTGGCGACGGCGGAGGAAAGGCAGCCGGGCGGCGAGGTTTTCGGGGTGCCAGGGTTCGCGGGGCATGGACGGCGCGGGCCTTGAAGGGCTAGGGCACCGCACCATGCCCGATGACGCGCCGCCGCGCACCCTCCGCACGCCCGCAGACCTGGTCGCCGCCGGGCTTCTGCCGGAGGCCCTTGCCCCCGCCGCCGCCGAGGTCGCCGCCCGCTATTCCATCGCCGTCACCCCCGCGGTCGCCGCGTTGATCGAGGCGCCGGGCGACCCGATCGCGCTGCAATACATCCCCGATCCGTCAGAGCTTCTGACCGCCCCCCACGAAATCGAGGACCCGACGGCCGACGCCCCCTTCACGCCGGTGCCGGGGATCGTCCACCGCTACCCGGATCGCGCGCTGCTGAAGCCGCTGCTCGCCTGCCCCGTCTATTGCCGATTCTGCTTCCGGCGCGAGGTGGTCGGCCCCGATGGCGGCCTGCTGACGGAGGCGGAGCTCGACGCCGCCCTGTCCTGGCTCGCCGCCACGCCTGCGATCCGGGAGGTGATCCTGACCGGCGGCGATCCCCTGATGCTGAGCCCCAGGCGCCTCGGCTGGCTGATCGAGCGCCTGTCGGCCATCCCGCATATCGAGATCCTGCGGATCCACACCCGCGTCCCGGTCGCGGACCCGGCCCGCGTGACGCCCGCTTTGGTCGCGGCGCTGGAGACGGCGAAGGCCTTCTTCCTGTGTGTCCATGCGAACCACGCCCGCGAATTCAGCGCGGATGCCGGGGCCGCGCTGGCGCGTCTGTGGCGCGTCGGCGTCCCGCTGCTGGGGCAGAGCGTGCTGCTGCGCGGCGTGAATGACAGCGCCGAGGCGCTGGAGGCCCTGTTCCGCGCGATGCTGCGGCACCGGGTGAAGCCCTATTACCTGCACCAGCTGGACCCGGCCCCCGGCACGGCCCGGTTCCGGGTGGAGGAGGCAGAGGGGCTGCGCCTGATCGCCGGGCTGCGCGGGCGCCTCAGCGGCCTCGGCCAGCCCTTATATGTGCGAGAGACGCCGGGCGGCGGGGGCAAGGTTCCGGTCCGCTAAGGGGCTTCGGCCGGGGGGCCTCCCATCCCGCGCGGATCGCGCTATTCTTGGGACGCAACACGGTGCCCCGGCCAGCCCGGCCGGATAGCGCCGGACAATACGGGAGACGTCATCCATGCCTTCGCGCCGGCAAACCCTTGCCCTTGGCCTGACCGGGGTCTTCGCGCCCGCGATCCTTTCCACCGGCGCGCTGGCCCAGGCCTGGCGCCCGAACCGGCCGGTGCGGCTGATCGTGCCCTTCGCGCCCGGCGGGTCGAACGACATCGTGTCTCGCATCATCGCGGAAGCGGCGGGCAATGCGCTCGGCCAGCCCATCGTGATCGAGAACCGGGCCGGTGCGGGCAGCGTGATCGGCGCCGAGCATGTCGCGCGCTCCGCACCGGATGGGCATACGGTGCTGATCAACAGCTCCCACTCCACCGTGCCGGCGATCGTGGCGCGGGTGCCGTACAACACCACCGAGGATTTCGTCGGCGTCGCGGTGGCGGGGTTCTCGCCCTATGTGCTCTGCGTGAATGCCCGCTTCCCGGCGCAGAACGCGCAGGAACTGGTGGCGCAGCTGCGGGCCAATCCGGGCCGCTTCAACATGGCGACCGCCGGCATCGGCAGCGGCGTGCATGTGGCGGTGGAGCTGTTCCGCAGCATCACCCGGACCGAGGTGGAGCTGGTGCATTACCGCGGCGGCGGGCCGAGCGTCGTGGCGCTGGTCGCGGGCGAATCGCAGCTGGGCGCGCCGACCATGGCGTCGTCCATCGGTCAGGTCCGCGGCGGCGCGATCCGGGCGCTGGCGGTGCTCTCGAACAGCCGTAGCCCGGCGCTGCCGAATGTGCCGAGCGCGCCGGAGGCAGGGCTTGCGGGCGTGATCGCCGAGGAATCCTTCCCCATCCTGGC
>JBIIRI010000163.1:0-7435 GCA_044341625.1 Roseomonas sp.
CGTCCCCCCTCACCCTGCCCTCTCCCCCCTGCGGGTGGAGAGGGTTATTCGCGCCCGCCCCCCTGCGCCGGCCCCTCACGCCTTCCCGGTGACCTCCGCACGCTCGAAGCGGAAGCCCAGGTTGCAGAACTCGCAGGTCATGGTGATCGCGCCGTCCTCGGCCATGTGGTCCAGGTCGTCGGGGGGAAAGCCTTCCAGCACCTGCGCCAGCCGCGCCCGCGAACAGCGGCAGCCATAGGACAGCGCCCGCGGCCGATCGAGCGAAAGGCCTTCGGCATGGAACAGGCGATGCAGCAGCCGCTCCCCGGTCAGGGTGTCGTCCAGCAACTCCTCGGCGGTGATGGTGCCGGCCAGCGCGGTGGCGGTGCGCCAGGCATCGTCCAGCTCCTCGGCATCGGATTGCGGATCGACGCCGCCTTCGCCGGCCACCCGTTCGATCACCAGGGCTGCGGCGCGCCAGCCGGCCTCGGTGCGGGCGCAGGCCAGGTGCACCTGGCTCCGCAGCTGTTCCGAGGTGCGGAAATAGGTACCGGTCATCTCCGCCAGCGTGTCGCCCTCGATGGGCACGATGCCCTGGTAGCGGTCCATCTCCGGCCCCTGGTCGCAGGTGAAGGCCAGGTAGCCCGAGCCGAGCAGCGCCTTGGCGTCGTGGAGCGCCCCGTCCGCCATCAGGGCGGCAAGCTTCTCGGGCTCGGCGCGGGCATAGCCGCGGAGCGCGCCGGCCTCGGTGCAATCGGCCAGCAGCATCGGCACGGCGCCGTCGCCCTTCGCCTGCAGGCTGAAGGACCCGCGGAACTTCAACGCGGTGGCGAGCGCGGCGGTCAACGCCATAGCTTGGCCCATCAGCGCCAGCACCGCCGGGTGCTGGGCGTCGTGGCGGGCCAGCAGGGCCTCGGCCAGCGGGCCGAGGCGCACCAGCCGGCCGCGGACGGGCTTCAGGTGCAAGTGGAAGGGCTGGACGCCGCGCGGCACCACCAGGTCCGGCACCGGCGGCCGGTCATGGTTGAGGAAGGCGGGCGTGGCCGATGGCAGGGTCGGATCGGTCAAGGCGGGGTACCCGGCGCGTTGGGGGGAGAAGCGGGATCCGTAGATAGAGCAGATCATGGGACAGCGTGAACGCCCAGGCGCATGAATCCGTGCGGCAGGCGCGGGCGACAGTGGTTCCGCGTCCGGTCATGACGGGGAACCGCCTCGGGGTCCAACCCCCATCATCCGCCGGGCGCCCGGCCGGCCCCGCGTCTTTTTTCGATAAGAACACGGAACGAGAAATGTCCAAATAAACAGTAAATCCATATTTTTTCGACTAAGTTGGGGAAATTCGCTTGGAATTTGAATCGTTCCGGCTTATCAGCCGCCCCGGACATCACATGTGATGTCCTTCGAACCGGCCCCAGGAACGGGGCCGGGGTAACCCCCAGGATGGAGGACGTCGTGAATCCCCCAAGGCCCCCGCAACGCGCGACACTGGCGCGTATCCCGATGCCGCGGCGGCTTGCAGTCCTGGACGGCCACCTTCGGCGGGGTCGCTTCCGGCAGACGCGCCTCCACCTGCCGCCGCACCCTGCCCCATGCTGACCCCGGCATGGCTCTCCGCCGTGGCCATGTCTCTGCCCCAGGCGCTGGGACACGATGCGTTGCCGGGCGGGACATGGGTCAGGAATTGGGCCGCCCCGGCTCTCGGACTGGCGATGATGGCCGCGCTGGCGGGCTTCCCCCTATTGGCCGCCGCGAGGGCCCTCGCGCCGCAACAGGTATCCCCCGAAAGCTGGGCGGAGGATCTGGACCGGAAGGTCTCGGCGGTCTGCGTCGCGGCCTTCGCCGTGCTGGGGGCGCTCTGCGGCGGGCTGGCCCTGGGCGCGTGGCTGGCGCAGGGACAGGTGGCCGTGCTTGGCCTGGGCGCGGCGGCGACCGCCTTCCTCTCCGCCGCGCTGTTCACCGCCGGCCAGGCGCGGCGGCGGTAGAACGGCCCGCCCCCGCGCGGGGCCGGGCCGTCAGCTGCCCGACAGCATTTCCCACAGCGTCCGCTGGCGCGGCTGGACGATCGGGGTCTGGCCCTCGGTCGATTCGCGGCCGAGCGCCGCATTCTCCCGCAGGCGCTGGGCTTCGCGGGTGGGATCGACGGTGATGCCCGCGGGGCCCGCCGGGCGCCAGAACATCAGCGTGTCCACCACACCGCGCGGCGGCGCATCCAGCCGCAGGCTCTCCTCATCGACGCGACGGCGGATGCCGGTCTCGGCCGGCGCGCCGGCCTGGGCGACCAGCGCGCGTTCCGCCGCGCTGGGCTGCGCCGCGGCCGTGCCGGGGACGAGGATCGCGGCCGCCGAGCGGGTTTCCTGCGAGCGCGGGCTGCCGGGGGTCGGCACCGGCAAGTCGCCGAGCCGCGGCGGCACCGACAGCGGCGCGCGGGTGGTCACCTGGAACTCATCCGGCGGGTCGCGGGTGAAGCCCAGGGTGCGGGAGGTGTCGGCGCCGCAGCCGGCCAGCGCCAGCAATAGCGGCGCGGCCAGGGTCAGCGCGGCGCGCGGGTTCGGGCGAGGCATGCTCATGGGGACGAAGGCTTAACGCTGCCGGACGGCCGGAACAAGGCATCCGCGACCAGGACCAGCACCCCGACCACGATTGCGGCATCCGCCACGTTGAACACGTACCAGTGCCAGCCGAAGGCGTGGGCGTCGAAGAAATCCGCCACCGCACCGAAGCGCAGCCGGTCGATGACGTTGCCGATGGCCCCGCCGACCACCGCGCCGAGCGCCAGCGCGGTGGCGCGGTTCTCCGCCCGCGCCATCCAGCGCAGCAGCACCCCGGCGATGACCAGCGCGACCGCCCCCAGCGCGAATTGCGTCCAGGCCGCGTCGCCGGAGAGCAGGCCGAAGGTGACGCCGCGGTTCCAGACCATCGTCAGGTCGAAGCCGAAGGGCCCGATCTCGACCAGCGGGATATGTCCCACGATCGGCAGGTGCAGCACGAACAGCATGTAGTGCTTGGAGGCCTGGTCAGCGGCCAGGATCACCACCGCCAGGATCAGCCCGAGCCGCAGCATTAGCGAGGGCACCCCACTGCTCCCTCTCCCGCGACAGCGGGGGGCCGGCGCACTGCGCCGGCGCCGAAGGCTGGTTGGGGAGGGGGCGCGACCGACAGCGCAATCATGGTGTCAGCCCTTCCACCACGGCCTCGCAGCGGCGGCAGAGCGCGGGGTGCGCGTGAGACTGCCCCACTTCCGGCAGAACGCGCCAGCAGCGGTCGCATTTGGCGCCCGGCGCCTGGGTGACGGTGGCCCGCGCCTCCGCACCCGGCGCGACCGCGACCTGGGATGCGATCAGCACATCCTCCCACGCCTCCGCCGGCAGGGCGGCGAAGGCGTCGCCCTCCAGCGCGACCTTCGCCTGCAGCGAGGCGCCGATCAGCCCGTTGCGGCGCGCCACTTCCAGCTCAGCCGTCGCGATGCCGCGCGCATCCCTGAGCACGGCCCATTTCGCCGCCAGCGCATCGTCCCGCCACGCCGCCGGCAGCACCGGCCAGTCCTGCAGATGCACGCTGTCCCCATCCGGGAAGCGCGCCAGCAAGGCTTCCTCCGCCGTGAAGACCAGCACCGGCGCCAGCCAGGTCGTCAGGCAGCGATGCAGCTGGTCGATCACCGTCCGCGCCGCGCGCCGCCGCACCGAATCCTTAGCGTCGCAGTACAGCGAATCCTTGCGGATATCGAAGTAGAAGGCCGACAGATCCGTCGCGCAGAAGGCGTGGATCTCGGGGTAGACGCCGCTCCAGTCATGGTCGCGCTGCGCCTGGCGCAGCTTCGCGTCCAGCTCCGTCAGCCGGTGCAGCACCCAGCGCTCCAGCTCCGGCAGCTCGGCATGGGGCAGGATCTCGGTATCCTGGAAGCCGTCGAGGTTGCCCAGCAGCCAGCGCAGCGTGTTGCGGATGCGCCGATACAGCTCCGCTTGCTGGTCCAGGATATTCTTGCCGATCCGCTGGTCCTCGGTGACGTCGGTGTTCATCACCCAGAGCCGCAGGATATCCGCGCCGGTCTTGCTCACCACCTCCTGCGGCGCGACGACGTTGCCGAGCGACTTCGACATCTTCCGCCCCTGCTCATCGAGCACGAAGCCATGCGTCAGGATCGCCTTGAACGGCGCGACGCCGCGCGTGCCGACGCTTTCCAGCAGCGAGGATTGGAACCAGCCGCGATGCTGGTCCGAGCCTTCGAGGTAGAGATCCGCCTTCGCCGGCAGCCCGCGCCCGCCCGTCTCGCCCAGCACGAAGGCATGGGTGGAGCCGGATTCGAACCAGACATCGACGATGTCCATGACCTGCTCGTAATCGGCCGCATTCCGCCCTTCGCCCAGGAAGCGCTGCGCCGCGCCGGGACGGTACCAGGCATCCGCGCCTTCGGTGGTGAAGGCCGCGACGACGCGGTCCACCACCGCCTGGTCGCGCAGCGGCTGGCCGCTGGTCTTGTCCACGAAGACCGGGATCGGCACGCCCCAGGCGCGCTGGCGGCTGATGCACCAATCCGGCCGCCCCGCGACCATGCTGCCGATGCGGTTGCGGCCCATATCGGGGACGAAATGGGTCTTCGCGATCTGGTCGAGCGCGGTCTTGCGGATCTCCCGCGCATCATCCATCGCGATGAACCATTGCGGCGTCGCCCGAAAAATCACCGGCTTCTTCGACCGCCAGCTATGCGGGTAGCTGTGGTTCAGCTTGCCCTTCGCCGCCAGCGTGCCGAGCGCGCTACAGGCCGCGTAGACCGCCTCATGCGCCTTCCACACATGCAGCCCGACGAAGCCCGGCGCCTGCACCGTGTAGGTGCCGTCATCGCCCACCGTCTCCGGCACCGGCAGGCCATGCGCGCGGCCCAAATTGAAGTCGTCTTCGCCATGGCCGGGCGCGATATGCACGAAGCCCGTTCCGGCTTCCGTCGTCACGAAATCGCCCGGCAGCAGGGGGACGTCGAAATCATAGCCGCCCGCCGCGCCTTCCATCCCGCGCAGCGGATGCGCGGCCAGCGCGCCGGCCAGCTCGGCGCCCTTCAGCACGCGCCGGATCGTGTGCGCGCCGAGCCCCGCATCCTTTTCGAAGGCCGGCAGCAGCGGCAGCGCGACCAGCAGGAATTCGCCGACCTTCAGCGCGCTGCCCTCGGCCACGCCTTCGACATGGACCAGCGCGTAGTCGATCTCCTCCCCATAGGCGACGGCGCGGTTGCCGGGGATGGTCCAGGGGGTCGTGGTCCAGATCACCACCGACGCGCCGACCACGTCCGCAGCACCCGCCTTGTGCAGCCAGAACCGCGCCCAGAGCGTGGGCGAGACATGGTCGTGATACTCGATCTCGGCTTCCGCGAGCGCGGTCTTCTCCACCGGGCTCCACATCACCGGCCGCAGGCCGCGATAGAGCGAGCCATTCATCAGGAAGCGCCCGATCTCGCCGGCGATCACGGCCTCGGAGGGGAAGTCCATCGTGGCATAGCGCCGCACCCAATCGCCCGCGATGCCGAGGCGCTTGAACTCCTCCGCCTGCACATCCAGCCAGCGCGTGGCATAGGCGCGGCATTCGGCGCGGAAATCTAGGATCGGGACATCGTCCTTGTTCTGCTTCCGCGCGCGGTATTCTTCCTCGACCTTCCATTCGATCGGCAGGCCGTGGCAGTCCCAGCCGGGGACGTAGTTGGCATCAAAGCCGGCCATCTGCGCCGCGCGGTTGATGACGTCCTTCAGCACCTTGTTCAGCGCATGGCCGATATGGATGTTGCCATTGGCATAGGGCGGGCCGTCATGCAGGACGAATGGCGGCCGCCCGGCGGATTGCGCCCGCAGCCGGTCCCACAGGCCCATGCGGTCCCAGCGCGCCAGCCAATCGGGCTCGCGCTTCGGCAGGTCGCCGCGCATCGGGAAGTCGGTCTTGGGCAGGATCACCGTGCCGCGATAATCGCGGGCGGCGGGGGTCTCGGGCGTATCGGTCATGGGTGCGGGTCTCGGGCGGTCCGGCGGGGCCGGAAGCCGCGGGGGAGGCAGGATGCGGGGATCGTCCCGGCCTTCAGCGGAAGGCCGGGCGGCTAATTCGGGCGGGACCACGCATCTGGCGCATGGCGCGCATATGCGGACGGGGGGCGCCCAGGGTCAAGCGCGCGGGTCAAGCGCGCGCGCCCCATCACCACAGCACCGCCTGCGCCCCCCAGACCGCCGCGACCCCGGCGCAGATCGCAAGGCCCAGGTTCCGCGTGGTCACCTGCACCGCCACCACCGCCACCGCCCCGATCCAGGCCGGCACCGATCCCGCCACCAGCGGCGGCGTCGCATAGGCCATGAACAGCGCGCCCGGCAGGTGGCGCAGCATCGCCTCCACGAAGACGGGCGGGCGGACGCTGCGGAGCAGCGCATAGCCGCCGGCCCGGCAGGCATAGCTCGCCAGCGCCATGCCGAGGATCGCCAGCAGGACATCCGCGCGCAGTTCCATCATGGCCGCGCGCCCCCATCCGGGCCGGCGGGCGGCGCCGTGCCCCGCGTCCCGCGCAGCTCGATCCAGGCGCCCAGCGCCGCGCCGGCGAAGCTGCCCAGCAGCAGCGGGATCGGCACCGGCAGCCCCGCCCGATGCGCCGCCAGCGCCACCAGCCCCGCCACGATCCAGGGCGCGAGGTCCACCTTCGGCCCCCGCCACAGCCCCACCAGGATCGAGATGAAGGCCGCGACCGAGGCGAAGAACAGCGGATGCCCGGGCGGCACCCGCACCAGGCTGCCCGCCAGGTGCCCGATGGCGGTGGTCAGCACCCAGGCCACCCAGAGCGCGGCCCCCACCCCCAGCAGGAACCCCGCATCGCGCCCGCCGCGCCGCTGTTCCTGCACCGCCATGGCGAAGGAATGGTCCACCAGCGTCGCCAGCGTCCCCCACAGCTTCCAGCCGCGCAGCCGGTCGAGCCAGCTGGCCAGCGCCGCCCCTTGCGGGGCCATGCGGATATTCACCACGAAGGCCGCGACGATGGCCGCCGTGATCGGCACCGGATCGGTCCAGAGTTCCAGCACCAGAAGCTGCGCGGCGCCGGCATAGACGATCATGCTCATCAGCACGGCTTCGGCGAAGGTCAGCCCCTTCGCATCGGCCAGCACGCCGATCACCAGCCCGAAGGGCGCCATGCCGAGCCAGAGCGGCAGGCTGGCCACCGCGCCACGACGGATGCCATCGAGGGTGAAGACCACCGGCCCCGTCATATCCCGCGCACGACGGTTTCACCGTCGTGCCCCTCAGACGCGTCGTGCCGGAGGCACGCCTCCGGCGTGACGCGGGCCGCATCCGCGGCCCTTGGCTCCGCGGCATAAGCCGCGGCGGCCATTCGGCCGCGTCGCGCCGAAGGCGCGCTGTTCGCGCGACGCCCTTCGTGCCGCAATTCGGAGCCTCGTGCCTCGGCCATCATGCCTGCCGCGCCGCGATCAGCCGCGCCTCG
>JBIIRI010000050.1:0-21642 GCA_044341625.1 Roseomonas sp.
GCGGAAGATGTTGGCACCCGTGCCGGCGCTGCCGACATTGCCGGTGGCCAGCAGCAGGATCGAGTAGGCGCGGACATTCGCCGTGCCGACCGTCTTCTGCGTGGCGCCCATGCACCAGATCAGCGTCGCCGGCTTCTGCGTGGCGAAGATCTGCGCGACCTTGCGGAGCTGGTCACCCGGCACGCCGGAGACACGCTCGACCTCGGCCGGCGTCCACTTCGCGACTTCGGCGCGGATCTGATCCATGCCGTGCACGCGCTGGCGGATGAACTCCTTGTCCTCCCAGCCATTCTGGAAGATGTGCCAGAGCAGGCCCCACATGATGGGGATGTCGGTGCCCGGGCGCATGCGGACATACTCGGTCGCGTGCGCCGCGGTGCGCGTGAAGCGCGGATCCACCACGATCAGCTGGGCGCGGTTCCGCTCCTTGCCCGACAGCACATGCTGCAGGGAGACGGGGTGCGCCTCGGCGGGGTTGCCGCCCATGATCATGATGGTCTTGGAGTTGCGGATGTCGTTGTAGCTGTTCGTCTGGGCGCCGTAGCCCCAGGTGTTGGCCACGCCCGCAACCGTGGTCGAGTGGCAGATGCGCGCCTGGTGGTCGACCGAGTTCGTGCCCCAGAAGGCGGCGAACTTGCGGTACAGATAGGCGCCTTCGTTCGAGAACTTGGCGCTGCCCAGCCAGAAGATCGAATCGGCGCCGCTCTTGGCCCGGATCTCCATCATCTTGTCCGCGATCTCGCGGTAGGCGACGTCCCAGCTGATCCGCTGCCACTCGCCGTTCACCAGCTTCATCGGGAACTTCAGGCGGCGATCGCCGTGCACCAGTTCACGGACCGCCGCGCCCTTGGCGCAATGCGTGCCGCGGTTGATCGGGCTTTCCCAGGACGGCTCCTGGCCCACCCACACGCCGTTCTGCACTTCGGCGGTGACGGTGCAGCCGACCGAGCAATGGGTGCAGATATTCTTGACCCGCTGCACCGGCTGGGTGTGGTTGATCACACCCGTCGCCGCGCCGGCGGCCTGCGTGCGCGACGGCGCGAAGCTGCCGATGGCGGCAAGGCCGGCACCCGCGAAGCCCGCCTGGCGGAGGAAGGAACGACGGTCGAGACCGCCGGAGGACAGCCCTGCATAGGCCGTGGCAAGGCGTTGCTTCGCCGCGCGGCCTTCCGAGCGCTTGATCAGCATCTGCGCTTTCTCCCGGTTCTTATTCGTAGCGATTGGTGCGGTAGAAGGCCTGCACGCCGGCGGCGTTCGGCTGGTAGCGCGCCGCGAGGCGCTGCTGTTCGTTTTCCTTGCGCGCATCGCGCGAAGGGACGCTGTCGGCGCGCTGCGCGAGCGCCGGGGTCGCCGCCGCCGCGGCTGCGGTACCCAGGCCCAGGGCCTTCAGAAAGCCGCGGCGAACCGCTTTTTCTTCACCAGCGCTCATTGGTTCCTACTCTCCCCGTATGCAGCGTTGTCAGGCCGGCAGGTCTGCGGCCGCGGCCTCGATCTCGACGGCAAGCCGGCCAAGCCGGCCCACCGCGCGGTAGAATCCCGCCGCTTCCGCCTTTTCCAGGTCGGCGAACATGCGCGCGGCCCAGGGGCGGATGTGGCGGGTAAAGAAGGGCGCGGCCTGATCCGGCTCGGCGGCGAAGGCGCCTGCCAGCAGGCCCGCGAAAGTCTCACATAGGAAGGCGATGTGATCCTCGGGCTCCGCGATACCTTCGGCCCGCTCGATGCCGAGCCGCGCCAGGTCGCCGCGCAGATCGGCCAGCGGCCGCTCATGCAGGAAGCCGGTCAGGTAATAGGACGCGTAGGGCAGCAACTCGCCGCGGCCGAGGCCCACGAACAGGTCGAAATGCTCGCGTTCCACGGAGGCGGGCGTGGCGGCGGACGCGGCAGCCCCGAGCAGCCCATAGGCGTCCCCGAGTTCGCCCTCCGTCGCGCGGAGCAGCGCCAGTCGCCCAAGCAGCTGCGAATCCGGAGCGGCGCCCATGAGGCGTCCGAGCAGGGCGAAAAGTTGCGCCCGCTCCACATCCACCGGATCGCGTCTGGTTTCCGCCGCTATCATCCTCGACCCAATCGGAGTTCTCCGTCCGCGACGCGCGGACTGGAACTCATCGTTTTCCTGCAATCACTACCAACCGCAGACGTCGGACTTTGGCAAGAGGGCGGGCCCCGACGCAATCGAATTATGAAGGTTCTGACAGGGTCATGCTCCATCGCCGCCCAGATATTGCGGTGCAGCATGACGCGAATCAGGCCGGCAGGGCACCGCCATGGCGCCGCCGCGGCACCAGCGGCGGGTCGAGGTCGGCCAGCAATTCGGGCTGGGTCTCGGCTTTCGAGACATCTTCGCCGGAACCCTGCGCCACGATGGCGGGCATGGGGTCCTCCGGCACCGGCGTGGCTTCTGGCACGGGCTCGGGCTGCTCTGCCTCGGCCTGCGCCTGCTCGGGCGCGTCATCCGGTGCCAATTCCTCGATCTTGCCGATCGCCTGGGCCAGCAGCTTGCTGACATCGCCGACCAGTTCGTTGGCGAAGCCGAAGGGCAGTCCGCCGGGGGTGTTGAAGTCCCATTGGTAGTCGACCGGCCCGATATAGTCGCGAATCGCCGGATCGAGGCTCCACATCCGCCGCAGCGCCGCATTGCGGAGCAGCGTCGGGACGCCGGGGCGCAGGAACTGGCCGAAGTCGCTCTCGATCGTCAGGCTCTCGACCGGCGGCAGGGAGGCCGGGTCGATCTCCGGCACCTCGGGGATCGGGCAGGCGGCGCGGCCGGGCAGCTGCTGGTCATCGGCCGGGGCTTTGGCCAGGGCTTCAGGCTGGGCTTCAGGCTGGGCGGCGTCTGGCAGCGGCGCATCCGGCGCGACCTCCGGCAAGGGCCGCTCGACCGCGTCGCGCTTGCGGCGCGACCAGCGGGAGAGGAAGCCCTCCTTCTCCGCATCCGCCTCGCTCACTCCGCATCCTCCCAGGCGGGCCCGCGGCGCGCGAGCGCCTCCGGGTCGGCCTTGTCGCGCTTGCGCTTGTAGAATTGCCGCTCGACATGGTGGCGGGCGATGAAATCCCGCGTCGCATCCAGCAGGCCCGGCGGCATCGGCAGCGATTCCAGCAGGTCGTTGCCGGTGTCGGCGTGCAGATGCGCCTCCCCGGGATCGACCGTCACGGTCTGCAGCATGAAGCCCGAGACGGTGGCGGCCGGGCGCAGCGCCACCCAGACCAGGGGCTGGGCGGCTTCCATATTGTGCTTGTAGTTCGAGGTATCGGTGGGGTGCAGCACCACCTCCGCCACGCCAGCGAAGAACAGGCTGCGCCCCGCCTCCTCCCGCAACAGGGTCCAGGGGGGCACGGGCGATGCATGCTCTAGCACCTCCACCACCCGCCAGACGTCGTCCGCCCATTTCGTGACGGCGGGGCGGCGTTCGGCGAGGACGCCGACGGGGATGCGAAGGGAATTCGGGTTCATGGCGCGGCGCGATGGGTGGCGCGATCCAGGCCGGCGGTCACGCCGCCTTCTCCCGCGGTGTCAGCGGCAGGCCGGCGATCAGATTCTGCGGCTTGATCCGCACCTTCTGCGCCGCATCCATCGCTACCGCGAGGTAGACCGGCTTGCCCGCCACCTTCGGCAGCACGCGCGACGCCTCGGTGAATTCCAGCACGCCGAGCCAAAGGATCCGCGCCAGCCTTTCCTGCCGCACCTTCTTGCCCTGCCACAGGTCGTTGGCGATCGAGGTCGCCTCGACGTCCAGCCCGACATGCCAGGTCCAGTTATGGTCCTCGATCACCGGGACAGGGCGGATGGTCACCGCCTCTCCCAGCATATGGAGGATGAAGCGCTCGATCGCGGTCCCGAGCGCCTTCTGCCCCGCGCTGCCATCCACGATGTCGAGCGCGAAATCATGCGCGTCGGACCGGGCGAAATAGGCCGGCGCGTTGGCGTCGTTCAGCACGTCGATCTCGACCTCGCGCGGGGGCGATCCGGCTTCGACCAGCAACTGGCCGAGCGCGCCGAAATCGCCATCGGCCGCCTTCATCTCCAGCACTTCCTCATCGGCCAGCAGGGTCGAGCCCTGGTGGATGCCGGCGCGCTGCGGGCGGAACAGGCATTCGGCCGCGCGCAGCACGAAGGGATCGCCGATCCCCTCCATCGCCGACCGGACAACGAGATGCGTCAGCATCTGCAGGAACAGCGGCGGGATGCCCTGCACGCCCTTCTCGTAGAGGCCAAGCCACGCGGCTTCGAGATTGGGCGCAGCCGTCACGCGGTCGCGAAACGAAAGAAAGACCTCCCAATTCTCCCGCGCATCGGCATCGGCCAGCGCGGCGATTTCGGCCGGCGGCACGGCGCGCAGAGGGTCGGCCAGCAGCGCGGCATGCAGCGCGCGTTCGGCCTCGCAGGCCTCGGGCGGCGGGACCAGTTCCGGCCGGGCGCAGAAGGCGCGCCACAGATCGGGCGTGCCATGGATGCGCCCATCCTCATCCCGGTCGCACAGATGATGCCCGCAGGCCACCCAGAAATCCCCGGGCGCGAGGCCCGGCGGCGGCTGAACCCGGTCGTGGTGGTGGTGGTGGTGATGGTGGTGGTGCTCGTTCACGCCCGCCTCCTGGCGGCAAATTTGGTCAGGTCGGGGTGTTCCACGACCTCCTCCTCACCCTCGACCATCGCGATGCCGAAGACCGGCAGGGCGTTGAAGGAGGTGTGGGGGGTATCGCGCATGTGAAGCGTCCGGAAGCGCTCGCGCACCTCGCCCTCTTCCTCGGTCCGCGACAGGGCCAGGATGGTGCCGGGGGCGTGGTCGCAGAGGCTTTCGGCGAAGGCGATCTCCTCCTCCGCCGCCGCCCGCGCCGCGGCCTCATCAGGGGCGCCGAGATGGGCGCGGATATGCGTAGCGAGCGCGGCGAGGGCGGCCGCGCGGTCCTCCGCGCTCGCCTCCGCCACCTCGACCAAGGTGGACCAGCCGAAGGAGCCGAGGCCGAGGAACCCGCCCCGGAAGGCTTGCCGCCGCTTGCCCGAGATCGCGGCGAGGTCCTCGTCCCAGAAGGCGAAGCCGCCCGGCACCGCCCATTCGCCCGGCGCCGCCGCCGGGTCGTAGATCAGCGTGTCGGATGGATCGAGCCGCAGGGTGCGCGGCAGCTTCGTCGTGCCAAGGGGGGCGGGGTCGGCGGCGGGATCGGGACTCATCGCGGCAGCGCCTCCAGCAGGGACAAGCGCGTCCTGGTGCCGTCCTGGTCCACCACCAGGTCGCCCGTCGCGGGGTCGAGGCCCCGCTTGCCATCCCCCATCCGCTCATCCTTCTCGGTCCGGGCCAGCGCCCGTTCCGCGAGGCGCCGGAAACCGCCGGTCGGGTCGTTGCGCTGCCATTCCGCCAGCCCCGCCATCAGGTGGCGGGCCCAGGCGGCGGTGAGCTCGGCCGCGGAGGCTTCCTCCAGGTCCCAGCCTTCCTCGGCCAGCGCCGTCTGCGCCAGGCCATGGCCCGGCTCCCAGCCCCGGGGAAAGCTGAGCCGCGCCTCGGCGCCCACCACCAGCCAGTCGGGCACCGCATCCTCGGCCGTCTCGGCCGGCCAGGCGATCCGCACCTGGCCGATCTGCCCGCCATTGACGAAAACAAGGTCCGGCCAGCGGAAGGTGAGCGGCACCTCCGGCGGCCCGAAGGCGGCCAGCGCATCGCCGAGCGCCGAGGCGGCGGCGTAGATCGCGGCCCGCGCGGCGGCGAGCGGCTGTTCCGGTTCCAGCACCACCGCGGCTTCGATCCGCCCGGCGGAGCGCACCCAGACCAGCGTCCCCGCGCCATGCTCGGGCGCGGCCGCAACGGCGCGGGACAGCGCATCTCCCGCCTCCCGCAGCGGGATGACGGGGGTGAAGACGGATGGCAGCTCCGGCAGGCCCGTGCCGGGCTCGGCGCGCATGGATGATCTGGCGTTGGTCGACACGGCCGACGAAAATCCTCCCCATCCCTCGCAAGGGACCCTCAAGGGCGATATATGCGCCCGCAATCCCTGAGCCTAGAGGTCGGGGAAAGCTTGGGGACGCCGGGGCAAGGCATGAGCACGACATTCGTCTGCAGCTGCGACGACACCATGCCGCTCGACGAGCGCGCCATTGCCCGCGGCTGCCGCAAGGATGGACAGCCGGGGGAGGTCCGGAGCGCCGAACAGCTCTGCGAAGCCCAGCTGGACCGCTTCCTGGCCGCGCTGGGGGAAGGCAAGCCCGTCACCGTCGCCTGCACCGCCCAGGCGCCGCTGTTCCAGCAGGAAGCGGAAGCGGCCGGCTTCACCCGCCCCCTCGGCTTCGTGAACATCCGAGAGACCGCGGGCTGGTCCGATGAGGCCAAGGCCGCCGGGCCGAAGATGGCCGCGCTGATCGCCGCCGCCGCCGTCCCGATGCCGGCCACCCCGCTGGTGCCCCTGAAGAGTGAGGGCGTCACGCTGGTCCTTGGCCGCGACGCGACCGCACTGGCGGCGGCCGCGAAGCTGGCGGGGGTTCTCGACATCACAGTGCTGCTGACCGGCGCCGAGCCGGTGGAACCGCTCCGCGCCGCCGATTTCCCCGTGGCGCGCGGCCGCGCCCGGGGTGCGACCGGCTGGCTCGGCGCCTTCGAGGTGATGGTGGATGGCTACGCCATGCCGCGCCCTTCCTCCCGCGCCGCCTATGCCTGGGGGCCCGGAAAGGATGGCGCGACCAGCCGCTGCGACGTGATCCTCGACCTCAGCGGGGGCGCGCCGCTGTTCCCGACGCATGAGGTGCGCCAGGGCTATCTGCGCGCCGACCCGGCCGATCCGGCCGCGGTCGAACGCGCCGTCGCCGCCGCGCGCGACCTGGTGGGGGAATTCGACAAGCCGCGCTTCGTGAATTTCGACGCCTCGCTCTGCGCCCATTCGCGCAACAAGCGCAGCGGCTGCACGCGCTGCCTGGATCTCTGCCCGACGGGCGCGATCACGCCGGGCAAGGACCCGGTGACGGGCCGGGCGCTGGACCATGTGGCGATCTCCGCCGAGATCTGCGCCGGCTGCGGCGCCTGCGCCGCCGTCTGCCCGACGGGTGCCGCGAGCTATGCGCTGCCGACGGCCGACGCGTTGTTGAAGCGGCTTCGCACGCTGCTGCTCACATACCGCGAAGCCGGCGGCGAAACCCCGCTAGTCCTGATCCACGACACGCATGGCGAGGCGCTGATCGACGCGCTGGCCCGGCACGGAGATGGCCTGCCCGCGCGCGTGCTGCCGCTCAGGGTGAACGAGGTCTCACAGCTCGACCTCGGCACGCTGCTGAGTGCCTTTGCCTGGGGCGCGGCGCAGGTGCGGCTGGTGATGAAGGGCAAGCGCGCGCATGGGTCGGACGGCGTGTTCCGCAACCTCGACTATGTGCAGCACATCCTGGCCGGGCTTGGCGTGCCCGACCATGGCAGCCCGCGCATCGCCGCGATCGAGGCCGACGATCCCTTCACGCTGGGCGATGCCTTGCGCGCCGTGCCGCGGCGCGGGCTGCCCTTCCCGCCATCCACGCATCTGGCGATGGGGGCCAGCCGAGAAATCCTGCGGCAGGCCGCGCGCGCGCTGGCCGATGGCGCGGGCAAGCGCGCGGGCTTCATCGAGATGCCCGCCCTCGCCCCCTTCGGCGAAGCGCGCGTCGAGATCAGCGGCTGCACGCTCTGCGTCGCCTGCACCAGCGTCTGCCCCACCGGCGCGCTGTCCGCGAACCCCGAGACGCCGCAGCTGCGCTTCCTGGAGGATGCCTGCGTGCAATGCGGGCTCTGCGCCACGACCTGCCCCGAGAAGGTCATCACGCTGGTGCCGCGCCTGAACCTTTCGCCCGCCAGCGCCGAGATCCGCGTGGTGAAGGAGGAGGAGCCCTTCTGCTGCGAGCGCTGCGCCAAGCCCTTCGGCGTGCGGTCGCAGATCGAGGCGGTGACGCGGAAGCTCACGGCTTCGAAGCACTGGATGTTCGCCGATGAATCGCGGCTGCGCGTGCTGCGGCTGTGCGAAAACTGCCGCGTCTTCGAGGCGACGGAAGCCGCGCTCGACCCCTATGCCGGCCCGCCCCGCCCGACCACCCGCACCTCCGAGGATTACCTGCGGGAAGCCGAGCGCGCGAAGCGGCGAGAGGACGAATCGTAACGCGGATCGCGCGCGGCCCTTCGTGCCGGGCCGCGCGCCGCGCTACGCCTTGTCCGTGATCCGGCGGATCGCGTCGGGCCGCCGCTCCAGCCCCGGCAGCAGCTCGATGCCGAGGCCCGGCGCGTCCGGCACGGTGACCAGGCCCTGCTTCACCTCCGGCAGGGTTGTCACGAGTTCCTTGTACCAGCCGGTGTAGAAGGCCCGCACGCTTTCCTGAATCAGCGCGTTCGGCGCGTGCAGGGAGAAGTGGCAGGACGCCATGTAGACCACCGGGCCGGTGCAATCATGCGGCGCGACCGGCACGTGGTAGGCCTCCGCCATCCCCGCGATCTTGCGCGCCTCGGTCAGGCCGCCGCACCAGGACAGGTCGAGCATCACCACGCCCGCCGCGCCGGTCTCGAGGTATTCGCGGAAGGCGTGCACGCCGTTCAGCGTTTCCGACGCGCAGACCCAGGCATCGCAATGGGCGGCGTAGTCCTTCAGGTCGCGCACGGAATCCAGCCGGAACGGATCCTCGTGCCAATAGGTGCCATAGGGCTTCAGCGCCTGGGCCAGGCGCTTCGCCATGGGCAGCGACCAGAGCGAATGGAACTCCACCATGATGTCCATCCGGTCGCCCACCGCGCGCCGGATCTTCTCGAAGGGCTCCAGCGCGCGCTTCAGCTCATCGGCGGTGATGTCGAGGCCGCCGGTGCGTTCCGCGGGCGGGTCGAAGGGCCAGATCTTCATGCCCGTGATGCCCTGGTCGAGCAGCGACAGCGCCAATTCATCCGCGCGGTTCAGGAAGGCGTCGAGATCCTCATAGGGTCCCTCGGTCTCGCCCACATGCCAATTGGCGACGGACTGCGCACGCGCGTCGCGGATGTATTTGTAGCCGGCGCAGGTGTTGTAGACGCGGATGCTCTCGCGCGACTTGCCGCCCAGCATCTCCGCCACCGGCCGCCCGGCCGCCTTGCCGGCGATGTCCCACAGCGCGATGTCCACCGCCGATGTCGCGCGCGTCTCCACGCCCGTGCCGCGCCAGCCGAGATAATCGCGCAGCGCCATCCGCAGCGCCTCGATCTGGCGGGGATCGCGGCCGATCAGCTTCGGCGCGCACCAATCATGCAGATAGGCCTCGACCGCCGAGGGCGCCATGAAGGTCTCGCCGAGGCCCACGATCCCCTCATCCGTGTGCAGCCGCACCCAGATGATGTTGGCGAATTCGCGAAGGCGAATGGTCTCGAGCGCGGTGATCTTCATGGTCGCGGTCCCGGAAAAAAAAGGGGCGCCACCCTTGCGGATGGCGCCCCCGGAAGGCCGATGCCTCAGCCGCCCTGGCGGGGCTGGGCGGCGCGGACGCGGTCGAGTTCCTGGCTCATCCGCTGCACCACGTCGCGGCCGATCTGGTCGGCGTGGCGGTCCCACACGGCGCGGGCCTGTTCGCGCATCCGCTGCGCCTCGGCCGGGGCCAGGTCGTTCACCTGCATGCCGGCGCGGCGCAGGCTCTGCAGGCTTGCCTCATTGCCCTGGCGGTTGGCACGGCGCTGCACGTCACGCGCTTCCACGCTGCAGGTCCGCAGCACCTGCTGCTCGGCCGCGCTCAGCCGATCCCAGAGCTGCTTGGAATACAGCACCAGGAACGGCGTGTAGGCGTGGCGGGTCAGCGACAGGAAGCGCTGCACTTCGTTGAAGCGAGAGGTCTCGATGGTGACCAGCGGGTTCTCCTGCCCGTCGATCGCGCGCGTCTCGAGCGCGGTGAACACCTCGCCGAAGGCCATCGGGATCGCGTTGGAGCCCATGTTGCGGAAGGTGTCGAGGAAGATGTTGTTCTGCATCACGCGCATGCGCACGCCGTTGAAGTCTTCCCAGCGGGTGATGGCGCGGCGGGAGTTGGAGGTGTTGCGGAACCCGTTCTCCCAGTAAGCCAGGTTGACCAGCCCGATCCCGTCAAGGCGGCGGGTCATATCGGCGCCGAATTCGCCATCCAGGATGGCGTCCGCCTCGGCCTCATTGGCGAAAAGGAAGGGCAGGTCGAAGACGCCCAGCGCCGGCAGCATGCCGACGAGCGGGGAGGAGGAGGTGACGACCATCTCCTGCGTGCCGGCGCGCAGCGCCTGGGTGGCCTGCAGGTCGCCGCCGAGCGCGCCGCCCCAGAAGCCGTTGATCCGCATCCGGTTGCCGGTGCGGCTGGCGGCGCAGGTGGCCAGGTGGCGCACGCCGACGCCGTTCGGGTGGTCCTCGTTCACGCCGTTCGAGACGCGGATGGTCCGGTTCTCGAAGGTCTGGGCCGGGGCCTGGGCCAGCGGGGCGACGGAGAAGCCGATGGCGGCGGTCGCCGCGAGCAGCCAGGACTTGAGTTTCATGTCTTGTTTCCTCCTTGGGTTGGTGACGCGAGACTATCCGGCCAGGCCCAGGATACGGAAGGGCCAGGTAGCGAACATCGTGATCAGGTCGATGAAGTCCATCTGCCCCCGCAGCCAGCGCAGCGGCTGGATGACGAGGTCGGGGAACAGCACCAGCAGGAACAACACGCTCGCCTGCGCGATCAGGAAGGGCATCACGCCCTTGATCACCCGCGTCATGCTTTCCCGCGCCACGCCGCAGACCACGTTCAGCACGATGCCGACCGGGGGCGTGATCAGGCCGATGGCGTTGTTCATGATGAACAGCACGCCGAAATAGACTTCATAGGATGGGATGCCGTTGATCCGCCCGACCTCGCGCACCAGCGGCATCAGCACCGGCGTCAGGATCAGCACCGTCGGCGCGAAGTCGAGCGCGGTGCCAACCACCAGCACCAGCGCCATGATCACCATCATGAACAGGATCGGGTTGTCCATCAGCGGGTGGAGCACGCCCCGCAGCTCGGCCGGGATGTTCGCCTGGGTGATCAGCCAGGCGGAGGCGAGCGCGGAAGCGACGAGGAACATCACCACCGCCGTCATCTTCGCCGCCGCGAGGAACACGCCATAGAGGTCGCGCCACAGCAGTTCGCGATAGACGAATTTGCCGACCAGGAAGGCATAGGCCACCGCGATCACCGCGGCCTCGGTCGGGGTGGTGATCCCGAACTTGATGCCGCCCATGATGATGACGGGCATGAGCAGCGCGAAGAAGCCGTCGCGCCCGGCGCGCAGCCGTTCCATCCAACCCTTGCGCGGCAGCGTATCCATCTGGTCGCGGCGGCAGACGACGGCCCAGGCGATGGCGAGCGAGAGACCCATCAGCAGCCCGGGGAAGATGCCGGCCAGGAACAGCTGGGTGATGGAGACATTGGCGGCGACGCCGAACAGGATGAAGCCGATGGAAGGCGGGATGACCGGCGCGATGATGCCGCCCGCCGCGATCAACCCGGCCGAACGGGGGATGTTGTAGCCCGCCTGGCGCATCATCGGGATCAGGATCGCGGCCAGCGCCGCCGTATCCGCCGCCGCTGATCCCGACAGCGCCGCCATGATGATGGCCGCGAAGATCGCGACATAGCCGAGGCCGCCATGGATATGGCCGACGAAGGTCAGCGCGAATTGCACGATCCGCTTCGACAGCCCGCCCTTGTTCATCAGCTCGCCCGCGAGCAGGAAGAAGGGCACGGCGAGAAGCTGAAAGTTGTCCGCGCCGATGATCATGTTCTGCGCGATGATCTGCGCGTCGAAGATGCCGAGGAACAGCATCAGCGCCAGCGCGCAGACCAGCAGCGCGAAGGCCACCGGCATGCCGAGCGCCATGGCCCCGCAGAGCGAGGCCAGGAAGACGAGGATCGTCATCTACTCGATGCCCTGCCGCGTATGGGCCGCGCGCTCATCCTGGTATTCGCCGGCGAAGATGCGAAGCTCCGCATCCGACAGGCGCCCGCTGACCAGCCGCCACAGCCGCAGCGCGACCATGATGCCGATCCCGACGGAGGTGAAATACCCGACGCCATAGACCAGCGTCATCGGTAGGCCGCTGATCGGCGCGTAGTTGGACGCGTTGATGGCGTGCTGCTTCCAGGTGCCCCAGAAGAAGACGGCGCAGCACACCAGCACCAGCGAATCCGACAGCGCCAGGCACCCCTTGCGCCCCGCCTTCGGCAGCACCCGCACCAGCGTATCCACGCCAAGATGCGCGTGTTCCCGGTACACCACGACGGCACCGATGAAGGTCAGCCAGACGAAGCAGTAGCGCGACATCTCCTCACTGATCGCGATGCCGCTGTCGAAGGCGTAGCGCAGCACCACATTGCCCAGCACCATGGCGACCATGGCGACAAGCAGGGCGACCATGACGGCCTCGAGCACGCGGAAGCCGCGCTCCACCCAGCGTTGGCCCATCTTGTCCTGAGGCTCCATCGGACCTGGCGTTCCCGTTCTTCCCCCGCGCCGGCCATTCGCGGCGCGTGGCCTGACTGCGCGGGGCAGTCTTGCCGCTCCGCCACCGCCTGTCCACACGCCAGCAGGGATGGCGGGGGGCATCGCCGTAGCGACGCCCCCCGCCGATGGGGCACTACGCCAGCTGGTCGGCCAGTGGCAGCTTGCGGATCCGCCGGCCGAGCAGGGCCGAGACCGCATTGACCAGCGCCGGGGTCGCCGGCGGCACCGGCGGCTCGCCGACGCCGCCCATCCGCTCACCGCTTTCGATCACATGCGTCTCGATCAGCGTCGGGGCCTCGTCGGTCCGCAGCAGGTTGTAGCCGTCGAAATTCGCGTTCTGCACGCGCCCGGCCGCGATCTCGAGCTTCTCCCCCATGGCGGTGGAGATGCCCTGGATCACGCCGCCCTCGACCTGGCTGCGGATGCCGTCCGGCAGAACCTGGCTGCCGCAGTCCAGCGCGACGACCACGCGATGCACGCGCGGCCGTCCATTCTCCATCGAGACCTCGGCCACCTGCGCGCAGAGCGAACCGTAGCTCTCGACGAAGGCGAAGCCGCGCGCACGGCCTGCCGGCAGCGGCGTACCCCAGCCGGCCTTCTCCGCCGCCGTGTTCACCACGCGCAGTGCGCGCGGGTCATGCGCCAGCAATTCCCGCCGCAGCGCGACCGGATCCTTGCCCGCCGCCTGCGCCAGCTCATCCAGGAAGCTTTCCATGAAGAAGCCGTTCTGCGTGGCGCCCACCGCCCGCCAGGGCATGCTGGGCACGGGCGCCTGACGACGGACATAGTCCACGCGATAGGCGCCCGTGCGGTAGCGCGTGTCGTTCAGCGTCTGGACGGAGCTGGCATCCAGCTCGCCCTGGAAGTTGTTGAAGTCGCGCGCCATCGAAGTGCCGGCCGTCCGCACCCAAAGGCCCGTGACATTGTTCTGCGCGTCCAGCGCCGCGCGGAAGCGCGCCATCTGGGCCGGGCGGCCCCAGCCCTGGCCGATCTCGTCTTCCCGCGTCCAGAACAGCTTCACCGGCTTGCCGACGGCGCGCGCGACGATGACGGCGGCAGACGGCATGTCCTCATACAGCCGCCGCCCGAAGCCGCCGCCCTGCATCATGGTGTGCAGGCGGATCTTCTCGCGGTCCCAGTTGGTCTCCCGCACGACGCGGTTCAGCAGACGGTCCTGGTTCTGCGTCGGCGCCCAGATCTCCAGCCGGTCGCCCTCGATCCGGACATTGATGTTCCAGGGCTCGAGCGGCGTGTGGCTGAGGAAGGGAACCTCATACTCCGCCTCCACCACGCGGGCGGCGGACCGCAGCGCGGCATCGACGTCGCCGTCATTGCGCGCGACCGCGCCCTGCGGCTGCGCCAGCCCGTCCTTCATCGCGGCCGTGATGTCGGCCGAGGTTATGGCATCATGCGGCGTCGGCTTCCACCGAATCTCCAGCGCCTGTCCGCCACGGATCGCCGCCCACATGGAGCTGGCGACAACGGCGGCACCGCCGGGGATGGCCACCACATCGAGCACGCCCGGCACCGCCCTGGCGCTGGCGGCGTTGAAGCTGTCGAGCTCCGCGCGGAACACCGGCGACACGCGGGCATAGGCATAGACCATGCCCGGCAGCTTCAGGTCGATGGAATAGATCGTGCCACCATGCGTCTTGGCCGGGATGTCGATGCGCGGCATCCCGCGGCCGATGAGCTTCAGCTCGGACGCCGGGCGGAGCGTCGCGCTGTCTGGCAGCGGCCGCTGCGCCGCTGCGGCCGCAAGCTCACCGAAGGCCAGGCGACGGCCGGATGCGGCATGCACGACGTGATGCCCTTCCGCCCGCAGTTCCGCCGCCGGCACGCCGAGGCGTTCCGCCGCGACCGCGACCAGCGCGGCGCGGGCGCGGGCAGCGGCCTCACGCAACGGCTGGTACCAGTAGCGCACGCCCCAGGACCCGCCCGATCCCATGGCCGGGCCCGCGCCGACATCACGCCGATAGGGCGCGGCGGGATGCGGGTTCTCCACCGCGATGCGGGCCGGATCGGCGCCGAGCTCATCGGCCACGATGGCGACATGGCCGGTCCAGGTCCCCTGCCCCATTTCCGTGGTCGGCGAGTAGAGCGTGATGCCGCCATCGGGCGCGATGGCGAGATAGGCGGTCAGCGTGCCGGCGCCGCCCGTCATCGGCGGGCGGACAGGCGGGTTGGCCTGGGCCGAGGCCTGGCGCGCGGCCGGCAGCGGCACGGCGAAGCCGAGCACGAGGGCGCCGGCGGCACCCAGCAGGGAACGGCGTTCGAGGGCTACGGTCATGGACTGGGTCTCCCTCTCGCTCAGGCGCCGGTGCCGGCGGCGCGCTTGATGGCGGCGCGGATGCGCGGGTAGGTCCCGCAGCGGCACAGATTACCCACCATCGCGCTGTCGATATCGGCGTCGGTCGGCTTCGGGATCGCGGTCAACAGCGCCGCCGCGGCCAGGATCTGGCCGGACTGGCAATAGCCGCATTGCGGAACCTGTTCCTCGATCCAGGCCTGCTGCAGCGCGTGGCGATTCTCGGGGTGGAGGCCTTCGATCGTCGTCACTTCCTGCCGCTCGACGGCCGAGACCGGCGTGACGCAGGCGCGGATGGCGGTGCCGTCCACCAGCACGGTGCAGGCCCCGCATTGCGCGATGCCGCAGCCATACTTCGTGCCGGTCAGGTCGAGCGTGTCGCGCAGCGCCCACAGCAGGGGCGTCTCCGGGTCGATATCGAGCGTGTGCGGCCGCCCGTTCACGGTGAGGTTGATTGGCATGTGCGTTTCCTGGACGTTGCTTCGAACAGGCTGGCCGACTTCGCGACCTTCCCCAGCGACGAGCCTAATCGGGGCCGCGCCGATGCGGAAGCCTTCTGTTTGTCCCCCACGCGCCGCGCGTGGAAGCTGTCATCACCCTCGTTCTCGTGACGTGCGCGCGGCCCGTGGTGCGAACTGCCTCCGGAGAAGGTGAGACGTCAGAGGCGCCGCCATCCCCCCTCACAGCACCGCACGGGGTTTCGTCCTTACATCAGGATCGGCGCGGGCCGGTGTCGCGGGCGCCATGCGCGGCTCGGCCGGGGCGCGCGCGACCACCGCGTCGATGAAGCCGAGCGCCGCATCCACATGCTCGGCCCAGCTTTGGCAGGTCCAGCCCTTCAAGCGATTGAGCTGGGACGCGCGGCGTGGCGAGGCGACAGCGCCGTAATCCTCCACGGCCTGCGCCCAGGCGAGCCCATCCAGCGGGTCGAGATAGTCGGGGACGCCGCGTCCGATCTCGCGATGCGCCGGTATGTCGCTGCACACCACCGGCAGCCCGGATGCCAGCGCCTCCGCCACGGGCAAGCCGAAGCCCTCGGCAAAGGACGGCATCAGCAAGGCCCGCGCACCGGCCATCAGCCGCGCGACATCCGCATCCGATGCGCGGCCGCGTTCCTCGACATGCGGCCGGATGACGGGACAGCGGTCGAGTAGATCCAACACCTGCTCATTCTCCCAGCCACGGCCGCCCACTATCACGAGCCGCGGCGTCGCCGGCCCGAGCCGGTTCGCCAGGGCGCGCCAGAGCGTGAGCAGCAGGATGTGGTTCTTGCGCGGCTCGATGGTGCCAAGACACAGGAAGTAGGGACGCGCATCCTCCCGCCGCGCCGGCGTAGACCGCGCGACAGACACACCGAGCGGCGCGACAAGCACGCGCTGGCCAGACCGCAGGAACGGCCGCACCTCCTCGCAGGTGGTTTCGGAGTTGACGATCACGCCATCGGCGTAGCGTGCGACGGTCGCCATCCGACGAACATGACGCCGCGTCCAACTCGGCGGCACGTATTCGGGATGCCGGATCGGGATGATGTCGTGCAGCAGCGGCACGAAGGCGGCCCCGGTCTCGGCGAGCATCCGCCCGACCGATCCCGTCCAGTCCAGCGGATGCGTCGAGACATTCAGATAGGCCACGCGCAGGCTGCTGGGCAGCGGCCTCACCCTGGGCGAGGCGCACAAGCCGAGCAGGAAGATCCTGAGCGCCTCTGGCGCCAATTCATGCAGGCGGCCGTCGCGCCAAGCGGGGCCGATGCGGGGCACGAAGGCGGCGGTCCTATCCGCGGGCAGCAACCGGAACCGGCCGCGATAGTCGAATGCGACGAACCTCAGGCGATCCGGCGCGACGGAGAGCAGGTGCTCGGCATAGGCGAGTTCCACCCGGTCGATGCCAGTCATTTTCTGGCGAAATACGCGCCATACCAAACGAGACAGATCGAACCATATAAATGTCTTTATGAATTCGGCGGGTTTTTGGCGATGTTCTACATATATATTTTCTCGCAATGATATTTTTTCGGACTGAAACACCACCGAAATTCCTTATGGATCGTTCATCTTGTTTACCCTCATCAATCATATGTGTTAGAGCGACATCCGTAAACTAAATCGTATACGTCATATTTTCACGCGATGTCCTGGTGGAAACCCAAGTGCACATCAAGCTCGAAGCCCGCCCGCCCAAGGCCGCCCCCGCCCCGTGCCGGCTCGCCATCGTGAGCACCTATGATGAGCTCTGTGGCATCGCCGGCTACACCAGGGCGCTGGAGCGGCAGCTCCAGACGGTGCTGGATGTCACCGTCTTCGATCTCGACCAGTACCTGCTGCGAAGCCCGCATCGACGCGTGCAGCGGATGGGCGATGACCACATCCGGAAGATCGCCGCGCAGCTTCGCCACTTCGACAGCGTCAACATCCAGCTGGAGCATGGCACGCTCGGGCGCACGCCGGGCCGCATCATGAAGCGACTGAGCCTGCTGGCCCGGGCGGCGCCGGCACTCTCCGTGACCTTCCACACCATTCTCAGCGACGATCCGATGCCGTGGCCGGAAATCTGGCGGCACCTGCGCCGTGGCGCCCCGAGCGCGGCCGGCGCGGTCATAGGCGACAACATCCGCGCGCATATCCTGGGCCGCGGCGTCTACACGCTGCTGCGGCGCCTGCAGCGCCGAAAGCCTGTGCGGATCATCGTGCATACGCGCCGGGACATGCGCCTGCTGCGGGACGTGTACCGCCTGCGCGACGTCCATCACCATCCATTGAGCTTTGTCGATCAGGGACGTGCGCGGGAGGTCCGCGCCACCGCGAGCCGCGAATCCTTCCCGGCGATCCGCCAGCTGCCGCCGAACACCAGGCTGATCGGAACCTTCGGCTTCCTGTCCGCCTACAAGGGCTTCGACACGGCCGTCAGGGCCCTGCGGGAACTGCCGGAGGACCATCACCTCCTCATCTTCGGCGGCGTACATCCGCAGACGATCCGGCGACACGAGAAGCTCGACCCCTATATCAGTGAGCTGCTTCGCGACGCCCGGATCGGGCAGACCCTGCTCGACGATCTGGCAAAGGCCGGGCGGGCCGGCATTTCGGTGGACGCCGTGGCGACCGAGCTGGTCGGGCCGCATCCGCAGAATCTCAGCCGCAGGATGCACTTCATGGGCGTCCTGAGCGATGAGGACTTCCTATCGGCCATGGCGGTCTGCGACGCCGTGGTCCTGCCCTATCGCGAGGTCGGCCAGTCAGCCTCCGGCCCGATTTCCATGGCGCTCGAGATGGGCTGCCGCGTCATCGCCTCTCGCACCACGGCCTTCCTGCAATTCGCGCGATACCACCCGGGCGAGGTCGAGTTCTTCGATATCGGCAACTTCCACGAACTGGCCCAGCGGATCGCCGCCGGCGCGCCCACGGCGCGACATGAACGACAGCTTGCCTACAACGCCGCCACGAATGCGGCGCTCTACGTCAGGGCGAACATGCCGCGCCATGCGACAGCCGCCACGACCGAAGCCTGACACCCTTCGCGGCGCCGATGAACCGATGCGGAACCAGAAAGAGGCACGCAAGCCGCGCGCAACCATGACCGGCACGGAGCCACGGCGCACCCAGCATGACCGATGATCCCGATCGCGAGCAACGTCGCCTGGACGCCCTGCGGCAAGCCGACCTCGCGGAGGCGAATTTGTCCCGCAACCTGCGCGACCTGCATCCTCTGCTGATCGCCGCCGATCAATGCCGCAAAGCGGGCGAACCGAGCCGCGCCATCGCGCTTCTGGACCGCGTCATCGCCGGTGCGCCTGCGGCCTTCCCGAGCAGGCTGTCGCTGAGCAGCCAACTTGCGGCGCTGGGGCGCCATGCGGACGCCTTGGTGTGGGCGCGACGGGCGCTCGAGCTGCGCCCGGGCGATGCCAGGGCGTGGTTGCACCTGACCGGCCTGTTCCTCTCCCTACAGCGCCCGCGCGATGCGCTGGCGGCGGCGGAATCCCATCTTCTGCACGCCACCGCGCCGTCGCCGCGCGGGCATCACCTGCTGTCGGTCGCGCGGGCCGCCATGGGCGATTTCGCCGGTGCGATCCTCGCCTCGGGGGAAGCGGTCTCGCTCGCGCCCGACGTCATCGAATATCGTCGCCACCTCGCCTCCACGCTCGGGAACGCCGGCCGGCTGGAGGCGGCCATCGCGGCCTGCGACGAGGCGCTCGCCCGCGCGCCAGGGGATGCCATGGCGTGGCGCGTGCGCTCTGGCATCCACGAGCTGATCGGGGACGATGCGGCGGCGCTGGCAGATGCCGAACATGCGATGGCGCTGGCCCCGGACAACGAAGGCATCGCCGCGCATCTGCGGGCGCTCCGGCGCAGTCTCGCGGTCGGCGGCTCCACCGTGCCGCAGGATGCGCCGCCACGCGGGCGCCCGCGGCAGGCGCGCCAGCCGCCCGCACGTCAGGACTTCCGCGCAGCCCTGGCGGCACGCGGACGCACCATCCACGCCATCCTGTTGCACGAGGTGCGGACGCGCCATGCGCGTTCACGCCTCGGCTACATCTGGGCGCTGCTCGAGCCGGTCGGCCATCTCGCGACGCTCGGCTCCATCTTCTACCTGCTGAGCCAGGGCCCGGCGCCGGTCGGCGAAAGCCTTTTTGTCTTCTACATCACCGGGCTTCTGCCCTACCTCGCCTTCTCCCACACCGCGAGCGCGGTGGCCGAAGCGCGCAGCGCGGGCGGCAGCCTGCTTCAGCTTCCCGTCGTCGGGCCGCTCGATGTGCCGGCGGCACGCGCGGCGTTGCAGCTGGTGACCGAGATCCTGGTCGCGATCCTGGTGCTGGCCGGCGTCGCGCTGCTGCTGAACGAGACCACCATGCCCGCTGACCTGTCCACCACCGCGGCGGGCCTGCTCTGCCTGTGGCTGATCGGGTGCGGTGCGGGGCTGGTGGGGCTGGTGCTGTCCCACATGGTGCCGGCCTGGGAATACATTTGGGGGGCCGTCGTCCGCCTGCTCTATTTCGGCTCCGGCATCTACTACTCGCCCATCGTGTTTCCCGGGCCAGTGCTGGAGATGCTGTCGTGGAACCCGATCCTGCAAGGGATCGAGTGGGGCCGCGCCGGCTTCTTCGCCGGCTACGACCCGCCCTGGCTCGATCGCGGCTACGCGCTTGGGTTCTCGGCCTGTCTTCTGTTCGTCGGCCTGGCGCTGGAACGCGCGGCGCGCCAACGCCTGCAGCGGATCCAGGCATGATCGAGCTGCGCCATGTGACCAAGACCTATCGCGCGCTGGGCCGGCGACGCGTGGTGCTCGACGATGTGTCGGCCATCTTCCCCGACGGCCGGGCGGTCGCCGTCTTCGGCGCCAATGGCCAGGGCAAGAGCACGCTGATCCGCCTTCTCGCCGGAACGGAGGCGCCGGATCGCGGGCGCGTGCTGCATACCGGCCGCACCAGCTTCCCGCTCGGTTTCAGCGGTACCTTCAACGCGCTGTTGAGCGGGCGGGAGAACATCCGATTCCTCGCGCGACTGCATGGCGCCGACACGGCCGCGACGCTGGCCTTCGTCGAAGACTTCGCCGAGCTGGGCGCCTATTGGCGGATGCCAGTCGGGACCTATTCCTCCGGCATGCTCGCGCGCCTCGCCTTTGGCGCCTGCATCGCGCTGGAATTCGACACCTATCTGGTGGACGAGGTGATCTCGGTCGGCGATGCCCGCTTCCGCGCCCGCTGCCTGGATGCCTTCGCCGCCCGCACCGGCCATGCGGCGCTGGTGCTGGTTTCGCACGATCTGGCGATCGCGCGCGCCTTCTGCGATTCGGGTGCCGTGCTGGCCGGCGGCGGGCTGCGCATGTTCGACGACATCGAGGACGCGATCGCACTGCATGAGAAGCTGGTGCGGGGCGGTGAGCAGCCGGAGGCTGTCCCTTGAATTCCATGCCAGGCCGCGGCGAAGGACCGACCGGTTCCGCACAGGACGAGGCGACATCACGCCTCCGCCCGCCCGCGCCGTCACGGCCGCGCCGCCTTGGCCGGCGCCTGAAGGCGATGCTGCTCTGCGTCCTGCTGCCGAGCCTTGTCGCAGCCGTCTATCTCTGGGGCTTCGCCGCCGACCAGTACGCCTCGGAGTTCCGCTTCTCGGTCCGGCGCGAGGCCCCGATCGGCGCATCGGCCGGCGTCGGTGGCGCCGCGGCCTCCATCCTCGGTGGCGGCAATCCGATGCTGGCGCTGACGCATGACGGGCAGGTCGTGGTGCAGTACCTGCGCTCGCGCCAGGCGATGGACGATGTGGGCGCGGCACTCGATCTCGGCACCATGCTCGGCCGCGCGAAGGACGATGTCTGGGCGAGGCTCGATCCCTCCGATCCCGCCGAGGACCGGCTGCGCCATTGGCGCCGCTTCGTTCGCCCGCGCTTCGAGTTGACCTCCGGGATCGTCGTGGTGGAGGTCTCGGCCTTTGCCGCCGCCGATGCGATGGCCATCGCCCAGGCCTCGCTCGGCGCGGCGGAACGCCTGGTCAACGGGATTTCGGCACGCGCCCGCGCCGATGCGGTGGCTTTCGCGCGGGACCGGGCGCAGCGCACCGGTGCGGCGTATGCCGACGCCCAGCAGCGCCTGACCGATTACCGCAACACCCACGGCCTGCTCTCCCCCACGCTGGCGGCTGGCGCGGGCAGCGGGCTGGAAGGCCAGATCAACGAACAGCTGGCCCAGGCACGGGCCCAGCTGGCGACGCTGCGGGCGACCTTTATGCCCACCGCGCCTCCGGTGCGGCTGCAGGAACAGCGCGTCTCCGCGCTGGAGGCGGAACTTCGCGCGGTCCAGGATCGCATGGCGGCCCCGACGGCCTCCGGCGATGCCACGCTGGCCACGCTGGCAAGCGGCCACGACACGCTGCAAAGCGCGGAGCGCCTGGCCCAGGCGGAGCATGAACGCGCGCTGGCCGC
>JBIIRI010000051.1:0-21595 GCA_044341625.1 Roseomonas sp.
CCGAGCCAGCGGCCGAACAGGCCGGCCAGGCACGCGCCGAGCAGCGGGAAGAAGACGGCACCGACATACATGCGCCTAGCCCTTCAGGGTGGAGATTTCCTCCACCTCGATCGTGCCGCGGTTGCGGAAGTAGATGACGACGATCGCAAGGCCGATGGCGGCCTCTGCCGCCGCGACGGTCAGGATCAGCATCGCGAAGACCTGCCCCGTCAGGTCGCCGAGCACCGCCGAGAAGGCGACGAGGTTCAGCGTGACCGACAGCAGGATCAGCTCGACCGACATCAGGATGACGATGACGTTCTTGCGGTTCAGGAAGATGCCGAGCACGCCGAGCGTGAACAGGATCGCGCCCACCGTCAGGTAGTGCGCCAGGCCGATGGCCATCATCAGTGGTGTCCCCCCCCGTGGGCGACCTGCCGCGGCGCTTCCGCCGGCGCATCGGCCGGTGGGCGTTCGATCCCGATCTCGCCGAGGCCGGCGCCGAGCGGCGGCTGGCGGAGATTGACGCTGCCGCTGCGCGCGACCTGCTTGCCGACATCCTGGCGCTTGCTGGTCGGCGTGCCGCGCAGCGTCAGCACGATGGCGCCGATCATCGCGACCAGCAGGATCAGGCCCGAAAGCTGGAACAGCCAGACATGATCGGTATAGAGGATCCGCCCCAGCGCGCGGGTGTTGTCCACGCCTTCCGGCGTCGGGTTCAGCCGCAGGCCCGACGCATCCGGCGCGAAGGTCCAGGTCGCGTAGACCAGCACCAGTTCCAGGAACAGGATCGCGCCGATCACCGCGCCAAGCGGCGCGTAGCGCTGCAGGCCTTCGCGCAGCTTCGCGAAGTCGATGTCGAGCATCATCACGACGAACAGGAACAGCACCGCGACGGCGCCGACATAGACGATGACCAGGATCATCGCCAGGAATTCGGCCCCCGCGATCAGGAACAGCGCGGCCGCGTTGAAGAAGGCCAGGATAAGGAACAGCACGCTGTGCACCGGGTTGCGGCTGGTCACGACCATCACCGCGGATGCGATCAGCACGGCGGCAAAAAGGTAGAAGGCGGCGGCGATCATCGGTAGGGCGCGTCCAGCTCGAGCCGCTTCGCCAGCGCCGCTTCCCAGCGGTCGCCATTGTCCAGCAGGCGTTCCTTGTTGAACAGAAGCTCCTCGCGCGTTTCCGTCGCGAATTCCATGTTCGGACCTTCGACGATGGCGTCCACCGGGCAGGCTTCCTCGCACATGCCGCAATAGATGCACTTCGTCATGTCGATGTCGTAGCGCGTGGTGCGGCGGGATCCGTCGTCGCGCGGCTCGGCCTCGATCGTGATGGCCTGGGCGGGGCAGATCGCCTCGCACAACTTGCAGGCGATGCAGCGTTCTTCCCCGTTCGGGTAGCGGCGCAGCGCGTGTTCGCCCTTGAAGCGCGGGCTCAGCGGCGACTTTTCATAAGGGTAGTTGATCGTCACCTTGGGGCGGAAGAACTGCCGCAGCGTCAGCGCCATGCCGGAGACGAGCTCCGCCAGCAGGAAGCTTCGCGCGACGCGGTCGAGGGTGATGGCCATGTCTCTCTCCCTCCTGCTCAGGCGACCGGCAGCCAGCCGAACAGCTTCAGCGCCGCGGCGGTCAGCACCAGCCAAACCAGGCTGAACGGCAGGAACACCTTCCAGCCCAGGCGCATCAGCTGGTCGTAGCGGTAGCGCGGGAAGGTCGCGCGCACCCAGATGAAGACGAACAGGCAGGCGCAGATCTTGAACACGAACCACATCGGGCCCGGGATCCAGTTGAACGGCGCGATGTCGAACGGCGCGTACCACCCGCCCAGGAACAGGATGGTGATCAGCGCGCTCATCAGGATCATGTTCGCGTATTCGCCGAGGAAGAACAGCGCGAAGGACATGCTGCTGTATTCGACGAAGAAGCCCGCGACCAGCTCGCTCTCGCCTTCCGGAAGGTCGAAGGGCGCACGGTTCGTCTCGGCCAGCGCCGAGATGAACATGATGACGAACATCGGGAACAGCGGGATGATGAACCACATATCCGCCTGCGCGCGGACGATCTCCGTCAGGTTCAGCGAGCCCACGCAGAGCAGCACGGTGACGATCACGAAGCCCATGCTGACCTCGTAGCTCACCATCTGCGCCGCCGACCGCAGCGCGCCGAGGAAGGCGTATTTCGAATTCGACGCCCAGCCCGCGATGATGACGCCATAGACGCCGAGCGAGCTGATCGCGAACAGGTAGAGGATGCCGACATTGATGTCGGCGATGGCCCAGCCATCATTCACCGGGATCACCGCCCAGGCGAGCATGGCCAGCATGAAGGTGATCATCGGCGCCAGGATGAACAGCACGCGGCTGGCCCCGGCGGGGATGATCGTTTCCTTCATCAGCATCTTCAGCGCGTCGGCGAAGGGCTGCAGCAGGCCGAAGGGCCCGACGACATTCGGCCCCTTCCGCATCTGCATCGCCGCCAGCACCTTGCGTTCCGCATAGGTGAGGTAGGCGACGCCGATCAGCAGCGGCACCAGCAGCGCCATGGCCTGCGCGACCGTCAGCGCCAGGTGCCCGACCGGGGTGGCGAGGAAAGCGTCCATCGTCAGGTCACTCCGCCGCCTGCAGCGTCGCGCCGCCGTAGATGCTGGCGCACTCGGCCATCACATCGGAGGCCCGCGCGATCGCATCGGCCAGATGGTAGGGGGTGGAAGACGCCGCGAAAGGCGCGTCCGACATCGCCCCGGCATCGCCCGCCGGCCCGGCCGCATCCGTGCAGCCGCCGCGCGCGAAGGGCGCCGCCAGCGCGGGCACCGCGGCCGCCATCGCGGCGCGCAGCTGCGCGAGGTCGTCGAAGGGAAGGCGAATGCCCAGCCCCTCCCCCGCCGCGCGGATGATGCGCCAATCCTCACGCGCCTCACCGGGCGCATGCACCGCAAGCCAGGCGCGCTGCGCGCGGCCCTCGGTGTTCACATAGGTCGCGTCCTTCTCGGTATAGGCCGCGCCGGGCAGGATCACATCGGCCCGCGCGGCCGCGCGGTCGCCGTGATGGCCCTGGTAGATCACGAAGGTCCCGGGCGCGATCAGCCCCGGATCGAAGCCATCCGCGCCCAGCAGCCACAGCGCATCGACGCCGCCATTCAGCATAGCGCCGAGCGACTTGCCCGCGACGAAGCCGAGATCCAGCGCCCCCACCTGCCCGCCGAAGCGGTGCAGCACATTGAAGCCGTGCCAATCGGCCCGCAGCGCATTCGCGCTCGCCGCCACCTGCCACGCCGCCGCCAGCACCGCCGCGCCATCTTCGCGCGCCAGCGCATCGCGGCCCAGGATCACCAACGGGTTCTTCGCCGCCTTCAGCGTCGCGGCGAAGGGATGCGATCCGTCGAGCAGCGCGCGGATCGCCGCCGGGCCATCCCCCAGATGCTGGTGCGGATAGGTGAGGTCCACACCCGCCGGCCCGATGCGCCCGATGGGGAAGCGGCCCTGCACATGCCGCTTGCGGATGCGCGCATTGATCACCGGCGCTTCCAGGCGCGGATTGCTGCCGATGATCAGAGCCGCATCTGCCTGGTCGATGCCGGCGATGGTCGTGTTGAACAGGTAGAAGTCGCGCCGCGAGGCATCCAGCGCCGCGCCATCCGTGCGGCAATCGAGGTTCGTGGACCCCAGCGCGCCCATCAGCGCCTTCAGCGCATAGACGCTTTCGGCATCCACCAGCTCGCCCGCCACCGCGCCGATCCGGTCGGGCGTCGTCGCGCGGACGCGCGCGGCGATGGCGCGGAACGCCTCGGCCCAGGAGGCTGGCTTCAGCTTGCCATCCACGCGCAGCCAGGGCCGGTCCAGCCGCTTCTTCTTCAGCCCGTCGAAGGAAAAGCGGCCACGATCGGCCATCCATTCCTCGTTCACGTCGTCATGGATGCGCGGCAGGATCCGCAGCACCTCCGGCCCGCGCGTGTCGATGCGGATATTCGTGCCCGTCGCGTCCTGCACGTCGATGCTGTCGGTCTTCCGCAACTCCCAGGGCCGCGAGACGAAGGCGTAGGGCCGGGACGTCAGGGCGCCGACGGGGCAGATGTCGATCAGATTGCCGCTGAGTTCCGTGGTCAGCGCCTTTTCCACATAGGTGCCGACCTCCATGTTCTCGCCGCGATTGGTCGCGCCCAATTCCGGCACGCCGGCAACTTCGGAGGCGAAGCGGATGCAGCGCGTGCATTGGATGCAGCGGGTCATGATCGTCTTGACCAGCGGACCCATGTACTTGTCCTTCACCGCGCGCTTCGCTTCCTGGTAGCGCGAGTGATCCATGCCGTAGCCGACCGCCTGGTCCTGCAGGTCGCATTCGCCGCCCTGGTCGCAGATCGGGCAGTCGAGCGGGTGGTTGATCAGCAGGAATTCCATCACGCCACGGCGCGCATTCCGCACCATCGCGCTGTCGGTCTTCACCACCATCCCGTCCGCGACGGGATAGGCGCAGGACGCGACGGGCTTCGGCGCCTTTTCCACTTCCACCAGGCACATCCGGCAATTGCCGGCGACGCTCAGACGCTCATGGTAGCAGAAGCGCGGGATTTCCTTGCCCGCCGCCTCGCAGGCCTGCAGCACGGTCGCCCCGTTCGGGACCTCGACCTCGATGCCGTCGACGATGACCTTTGCCATGGCGCCCTACTCCGCCGCCATCGGAAGGGCGGGCTTCGCGTGCCGCCGCTTGTACTCGGCGATACGCTCTTCCATCACCGGGCGGAAATGCCGGATCAGGCCCTGCACCGGCCACACGCCGCCATCGGCCAGCGCGCAGATGGTGTGACCCTCGATCCGCCGCGTGACTTCCTCGAGCAGGTCGATCTCCTCGATCTCCGCGCGGCCTTCGACCATGCGTTCCATCATGCGGCTGACCCAGCCCATGCCTTCGCGGCAGGGCGTGCACTGGCCGCAGCTCTCGTGCTTGTAGAATTTCGACAAGCGCGCGATGGCGCGGACGATGTCGGTGGACTTGTCCATCACGATCACGCCCGCGGTGCCGAGGCCCGATTTGTGCTCGCGCAGCGCATCGAAATCCATCAGCACGTCGTCGCAGATATGCTTCGGCAGCAGCGGCGTGGAGGACCCGCCGGGAATCACGCAGAGCAGATTGTCCCAGCCCCCGCGCACCCCGCCCGCATGGCGTTCGATGAGTTCCCGCATCGGGATGCTCATCTCCTCCTCCACATTGCAGGGCTTGTTCACATGGCCCTGGATGCAGAAGATCTTGGTGCCGGAATTCTTCGGCCGCCCGAAGCCCGCGAACCACGCCGCGCCGCGCCGCAGGATGGTCGGCACCACCGCGATCGTCTCGACATTGTTCACGGTGGTCGGCGCGCCATAGAGGCCGACGGCGGCGGGGAATGGCGGCTTCAGCCGCGGCATGCCCTTCTTGCCTTCCAGGCTCTCGATCAGCGCGGTTTCCTCGCCGCAAATATAGGCGCCGGCGCCGCGATGGACGTAAAGGTCGAAGGCCCAGCCCGACCCGCAGGCATCCTTGCCCAGCAGCCCGGCCGCATAGGCTTCCTCGATCGCGGCTTCGAGCACGCGGCTTTCATTGTAATACTCGCCGCGGATGTAGATGTAGCCCGCATGCGCGCCCATCGCGAAACCCGCGATCAGGCAGCCCTCGATCAGCGTGTGCGGATCGTGGCGGATGATGTCGCGATCCTTGCAGGTGCCGGGTTCGGATTCGTCGGCATTCACGACCAGGTAGTGCGGCCGCTCGCTGGCCTGCTTCGGCATGAAGGACCACTTCATGCCCGTCGGAAATCCCGCGCCGCCCCTGCCGCGCAGGCCGGACTGCTTCATCTCCTCGATGATCCAGTCGCGGCCCTTCTCCAGGATGCCCTTGGTCCCGTCCCAATTGCCCCGCTTCTGCGCGGCGGGCAGGCGCCAATCCTGCAGGCCGTAGAGGTTGGTGAAGATCCGGTCCTTGTCGGCGAGAGCCATCGTTATTCTCCCGGCACCGCGGTCAGCGTCAGCGGCCCGCCATCCGGCGCGCTGGTCTGCCGCCCGATGGTAGAGCCTGGCTTTGGCCGCTCGCCGCGCTTCAGCGCCTCGATCAGCGCGACCGTGCGGTCGTAATCGAGGTCCTCGTAGTAATCGTCATCCACCTGCAGCACCGGCGCGTTCACGCAGGCGCCGAGGCATTCCACCTCGGTCAGGGTGAACAGCCCATCCGCGCTGGTCTGCCCCACCTTCACATGCGCGGCGTCGTGGCAGGCGCGCATGACGTCGTCCGACCCGCGCAGCATGCAGGGCGTGGTGCCGCAGAGCTGCAAATGGAAGCGCCCGATCGGCTTCATATTGAACATGAAGTAGAAGGTCGCGACCTCGTAGACGCGGATCGGCGGCATCGACAACCGTTCCCCGATCACATCCATCGCAACCCGCGGCACCCAGGCGCTGCCCGTCAGCCGCCCCATCTGGCGCTGCGCGACATAGAGCAGCGGGATCACCGCGCTGGCCTGCTTGCCGGCGGGATAGCGCGCGATGATTTTCCCGAGTTGCGCCTCGCTTTCCGCGTCGAAAGCGAAATGCGTCGGCTGTTCCTGATCCACCGCGCTCACCGGTCGATCTCCCCGAAGACGATATCGAGGCTGCCGATGATGGCGACCGCATCCGCCAGCATGTGCCCCTTGGAAAGCGCCTCCATCGCCTGGAGATGCGCGAAGCCCGGCGCCCTGATCTTCACGCGGTAGGGCCGGTTGGTGCCGTCGGCGACCATGTAGACGCCGAACTCGCCCTTCGGCGCTTCCGTGACCGTGTAGGTCGCGCCGGCGGGCACGTGGTAGCCTTCGGTGTAGAGCTTGAAGTGATGGATCAGGCTTTCCATCGAACGCTTCATCGCGCCGCGCGTCGGCGGTACGATCTTGTTGTCCGCGATCTTCACCGGGCCCGGCTTGATGGCGGCCAGACACTGCTCGATCATCCGCAGCGACTGCCGCATCTCCTGCATCCGGACCAGGTAGCGGTCATAGCAATCGCCATGCACGCCGACGGGGATGTCGAAGTCGAGCTTGTCGTACATCTCATAGGGCTGCGACTTCCGGAGATCCCAGGCGCAGCCCGAGGCGCGCAGGCACGGCCCGCTGAAGCCCCAGGCCATCGCCTGTTCCGCCGTCATCACGCCGATATCGACCGTGCGCTGCTTGAAGATACGGTTTTCCGTCAGCAGCCCTTCGAGATCGTCGAGGAATTTCGGGAATTGCGCGCACCACTTGCCGATGCGGTCCTCAAGCCCTGCAGGCAGGTCGCGCGATACACCGCCGGCGCGGAAGTAGTTCACATGGTAATGGCTGCCGCCGACCTGCTCGTAGAATTCCAGCAGGTATTCGCGCTGCTCGAAGCCCCAGAGGCTCGGCGTGATCGCGCCGACATCCAGCGCATAGGTCGTGACGTTCAGCAGGTGGTTCGCGATGCGCGTGATCTCGGCGAACATCGTGCGGATCCACCGCGCGCGTTCCGGCACATCGCCCTCAATGCCCAGCAGCCGTTCCGTCGCGAGGACGAAGCTGTGCTCCATGCACATCGGAGAGACGTAGTCGAGGCGATCCATATAGGGCATCGCCTGGAGATACGTCTTGTACTCCATCAGCTTCTCGGTGCCGCGATGCAGCAGGCCGATATGCGGATCGGCACGCTCCACCACCTCGCCCTTCATCTCGAGGATGAGGCGGAGGACGCCATGCGCCGCGGGGTGCTGCGGGCCGAAATTGATGTGGTGGGACTCGACCTCGATCGTCTTCGTCACCGGCTCCTCGGCCGGCGCGGCGACATGGGTGGACAGGCCAGTGCTCATCGCGGCGCCTCGATCTGCCCGCGCGCCTCGCGCGTCAGATGGACCTTCTCATCGCCCGGCAGCGTGGTCATCGCATCCCATGGCGAGAGGAAGTCGAAGTTGCGGAAATCCTGGGTCAGCGCGACGGGCTCATAGACCACCTGCTTGCGCGCCTCGTCGTAGCGAACCTCGACATGGCCGGTCAGCGGGAAGTCCTTGCGAAGGGGATGCCCCTCGAAGCCGTAATCGGTCAGCAGGCGGCGCAGATCGGCCTGGCCTTCGAACAGGATGCCGTACATGTCCCACGCCTCGCGCTCATACCAGCCGGCGGCGACCCAGATGCCGCCGACGCTCGGCACCGGCGTGTTCTCGTCCGTCGCGACGATCACGCGGATGCGGCGGTTATGGGCAAGGCTCAGCAGGTTGTAGACCACCTCGAAGCGCTCGGCGCGCTCCGGCCAGTCCATGCCGCAGAGGTCCATCAGCTGTTCGAAGCGCAGCCGCGGATCGTCGCGCAGCAGCGTCATCAGCGGCAGCAGGCCGGCGCGCGTCGCGCGCAGCACCAGTTCCACGCCGCGTTCCAGGAAGGCTTCCTGCACGGCGGGGCCGGCGGCCTCCGCGATCGCGGCGCCGAGATCGGCCAGTTCGGCGTTGAGGGTCTGCGTCGGATCAGCCACGGAGGATGGTCCCCGTGCGGCGGATCTTCTTCTGCAATTGCAGGATCCCGTAGACCAGCGCTTCCGCCGTGGGCGGGCAGCCGGGCACATAGACATCCACCGGCACGATGCGGTCGCAGCCGCGCACCACGCTGTAGCTGTAGTGGTAATAGCCGCCGCCATTGGCGCAGCTGCCCATGCTGATCACCCAGCGCGGCTCGCTCATCTGGTCGTAGACCTTGCGGAGAGCGGGGGCCATCTTGTTGGTCAGCGTGCCGGCGACGATCATCACATCCGACTGGCGCGGCGACCCGCGCGGGATGATGCCGAACCGGTCGAGGTCGTAGCGCGCCATATAGGCGTGGATCATCGGCACCGCGCAGCACGCCAGCCCGAAGGTCATCGGCCACAGGCTGCCCGTGCGGGCCCAGTTCACCACCTTGTCCAGGTTGGCGACGATGAAGCCTTTTTCCTCGACCTCGCCGGTGATGCCCTTGATCACCGCATCCTGCGCGGGGCCGGGCGGCAAGGCCTGGCGGTTCCACGCGATCTGTTCAGTCCCACTCATTCCGTTCTCCCGGCGCTGCCGCGCCTGGCTTGAGTGCCCTCAAGTGCCGGGCGCGGCCTTCGGCCGCTTGGCTCGCCACACTCGTGGCGGGCCGCATTCGCGGCCTCGGCCGGCTGCGCCGGCCGCCTACCCGTAATGGCCCGCTTCGGCGTCATTCCCAATCCAGCGCGCCCTTCCGCCACTCGTAGATGAAGCCCACGGTCAGCACGCCCAGGAAGCCCATCATCGACAGGAAGCCGAACCACCCGATCTCCCCCAGCGCGATGGCCCAGGGGAACAGGAAGGCCACTTCCAAATCGAAAATGATGAAGAGGATCGCAACGAGGTAGAACCGCACGTCGAAGCGGCGGCGCGTGTCGTCGAAGGGCTCGAAGCCGCATTCATAGGCCGAAAGCTTCTCGGGGTTCGGCTTCTGGCGCGCGACCAGCATCGCGCCGCCAACCATCGCCGAGGCGATGACCGCCGCGATCCCCAGGAACACCAGGATCGGAAAATACTCTGCCAGCAGCGACTGGGTCATCTGCCTGTGCCGTCCTTGCCTTGCCAACCTCACCCGGGATCTTTTGCCCCGGAGCCCATCTGGTTGCAGCAAAACAGGGCTTCCCGCGATCCCGCAGGTCCCCGTCATGCCGCACCGCAGCGGAACGGAGTTTAGCCGCCCCCGGCGCGCTCCGCCATAGGGCGTGGCGCGAATGAAAGGACATTGCGCGAACGCCGACGCGTCCCTGCCAAGGGCAAGGGACGTCGGCACAGCGATGAGAAAGGGGAAACTGCCGCGTGGCGCGAGTGACGGGGCTCGAACCCGCGACCTCCGGCGTGACAGGCCGGCGCTCTAACCAACTGAGCTACACCCGCCCGCGGCAGGAGCCGGGAATTACGGGGGGGACGGTCCTGTGTCAACCGCAGCCGAGGCAGAAAAGCGACGGGACGATGAAGATGGCTGGAGAGAACCCGTATCGGTGGGTGACGGTGTTGCGCGGGCTGCCAACCGCGCCGCGCGGCAGGGCCGCGCGGGTCGCTCCCCGCTGCCTCCGGCGGATGTTTTCTTCGGCCATGGGCCGAAGAAAACATGGGCGCTGACGGATTCGAACCGCCGACCAACGGTGTGTAAAACCGCCGCTCTACCACTGAGCTAAGCGCCCCTGCCCGCGCCGTTACGCCGCTTCGCGCGCCGCGCCAAGCCCCGGCCGCGAATCAGCTGGCGCCAGATGCGCCACGCCGCTTGCGCCACGAACGAAAAAGGCCGGCCCCTTGCGGAGCCGGCCCTTCGCAACCGATCCTGTCGGACAGGACTCAGTTCACGGCGTCCTTCAGACCCTTGCCGGCCTTGAAGCGCACGGTCGTGGTCGCGGGGATCTTGATCTCCTCGCCGGTGCGCGGGTTGCGCCCCTTGCCGGCCTTGCGCTTCGAGGTCGAGAAGGTGCCGAAGCCGACGAGCCGGACCTCCTGCTTCTTCTTCAGCGACTTGGTGATCGCCGCGAAGAGCGCATCGAGAACGTCGCCCGCACGGGACTTCGGCATCTCGCCGGCCTCGGCGACGATCGCAACCAGATCCTGCTTGTTCATAGAACCCCCCTGGAATCCCTTCTTGAGGTGAAACGGACGGGGCGAATCCCGCCCCGCCAGCCGCCGGACACTAGGCGCGCTGTTTCGGCGCCGTCAACGTGGCCACCCGTGATTTCTGGCGGTTAACCGCCATTTTCTGGCACATGCCGCCGGCGTGACCGCGCGCGGACCGCATGGCTTCGGGAAAGCGCCTGCAAAAACAAAGGGCACCTGCCTCGCGACAGATGCCCTTCCTGCGAATCGAGGCGTCCCGTCCCCCCGTCCCGGCCGCGTCAGTGCGGCCGCACGGCCGTTCCGTCCCCGGGGGGCGCAGCCGTGGGCGGTGCCTCGGCCGGCTCTTCCCAGATGATGGGCTCGGGCGCGCGCACCAGCGCCTTGCCGATCACCTCATCCACATGGCTGACCGGCAGGATGGTCAGCGCCTTCTTCACGCTCTCCGGGATCTCCGCCAGGTCCTTCTCATTGTCCTTCGGGATGAACACCGTGGTGACGCCCGCGCGGAGCGCCGCCAGCAGCTTTTCCTTCAGGCCGCCGATCGGCAGCACGCGGCCGCGCAGCGTGATCTCGCCCGTCATCGCCACATCCTTGCGGACGGGGATGCCCGTGAGGACGGAGACGATGGAGGTGGCCATCGCGATGCCAGCACTCGGCCCATCCTTCGGCGTCGCGCCTTCCGGCACGTGCACATGGATGTCGCGCTTCTCGAACAGCGTCGGCTTCAGGCCGAAGCCCGGCGCGCGGGACCGGACATAGCTCATTGCCGCGCTGACGCTTTCCTGCATCACGTCGCCGAGCTTGCCGGTGGTCTTGGTGTTGCCCTTGCCCGGCACCACCACCGATTCGATCGTGAGGATCTCGCCCCCCACCTCGGTCCAGGCGAGGCCGGTGACCACGCCCACCATGTCCTCGGCTTCCGCCTCGCCGTAGCGGAACTTTCGGACACCGGCGAACTTCTCGAGATTCTTGACGGTGACGGCGACCTTCTTCGACTTCTTCGAGACGATCTCCCGCACCGCCTTGCGCGCGATGCCGGCCAATTCGCGCTCCAGGTTCCGCACGCCGGCCTCACGCGTGTGATAGCGGACCATGTCGCGGATCGCGTCGTCGCTGATCGTCCACTCGCCCGGCTTCAGGCCGTTCGCCTCATTCACCTTGCCCAGCAGGTGGCGCTTGGCGATCTCGACCTTCTCATCCTCGGTGTAGCCGGGGATGCGGATGATCTCCATGCGGTCCAGCAGCGGCTGCGGCATGCGCAAGCTGTTCGCGGTGGTCACGAACATCACATCCGACAGGTCGTAATCGACCTCGAGGTAATGGTCGTTGAAGGTCGCGTTCTGCTCCGGGTCCAGCACCTCGAGCAGCGCGGCGGACGGATCGCCCCGCCAATCGGCGCCGAGCTTGTCGATCTCATCGAGCAGGAAGAGCGGGTTCGACGACTTCGCCTTCTTCATGCCCTGCACGACCTTGCCGGGCATGGAGCCGATATAGGTCCGGCGATGCCCGCGCACCTCCGCCTCGTCCCGCACGCCGCCCAACGACATGCGCACGAAGTTGCGCCCCGTGGCCTTGGCGATCGACTTGCCGAGCGAGGTCTTGCCCACGCCGGGCGGGCCCACCAGGCACAGGATCGGGCCGCGGATCTTCTGGCTGCGCGACTGCACCGCCAGGTATTCGATGATCCGTTCCTTGACCTTCTCCAGGCCATAATGGTCGGCGTCGAGCACCTTCTCCGCCTCGACGATGTCGTTGCGGATACGGGTCTTCTTCTTCCAGGGGATCGAGAGGATCCAGTCGAGGTAGTTCCGCACCACCGTCGCCTCGGCGCTCATCGGCGACATGGTCTTGAGCTTCTTCAGCTCCGCCAGCGCCTTCTCACGCGCTTCCTTGGTCAGCTTGGTGGCCTTGATCCGGGCCTCGAGCTCCGCGGCCTCGTCCTTGCCTTCCTCGCCTTCGCCGAGCTCCTTCTGGATCGCCTTCAGCTGCTCGTTCAGGTAGTACTCGCGCTGCGTCTTCTCCATCTGCCGCTTCACGCGGTTGCGGATGCGCTTTTCCACCTGCAGGACGCCGATCTCGCCTTCCATATGGGCGAAGACGCGCTCGAGCCGCGGCGCGATGCCGGCGGTCTCCAGCAATTCCTGCTTCTCGCTGATCTTCAGGCTCAGATGGCTCGCCACCGTATCGGCCAGCTTCGACGCGTCCTCGATCTGGTTGATCGAGACCAGCACCTCCGGCGCGATCTTCTTGTTGAGCTTGATGTAGCTTTCGAACTGCGTGACGACGCTGCGGGCCAGCGCTTCCTGCTCCCGCCCCTCGGCCGCGGCCTGCTCCTCCATCGGGGTGGCGAAGGCCTCGAAATACGGGTCGGTGGTCTTGTAGGCGGAGATCTTCGCCCGCTTGCCGCCCTCCACCAGCACCTTCACCGTGCCGTCCGGCAGCTTCAGCAGCTGCAGGACGGTGGAGACGGTGCCGACCTCATAGAGGTCGTCCACCCCAGGATCGTCCTGGGATGCGTTCTTCTGCGCGACCAGCAGGATCTGCTTGTCGTCGCGCATCACCGCTTCCAGCGCGCGGACGGATTTCTCGCGGCCCACGAAAAGCGGGACGATCATGTGGGGAAAGACCACGATGTCGCGCAGCGGCAGCACGGGCAGCAGCTCGCCGTGGGCGACGGGGGATTTGGAGTCGGGGGTGTTGGCCGCCATCAGGACCTCGCTAGGGACGATCGGCACGGGGCCGCCCGCGGATGGATCGCCAAGGCGTCCCCCCGCTTCGTGGCACGGCCCGGCGCCACGGTAGTGTCATGCAGATGGCCCCGCCCGCCTCGCCCCGCAAGCACCGCCCCGGCGCATGGCCGGGCGGCGTCGCGGGAAGGCGGAGGCGCCGGCACCCAAGTCACGCATATGTCAGGCGGAAGACTGCTCCGCCTTACGTTCACCATAGATGAACAGCGGGCTCGCACGGCCTTCGGCGACCTCGCGGTTGACCACCACTTCCTCGACATCCTCAAGCCCCGGCAGGTCGAACATGGTGCCGAGCAGGATGCTCTCCATGATCGAACGCAGGCCGCGGGCGCCGGTACGGCGCTGGATGGCGCGGGTCGAGACCGACTTCAGCGCGTCCTCGGTGAAGGTCAGCTTGGCGCCTTCCATCTCGAACAGCCGCTGGTACTGCTTCACCAGCGCGTTCTTCGGCTTGGTCAGGATCTCGATCAGCGCCTTCTCGTCGAGGTCCTCGAGCGTCGCGACCACCGGCAGGCGTCCGATGAATTCGGGGATCAGGCCGAACTTCAGCAGATCCTCCGGCTCCACTTCCCGCAGGATCGCGCCCGTGCGGCGGTCATCCGGCGCACGGACCTCCGCGCCGAAGCCGATGCCCGAGCCCTTGCCGCGGCTGCCGATGATCTTCTCCAGCCCCGCGAAGGCGCCGCCGCAGATGAACAGGATGTTGGTCGTGTCCACCTGCAGGAATTCCTGCTGGGGGTGCTTCCGCCCGCCCTGGGGGGGGACAGATGCGACCGTGCCTTCCATGATCTTCAGCAGGGCTTGCTGCACGCCCTCACCGCTCACGTCCCGCGTGATGGACGGGTTGTCCGACTTGCGGCTGATCTTGTCGACCTCGTCGATATAGACGATGCCGCGCTGCGCGCGTTCGACGTTGTAGTCGGCCGATTGCAGCAGCTTCAGGATGATGTTCTCGACATCCTCGCCGACATAGCCGGCTTCCGTCAGCGTGGTCGCATCCGCCATGGTGAAGGGCACGTCGAGGATGCGCGCCAAGGTCTGCGCCAGCAGCGTCTTGCCCGAGCCCGTGGGCCCGATGAGCATGATGTTGCTCTTGGCGATCTCGACCTCGCCCGACTTCCCGGCATGGGCGAGGCGCTTGTAGTGGTTGTGCACCGCAACCGAGAGGACCTTCTTCGCATGGTCCTGGCCGATCACGTAATCGTCCAGCACCTTGCAGATCTCGCGCGGCGTCGGCACGCCATCGCGGGACTTCACGAGGGTCGTCTTGTGCTCCTCGCGGATGATGTCCATGCACAGCTCGACGCATTCGTCGCAGATGAACACGGTCGGTCCGGCGATGAGTTTCCTGACCTCGTGCTGCGACTTGCCGCAGAACGAGCAGTACAGGGTGTTCTTGGAGTCTCCGGACTTGCTCATGCGCGCTCCAGAAGCCTGGCCCGCCCAGCCCTTGTCAGGAAACTGGCGGATTCGGCGTGGGGTCTCGCCCGCCCCCCGGTCGGGGGGACGGCAAGGGGGGACCATAGCCCCCGGTTGTCGTCTGGGAAAGCCAAACCGCGCCCCGCCCGGCCGCCCTGGCGGGGCGCCGGGGTAGCCGGCGCCTGTCGCAGGACGGCTTGGGCGGTGCGCGGGATCAGGTCTTCGCCGCCTCGGTGGGCGGCACCGGGCGCTGTTCCACCACCTGGTCCACCAGGCCGAAGGCCTGCGCCTCCTCGGCGGACATGTAGGTGTCGCGCTCCAGCTTCCGCTCGATTTCCTCGATCGGCTGGCCGGTGTGCTTCACGTAGATCTCATTCAGCCGCTTGCGGGTCTTCAAGATCTCGCGCGCCTGGATCTCGATATCCGTCGCTTGGCCCTGCGCGCCGCCGGAGGGCTGGTGGACCATGATCCGCCCATTCGGCAGGGAGAATCGCTTGCCCTTCTCGCCAGCCGTCAGCAGCAGGCTGCCCATGGACGCCGCCATGCCCATGCACACGGTGGAGACGGGCGCGCGGATGTATTGCATCGTGTCGTAGATCGCGAGCCCCGCCGTCACCACGCCGCCCGGGCTGTTGATGTAGAAGGCGATGTCCTTGTTCGGGTTCTCCGATTCCAGGAACAGCAGCTGCGCGCAGAGCAGGCTCGCCACCTGGTCGTAAACCGGCCCGGTCAGGAAGATGATCCGCTCCTTCAGCAGGCGCGAATAGATGTCGAAGGCCCGCTCACCCCGGGCGGTCTGCTCGATGACCATGGGGACGAGGGTGTTGCTGTAGATCTCGACCGGATCGCGCTCGCGCATGGAAGGTCCTTTCAGTCCCGGCCAGGTGCCGGGCGATGCCCGCCGGCGGCTGGGCCGACGGGGCAGTGTCTCGCGTCAGGCCCAATGTGGGGGACACTGGGCGGGGCGCAAAGCCCCCGTCCTGGGGTGAAACATGACGCAAGCGGGGCGGGGCGCATGCTGGCCCTGCCCCTTCGCCCTCCCCCAAGCCCGGGGGGAGGGCAGGTCAGGCTCGTCAGCCCGCCGCGGCGGTCAGTTCGGCCGGCGTCACCGCCTTTTCCGTGACCTTCGCCAGTTCCAGCACGAAATCCACGACCTTCTCCTCGAAGATCGGGGCGCGCAGGCCCTCGACCGCCTGGGGATTGTTGCGGAAATACTCGATGACCTGCTTCTCCTGGCCCGGATAGCGGCCGGCCTCGGCGCGCATCGCGCCCGAGAGCTCGTCATTCGTGACCTGGATGTTGTTCGTCCGCCCGATCTCGGACAGCAGCAGGCCGAGCCGGATGCGGCGTTCCGCGATGGCCTTGTACTCGGCCTTCAGCGTGTCCTCGTCCTTGCCCTTGTCCTCGTCGTCGAGGCGGCCGGCCTTCAGGTCGGCTTCCACGCGCTGCCAGATCTGGCCGAACTCGCCTTCCACCATGCTCTCCGGCACGGTGAAGCTGGTCTTATCGGCCAGCGCGTCCAGCAGGGCGCGCTTGGCCTTCATGCGGGCCAGCTGGTCGTATTCGCGCTGCAGGCTTTCGCCCACGCGGGCACGGACGGCGTCCATGCTGTCTGCGCCCAGGCGCTTGGCGAAGTCCTCGTCCAGCGCCGGCAGGGTCTTCACCTTCAGGCCCTTGGCGGTGATGGCGAAGACCGCCGCCTTGCCCGCCAGCTCGGCAGATCCGTATTCGGCCGGGAAGGCCACATCGATGTCCTTCGCCTCGCCGGGGGACATGCCGACCAGCTGCTCGGTGAAGCCGGGGATGAAGCCGTCCCCCCCAACCTCGATCGGCATGTCGGACGCCGTGCCGCCCTGGAAGGGCTCGGCCAGGGAGCCGTCCTCGTTCTTCAGCCGGCCCACGAAGTCGCAGACCAGGATCTCGCCCTTCGCGGCGGGGCGGGCTTCCGCCACATCCTCGCTGCCCGCCAGGCGTTCGCGCATCGTGCCGAGGAACTCGTCCACCTCGGCCTCGCCCGGCGTCGCCTTCTCGCGCGTCAGCTCGACGGAGGCGAAGTCCGGCATCGGGATCTCGGGCAGCAGCTCGAGGTCGATCTTGTATTCCAGGTCGGCGCCGTCGCTGTAGTTCACCAGCTCGATCTTCGGCTGCATGGCGGGGCGCAGACCGCGGTCGGTGATGACCTGGCGGGTCGCCTCGTTCACGCTCTCCTCCAGCACTTCGCCGGCGACGGCCTGGCCGTAGCGCGCCTTGACGACGGCGGCCGGCACCTTGCCGGGGCGGAAGCCGGGCAGCTTCAGCTCGGAGCCGATCTTGGCCAGGCGCTTGGCCTGGCGTTCGGCGAGGCTCGCCGCGGGCACAACGACCTGGAACGCCCTCTTGAGCCCTTCGGCCGGCAGCTCGGTGACCTGCATGTGAACCTTCCGGAATCCTGATCGCGGCGTCCCGGCGGGCGCCGCTCAACTGCATCAAGCCCGCCCCGTTAGCGCCGCCCGCGTCGCGGGGCAATGGGGCGGGGGGCGGTTCGGGGGGCGATGGGCGTTGCGGGACGGTTGGGCGTGGCGGAGGTCGGTCGCGGGGAAGGTCGGTCGCGCCCCCACCCGCCCGCTGCGCGGGCACCCTCCCCCGCAAAGCGGGAGAGGGAAGGTGGCAGCCCGGTGCCTGAGGGCAGTGCAGAGTGCTGGCGAAGAGTGCTGGCGGCCGGCCAAAGGCCGGCCGAGCGCCCGAAGGGCGCCGCGCCCAAACCATCCGCCCCGTCCGGCGCGCCAGTGCGTGGCGCGAAGCCAAGCCGCCGGAGGCGGCGCCCGGCGTCTGAGGGCATCACAGCGTGCTGGCGGCCGGCCCCGGGCCGGCCGAGCGCCCGAAGGGCGCCGCGCACAGCCTGCGCGCGCGGCCGGGTGCGTCAGTGGCCTGCGCGAAGCCAAGCGGCCGGAGGCCGCGCCCGGCGTTTGAGGGTCAAGTAAAAATGCGGGCGGAGGGACTTGAACCCCCATGGCTTGCGCCACTGGAACCTAAATCCAGCGTGTCTACCGTTTCACCACGCCCGCAAACCGGGGCGCACCGTCAGCGACGCGCCCCGAGACCCACAGATGCGACAGCCAGCGCCTCCGGTCGAGTCCCCAAAGACAGGATCACCCGCCCAGCAGCGCCTCCGCGCAGGCATCCAGGATGGCGTCCACATCCAACCCGTACTCCCGGTAGAGGTCGGGGATATCCCCCGCCTGGCCGAAGCGGTCCACACCAAGCGGCACCACGCGCTGGCCGCGCACCGCGCCCATCCAGGCATGGGCCGCCGGGTGCCCATCCAGCACGCTCACCAGCGCCGCGCCGGGCGCGAGGGGGGCCAACAGGGTCTCGATCGCGGAAGCCTCCGCCCCCCTGCCCTGCCGCCGCGCCCGCCGCGCCGCAAGCCAGCCGGCATGCAGCCGGTCCGGCGAGGTGATGGCGAGCAGCCCGGCGCCCGGCTCCTCCTCCCGCAGCGTCTCGAAGGCCTCCATCGCCTCGGGCGCCACGGGGCCCTGATAGGCGATGGCGATTCGCGCGCCGGGGGCGGGCGGGACGGCCCAGTAGCCGCCTGCGATCACCGCCCTGGGGTCCAGGCTCCGCTCCGGCTGCGCCAGGCCACGCGTCGACAGCCGCAGCCACACGGCGGAGCCATCGGGCTTCTGCATATGCGCGAAGGCATGGCGCATCAGGATCGCCAGTTCGTCGGCATGGGCGGGCTCGAAGCTCGCCAGCCGGTCGGCGGCCATGCCGAGCAGCGGCGTGTTCACCGATTGGTGCTGCCCGCCTTCCGGCGCCAGCGTCAGGCCCGAAGGCGTGGACACCAGCAGGAAGCGGGCATCCTGGTAGCAGGCATAGATCAGCGCATCGAGGCCACGATTGACGAAGGGATCGTAGACGGTGCCCACCGGCAGCAGCCGCGCGCCGTTCAGATCGTGGCTGAGCCCGAGCGCCGACAGCAGCAGGAACAGGTTCTGCTCCGCGATGCCCAACTCGATATGCTGGCCTTCCGGCGCCATGCCCCAGCGCTGGGCCGAGGCCAGCTTCGCGTCGCGGAACACATCGTTCTTCATATGCCGGTCGAAGATCCCGCGCCGGTTCACCCAAGGGCCGAGACTGGTGGAGACGGTGACGTCCGGGCTGGTCGTCACGATCCGCCGCGCGATCTCCTGCGCCTCCCCGCTCCCGCGGCCGAGTTCGGCCAGGATCTCTCCGAAGGCGGCCTGGGTGGACAGCTTCCGCCCCGCCCCGGCGCGCGGCACGGGCAGGCTCGCCGGCACATGCACCATCGGCGCGGATAGCCGCCGGCCTTCGGGCGCCAGCGGCTTGGCGAAGGGCGTGGCGTCCAGGAAGGCGCGCAACTCGGCCTCGGTCGCGTCCAGCCCCTCGAATTGGTCCCATTCATGGCCGTCGCGGATGGACATGGCGGCCTTGAAGGCGACCATCTGCTCCTTCGTCATCAGCCCGGCATGGTTGTCCTTGTGGCCGGCGAAGGGCAGGCCCATGCCCTTGATGGTATAGGCGATGAAGCAGGTGGGCTGGTCGCCCGCGGCATCCTGCGCCCGAAAAGCTTCCGTCAGCGTCTCGATGTCGTGGCCGCCGAGATTGGTCATCAGCGCCGCCAATTCGTCATCGGTCAGCGGGTCGATGATCGCCCGCACCCCGGGAAGACGGCCGAGTTCTGCCAGCAGCGCGTTGCGCCAGGCAGCCCCACCCTGGAAGGTCAGCGCGGCGTAGAGGCTGTTCGGGCAATCGTCGATCCAGCGCCGCAGCGCCTCGCCATCCGGCCGCGCGAAGGCGGCCTGCAGCTTGCGGCCGTATTTGAGGGTCACGACGTTCCAGCCCATGTCGCGGAACAGCCCCTCGATCCGGCCGAACAGCCGGTCGGGGACGACGCTGTCGAGGCTCTGGCGGTTGTAATCCACCACCCACCAGACATCCCGCACATCGTGCTTCCAGCCTTCGAGGAGCGCTTCGTAGATGTTGCCCTCATCGAGTTCGGCATCGCCCACGACGGCGACATGGCGGCCCTTCGGGATCTCCGCGCGGCCCATGCCGTGCAGGCGCACATAGTCCTGCACCAAGCTGCCGAAGGTGGTCAGCGCGACGCCGAGGCCGACGGAGCCGGTCGAGAAATCGACCTCCGCCCCATCCTTCACGCGGCTGGGATAGGGCTGGATGCCGCCGAATTCCCGCAAGGTCGCGAGCTTCTGCTGGCCCTGGCGGCCGAGCAGGTAGTTGATGGCGTGGAAGACCGGCCCCGCATGGGGCTTCACCGCCACGCGGTCCTGTGGCCGCAGCACTTCCAGATAGAGCGCCGCCATGATCGAGATGCAGGAGGCGCAGGACGCCTGGTGCCCGCCCACCTTCAGCCCGTCGCGGCTGGGCCGGATGTGGTTGGCGTTGTGGATCATCCAGGCCGAGAGCCAGAGCAGCTTGCGCTCCAGCAGCCGCAGCAGCCGCAGCCTTTCGGCCGGGTCATAGGCCTTCATCGCCTGCCTGGCCGGGCGTTCCGCCGTCATGCCGCTTCCTCCAGCCCCGAATACACGGGGAGGATAGGCGCAGCCGCGCCCACGGCGGAAGCCCGGCGGGGCTACACGAAGCCCTTCGCCAGCTTGCGGACGGGGGCCGACGCGGCGCGCCTGCCGTCGCCGGCGTAATCCTCGTGGTATTCCTCGATCCGCGCGGGGTCGTAGAGGTAGTTCACCATCATCCCCGCGCTCTCCCGCCAGCCCTTCTCGCTCAGGTCGCCGCGCGGGTTCAGCCGTTCGACACGTGCCCCATTCGACAGGTGGAAATGCGCCACCGGGTCGCGCGCGCGCTTCGCCCGTCCGCGCGGCGATTCCGCCAGCAGGTAGCGCGAAGCGGCCCGCAGCAGCACGGGATCGAGCAGCTTCGCCACCGCCTCCTGCCGCCCCACCGCGCGGCGCGCCAGGATGCGTGCGAGCGTCTGCGCCGGGGTTTCGACCGTCGCAAGCGCCCCATCCGCCGCCGGCGGCGGGAGGGCGGGATCGGCCGGTGCGGCGGCGCGCAGCGCGGCCGCGTCTTCCTCCGTCACCAGCGCCGGATCGGCCGCCGCGATCCGTTCCTCGATCCAGCGCCGGAAGCCAGGGATCGGCGAGAGCGTGGCGAAGGTCTTGAGGTTGCCGAATTCCGCCGAGAGCAGCGACACCACGCGCTTGATCAGGAAATTGCCGAAGGAAATACCATCCAGCCCGCGCTGGCAGTTGTTGATGGAATAGAAGATCGCGGTGTCCGCCGCCTTCGGGTCGAGCAGCGGCGCCTTCTCATCCAGCAGGCGCTGCACATTGTCGGCCAGTCCCTTCACCAGCGCGACCTCCACGAAGATCAGCGGTTCCTCCGGCATGCGGGGGTGGAAGAAGGCGTAGCAGCGGCGGTCGGAATCGAGCCGGTTCTTCAGGTCGCGCCAGGTGCGGATGCGGTGCACCGCCTCGTACTGCACCAGCTTTTCCAGCAGCGCGGCGGAAGACGCCCAGTCGATCCGGCGCAGCTCCAGGAACCCCACATCGAACCAGGCCGCGAGCAGCGTCCGCAGATCCGCCTCCAGCGCCTCCAGCATCGGGTCGCCATCCATGGTGGCGAGCAGATCGGCGCGCAGATCCACCACGAACTTTACCCCATCCGGGATGGCGGTGAATTGCGTGAGAAGCCGCATGCGGGGCGGCTCCAGCGCCCGGCGCAGCCGCGCCTTGGCGGCGGCGCGTTCCGCCACCCCGGTCGCAGCCGCCACACGGTGCCAGGCGGCCGTGACCGCGTCGCCATCGGCATCGAAGCCCGCCAGCGCCCGCAGGAAGCCAGCCCGGCCTTCGCGGTCGGCGGCCAGGTAGCTCTCCGCCAGCCCGG
>JBIIRI010000164.1:0-7391 GCA_044341625.1 Roseomonas sp.
CCAGCTCCTCCGCATCCATCGTGTAGGTGTCGGGATCGATGTCGAGCAGCAGCGGGGTTGCCCCCACCATCTCGATCGCGGCGACCGTGGCGACGGCGGTGTGGGAGACGGTGACGACCGTCGCCCCTGCCCCGATGCCGAGCCCGCGCAGCGCCAGCGTCAGCGCATCCGTGCCATTGGCGCAGCCCACCGCGCGCGCCGCCCCCTGCCAGGTGGCGTATTCGGCCTCGAAGGCTTCGCCTTCCTTGCCCAGGATGTACCAGCCGGATCCCAGCGCGCGCGCGACGGCGGCGTCGATCGCGGCCTTCTGCGCGCGGTAGCCCGCGCCGGGATCGGCCTGCGGGATGACGGGGGTGGTGGCGTTCATCGGCGTGGCCTCTCCTCAGGCCGTGTAGTCTGCAAGGCGGGGGCGATACCAGTCGAGCGACCGGCGCAACCCGTCCTCCAGCTCGACGCGCGGCCACCAGCCGGTGGCGGCGCGGAAGGCGCGGTCATCGGCGGCGAAGCTGCCGATGTCGATGGGCGCGCGGTCGGCGGGGAATTCCTTCACCTCGTAGCGCCCCTGCCCCCCATTTGCCGCGATCAGCCGCTCGGCCAGGTCGCGCAGGGAAAGTGGGGGGCTGCCGCCGATGTTGAAGACATGGCCGCCGATCTCCGGCCGGTGCGCCTGCTGCGCGGCGCGCAGGAAGGCGTCCACCACATCGTCCAGATAGGCCATGTCGCGCAACTGCTCGCCGCCCCAGACCTCGAAGGCTTCGCCTTCCAGCACCCGGCGGATCCAGATGCCGAGGAAGGTCTGCCGCGCATCCTTGATCCTGAGGCGCGGCCCGTAGCAATTGGTCAGGCGCAGCGAGACGACGGGGCGGTGATGCACCCGGTTCTCCAGCAGCCAATACTGCTCGCCGGCCCATTTGCTGACGCCGTTGGCGTCGGGCGGGTTGACCATGTGCTTCTCATCGACCGGCAGGTATTGCGGCCGGCCGTAGAATTGCCGGGTGGAGGCATGAACCACCACGGCCTTCGGCGCGGCTTCGCGCATCGCCGCGATCAGCCGCACCTGGGCGACCGCGTTGATCGCGATGTCGCTGACGGGGTCGCGCTGGCCGCCCATATGGCTGGTCTGGGCCGCCATGTTGAACAGCGCGTCGATGCCCTGGCAGAGGCTGTGCAGCTCCGCATCGCGGATGTCGCCGCGCACCAGCATCACATTGCTGCCTTCGAGGTTGAGCGGGCTCGCCCCCCCATCCGGCACCATGGCGTCGAGCGCCACCACCCGCGCGCCCTGAGCTGCGAGGGCGTGGCAGATTCCGCTGCCGAGGAAGCCGGCGCCCCCCGTCACCAATACGCGCTTGCCGCGCCAGCCATCCGTCAGCATTGCCGTCCCATCCCGTCGCGCCAGGGTGGCGCGCGATCCGCACGGGTCCAAATCAACCGCCCGTGCGCACACGTCATTGGTGCCGCCCGATTGCGGCGGAAGCGCGTCAGCGGGCCGGCGCGAAGATGATCGCCGTGCCGATGCCTCACTCGCCGGGCGGAGAATGCCTGCCCCGCCGCTGGGGGTCGAGGGGTGGCGTCTCCTCCGTCCGGTGGCGCCGCGCGCGCATGATCTCGGCGAAGCCGAACAGCAGCAGAAGCTGGCCCGCCAGCACCTGCATGCTCGCCAGCACGCGCACGCCGTCATCGGAGGGGCGGATATCGCCGTAGCCGACGGTCGAGATGGTGGCGACCGAGAAATGCAGGGAATCGGAATAGGAGATGCGAATCGGCCCGTCCGGCCCGGCGAACAGCGCCTGCCGCGACAGCTCGTCCGCCACCCGGTAGGCGGAGGCGAAGCCCACCACCAGAAGCGCATAGACCAGCAGGAAGGCCGCCACGGGCACGGTCAGATGGCGCAGCCGGTCGCCGACCTGTCGCACGATCAGTGCGACGTCGATCAGCAGCCGCACCACGTCGCGCACCGCCACCGCAACGATGACCGAGATCGTCCCCATGGCCGCCAGCAGCGCCGCCGCCTGGCCGGCTGGGGACAGGCGGTTCACTGGCAGCAGGAAGCAGACCAGCCCGACCAGGCCGCTCAGGACCACCCAGCGCGCCGTGTGCTGCAGCTCCCGGAGGTCCTCCGCTTCCGCCCGCTCGGCGATCAAGGCCAGCTGGCGCCGGCGCCACCACGCCATGACCAGGAAGGCCAGCACCGGCAGCAGGAAGGCGGGCGGACGCGACCAGGAAGGCGCGTCGGGGAACTGGGCGCGGCCGAGCACGACAAAAAGGCTGGCATAGAGCGCCAGCCCCGCCGCCGTGCCGAAGGCGAAGTGCAGCCCGCGCGGGAACAGCCAGTACAGCACGCCGAGCCCGAGCCCGGCCGTGCTGATCACCACGAAGGGCAGCATATGGCCTTCATCGCCCACGCCCCAGGCGACCAGCAGCGACAGCGCGAGGGTGAAGCCCACGGCGCGCAGCCAGGCGGTGAAGTGCGGGCGGGAGCGGCGCAGGAGCGTCATGCGGTGCGCGGCGCCAACGCCACCCCGGTGATCTCCACCTTCCAGGACGGATCGACCAGCGGCGCCTGGATGGTCATCCGCGCCGGCTTGTGGCCGGGGTCGAGCCAGGCGTCCCAGGCGCGGTTCATCGCCGGCGCCTCGGCGATGTCGGCCAGCACCACCGTGACCGACAGCACCGCCCGCTTGTCGGTCCCGGCTTCGGCCAGCAGCGCGTCGATCTGGCGCAGGATGTCGGCGGTCTGCCCTTCGGTGTCGGCCGTCGCGTCGTCGGCGATCTGGCCGGCGAGCCAGACCAGCCCGCCCCCCACCACGGCGCCCGACAGGCGTTGTTCCTCGGCGATGCGGTGGATCGTCATGCTTCCCTCCGGGAGCGTATCGCTTGTATCTGATGCGGGACGGAGACTGACATGCTCTCGATTCTCGACAAGGCCATGCTGGCCAGCCGATGGCTGCTGGTGGCGTTCTTCCTGGGGCTGGTGGTGGCGCTGGGCGTCTATGCGCTGCATTTCCTCGCCAAGCTCTGGAAATTCGCCGGAAGCGCGCTGACCAACAGCGATGTCACGGTGCTGATCCAGCTGCTGCACCTGCTGGATGCGGCGCTGGTTGCCTCGCTGGTCATCATGGTCGCCATCGCATCCTATGACAGCCTGGTCTCGCGCCTGACGACGGATGAGCAGGAACGCAAGCGGTCCTGGGTCGCGCTGGTTGATCCGGGCAACCTGAAGCTGAAGCTCGGCACCGCGCTGGTCGCCATTTCCTCGATCCACCTGCTGCAGATCTTCATGGAGATCGGGGAGTACACCGACCGCGACGTCACCTGGGCGCTGGTGATCCACGCCTCCTTCCTCGCGGGCGTGCTGGTGCTCGGGTTGCTCGACCGGCTGTCGGGCAAAGGCGGAAAGTAGTTATCCCGCCAGATGCGGGCGGCGGATCAGCCGCGCCGCGAGCCCGTCCACCGGCCCCGCCAGCACGGACACGGCCCAAAGCAGCCCCGCCGTCAGCACGATGGCCGGGCCGGAGGGCAGGTCGAGGTGATAGGACGCCAGCAGCCCCAGCACGGCGGCGGCCGCCGCGATCCCGACCGCGGCATAGACCATGCCTGACAATTGCCGCGCCCAATGCCGGGACGCCACGGCCGGCAGCATCATCAGCCCGACGGCCATCAGCGTGCCCATCGCCTGGAAGGCGGCCAGCACGTTCAGCACCACCAGCGTCAGGAACAGCATGTGCCACAGCCCGCCCCGCGCGCCTTCCGCGCGGGCGAAGGCCGGATCGAAGGTCTCGAGCGCCAGGGGGCGCCAGGCCAAGGCGAGCGCCGGCAGTGTGATGGTGGCGACGCCGGCCATCATCAGCAGCGCCGCATCATCCACGCCCAGCACCTGGCCGAACAGCAGATGCGTCAGGTCCCCCGTGTCGCCGCGCAGAGACACCATGGCGACGCCGAGCGCGAGCGCGATCAGGTAGAGCGCGGTCAGCGCCGCATCCTCCCGCCCGCCCGTGGCGCGGGACAGCGCCCCGGCGCCGACCGCGACCGCGAGGCCGGCGGCCAGCCCGCCCAGCGACATCGCCGGCACCGACAGCCCCGCCACCAGGAAGCCCGCCGCGATGCCGGGGGTGACGCCATGCGCCAGCACCTCAGCCGTCAGGCTGGTGCGGCGGAGCATCAGGAAGACGCCGAGCGGCGGCGCGGCGATCGCGAGCGCGAGGCAGCCGACCAGCGCCCGGCGCATGAAGCTGAATTCGACAAAGGGGCCGAACAGAAACTCAAGCATGGCCGTCACCGGTGCTGGCGGCGCACGACAGCGTGCCGAGGCCGCGTCCGGCGTCTGAGGATGGCATCAGGCCGCGCAGGCCGGCGCGGCATCGTCCCAGGCTTCCGACATCATGCGGGCCTTGAGCCGGTTGGCGGCGCTCAGCACCTCGGCGGTCGGGCCGAAGGCCACCTTCTCTCGCGCCAGAAGCAGGCAGTCCGGGAAGGAAGCGCGCACCAGATCCAGGTCGTGCAGCACCGCGACCACGGTCCGGCCTTCGCCATGCCAGCGCTGCAGCATCGCCAGCAAATCGGCGGCGGTGCGGGCATCGACGGCGTTGAAGGGCTCGTCCAGCAGGATCAGGTCGGCATCCTGCACCAGCATCCGCGCGAACAGCAGGCGCTGGAACTGCCCGGCCGACATCTCCCCCACCGGCCGGGTCGCAAAACCCCCAAGGCCGACAGATTCGAGCGCGTCTTCCGCACGGGCGCGATCCTGCCGGCTCGCGCCCCGGAAGGCGCCGAGCCGGGACCAAAGGCCCTGCATCACGACATCGCGGCAGAGGATCGGGAAGGCGCGGTCCATGCCGGCCTGCTGCGGCAACAGCGCCATGCGGGTGGGCTGCCCATCGGCCCGGCTGACCGCGACATGACCTTCATCCACCGGATGCAGCCCCGCCACGGCGCGCAGCAGCGTGGTCTTGCCCGCGCCATTCGGCCCGACGATAGCCGTCAGGCTGCCGGGCGCGAAACGCGCCGAGAGGTGATGCACCGCCGGGTGGCGCCGATGCGTCGCCGTCAGGTGCTCGATGCGGAGTTCGGGGCCGCGCATGCTCTCAGCCCATCGCCCAGGCGACCGCCGCCCACAGCAGGCCGAGCAGCGCCGCCGCCAGCAGCAGCCGCGCGCCGGCGCCGGCCGACAGGTCGAGGGGGTTTTGCAGGGGAAAGGGCATCAGGCGGGGCATGAGACCGTATAACGTAGCATCCCTATAGCTGTCCGGAGGGTGCTGGGCAAAGCCTCTTCCGCACCCTAACTCCGCAAGGCATGCAGGGCAGACCCGACACCCCCCCCCCGCTTCCCCCCTACTCGCTTCCCCCCCAACCGGACCCCGAGGAGCCGATGCGCGCCGCCTTGCGCCGGCAGCGGGGCTGGGCGACCGGCCTGCTGGTCGGCATGGGCGGGCTGGTGGTCGGCACCTATTGGCTGCCGCCGGGCTATGGGACGGATCTGCTCCAGGCCTCGGCCAAGGCGGGGCTGGTGGGCGGGCTGGCCGATTGGTTCGCGGTGACGGCGCTGTTCCGCCATCCGCTCGGCCTGCCGATCCCCCATACCGCGATCATTCCGGCGCAGAAGGAACGCCTCGGGCGGGGCTTGGGCAATTTCGTCGCCAACCATGTCTTCACCGAGGACGAGGTGCGGCGCGTGCTGGCGAAGCTCGACCTCGCGCGCATCCTGAAGGATTTCCTGGCCGACCCCGAGGCCGTGCGGCCCGCCGCTGTCGCGCTGGCCCAGGCCATGCCGCGTGTGCTGGCGAGCCTGGAGGATGGGCGCGCGGCCCGGCTGCTGACGCGGTTGGTCCCACGCCTGGCCGGCGGCCCCGGCGCCGCGCAGGTCATCGCCCGCGCGCTGACCGCCCTGATCGAGGGCGGCCGGCACCAGGAGGTGTTCGGCCTGGCGGTCGGCCAGCTCAAGGCCGTGCTGGCGGCGAAGGAAGACCAGCTGCGCTCCGTCATCGAGGCCCGGGTCCGCGCCGAGGGCGGGTCGCTGGTCGGCTGGATCGCGGGTGCGGCCATCGCGCGGCGCGTGCTGGGCGCGCTCAACGCCGAACTCGACCGCGTCGAGCCCGGCGACAGCGATCTGCGCCAGGCGTTCGAGGATTGGGTGCGGGGCGAGATCGCGCGGATGGAACAGGACCCCGAACGCGCCGCCGCGATCGGGCGCGCGGTGCGGGACGCGCTGCGCCACCCCGCCGTCTCCACTTGGCTGGGCGATGTCTGGACCCGGCTGCGCGACGCGCTGGCCCAGGATGCGGCGCAGCCGAATGGGCGGACGGTGCAGGTGCTGGCGGGGATGCTCGGCAATCTCGGCCGCGTGCTGGCGGAGGACGAGACGGCGCGCGCCCGGCTGAACCGCGCGGCGGAAGGCGTGCTGGTCACGCTGCTGCCGAATGCCCGCGCACAGCTGGCGCAGTTCATCGCGGGCGTGGTGCGCGGCTGGGACACCGCGACGGTGACGGAGAAGATCGAGCTGCGCGTCGGCAAGGACCTTCAGTATGTGCGGATCAACGGCACGCTGGTGGGGTTCCTGGCGGGCGGCGCGCTGTTCATGCTGCTGACGGCGATTTTTGGGCGCGTGGCGGTGTAGCCGTGCCCGGCGGCGAACCGCTCGCCGCCGCGCGGGTTGCCGGCTTCACTCCAGCACCCGCAATTCCTCATAGGACACCATCACGTGCTCGCGAAACGCCGGCCGCGTCGCGAGTGAATCGTAATAGCGGCGCAGCGTCGGTCGAGGCCGGCGGGCAATGGGAATGTCGAAGTAGCGGAACAGCACATGCCCGAACTGGATATCGGCCAGCGTGAAGTCGTCGCCCGCGAGGAAGGCGGCGCGCGAAAGCTGCGCCTCGGCGATGTCGAGCAGCTTGTCCAGCTTGGCCACGGCCTGGCTGATCGCGACCGGATCCTGATCGGCCGGCGCCGTCCGCACCACCCTCCAGAAGATCGGCGCCGTGAATCCGAGCGTGATGTTGATCTTGGCCCACTCGGCCCATTGATCGATGCGGGCCCGTGCGACGTCATCGCGTGGCCAGAACGGCGCCGAGCCGTAGTGGGCGGCGAGGTAGCGGAGGATCGCGCCGGTTTCCCAGATCGGCTCACCCGCCCCATCCCGCAGGACGGGAACGGTGCCATTCGGGTTCATCGCCAGGAAGCTGGGCGTGTCGGTGCCACCATATCGATGTCCGGCGTCGTGCCGTTCATACGCCAGGCCCAGCTCGCCGATGCACCACATGAGCGCCTGGACGTTCGATGAGGTCTTCCGTCCCCAGACAGTCAGCATCGGTTCGTCCTCCCGACCGGGTGGCCGTAGATGATCGCGTGCGGCCTCAGTACGGCACCTTGTCGGGCTTCTTCGCCCAGGCCGCGAA
>JBIIRI010000052.1:0-21578 GCA_044341625.1 Roseomonas sp.
CGAAGGCCAGCAGCGCTTCCCCTGGCCCCGTCTCGGCGGCGTCGAGCCGGACGGGCAGGGACGGCGCGTAATGGGACAGCAGCATCCCCGGCGAGCGGAGGTTGCGCGTCGCCGCCGCCGCCGAAAGCGGGACCGGGCGGCCGATGGGGCCGATCGCGGCCTCGATCGCCTCGGCCGGCACGCCGCCCGGGCGCAGCAGCGCCGCCCCGCCGGCCGAGAGGTCGAGCACCGTGCTTTCGACGCCGACCTCGCAGGGCCCGCCATCCAGCACCGCCGCGATCCGCCCGCCGAGGCCTGCCATCACATGCGCCGGCGTGGTCGGGCTGACCTCGCCCGAGCGGTTGGCAGAGGGCCCCGCGACCGGCCTTCCCACCTGCCGCAGCAGGTCGAGCGCGATCGGATGCGCGGGCACGCGCACCGCCAGCGTGTCGAGCCCCGCCCCCGCCAGCAGGTCCACCCGGCAGGATGGCCGGCGCGGCAGCACCAGGGTCAGCGGGCCGGGCCAGAAACGCGCGGCCAGGTCGCGCGCGCGGGGATCCGCGATCACTTCCTCGAAGGCGGCGTCAGCGTCTGCGAAGTGGCAGATCAGCGGGTTGAATTCCGGCCGCCCCTTCGCCGCGAAGACCGCCGCCACCGCCGCGCCGTCCCGCGCATCGGCGCCCAGCCCGTAGACCGTCTCGGTCGGGAAGGCGACCAGCGCGCCCGCCCGCAGCAGCGCCGCCGCTTCGGCGATGTCGGTGATCAGCCGCGTCACGGCAGGCCCCGCACGATGAAGGGCGGATTGCCCCAGCCGGGCTTGCCGTAGCGGAGTGGCTGGCCATCGAGGTCCGTGAACGTGCCGCCCGCCGCGATCACCACCGCCTCCGGCGCGGCGGTGTCCCATTCCATGGTCGGGCCGAAGCGCGGGTAGAGATCGGCCGCGCCTTCCGCCACCCGGCAGAATTTCGCGGCGCTGCCGATATTCACCACGCTCTGCGCGCGATGCGCGGCGGCGAATTCGGCGATACGGGGATCCTTCTGGTAGTGCCGGCTGGCCATGACCACCGGCCCCTCGGCCGGTGTGCGGCGGGCCCGGATCGGCTGCCGCGCGCCGCTCGCGTCTTCCTTCCAGGCGCCTTGGCCGATCATGCCGCCGAACAGCTCCCCCGTCGCCGGCAGCGCCACCACGCCGAGGCGCGGGCGTCCGGCTTCCACCAGCCCGATATTGATCGCGAAGGTGTCGAGCCCGGCCGCGAATTCCCGCGTGCCATCCAGCGGATCGACCAGCCAGAAGCGTCCGCCCGGCGCGGCATGGGCCAGCCCGGCCTCGAATTCCTCCTCGGCCACCACGGGGATGTCGGGGGCGGCGGCGCGGAGTCCGTCCAGGATCAGCGCTTCCGCGATGCGGTCGGCGGCGGTGACGGGGCTGTCGTCGCGCTTGCGTTCCACCGCGAAGCCACCGTCGCGCACCGCCATCACGGCGGCTGCCGCCTGGCGGGCGAGGCGGGCGGCGAGCGCGAGAAGGTCGTCGGGGGTCATGCGGGGGGCTTACCGCCCTGGTGCTGCAGCGCCAAGCGTGGGGCTGTTCCCCGAAGGTCGGTCGCGTCCCCACCCGTCCGCGCTTCGCGCGTCCACCCTCCCCCGCAAGCGGGAGAGGGGACATGGGCGCGACCTGCTCCCTCTCCAGCTTGCGGGGGAGGGTGCCTGAGCGAAGCGAAGGCGGGTGGGGGCGCGACCAACCTGTCAGATGCGGGACGCCCCCATATCCAGACTCACCAAACCGCCCCCACCCGCTTGCCGCCGCCGCCGCGACCGGTGGTAGGCTGGCGGACGGAACGAGACAGACGGAACCGCCGCGACATGCCCGATATCGCCTTCGTGAAGCCCACCCTGCCCAAGGGCGGCGTCCTCGTGCTGCCGCTGACCGAAGGCGACCCGCCGGCGGGCCTCGCGCAGCAGGCGGATGCGGCGACAGAGGGCCTGCTGGTCCGCGCGCTGGAGGCCGCCGGCTTCAAGGGCCGCAAGGGTCAATCCACCACGCTCTGGGCGCTCGGCCCCTGGACCAAGGTGATCGCGGTCGGGCTCGGCAAGGCGGCCGATCTCGGGCCGGAGGCGGCGGAAGCCGCGGGCGGCGCCATGGTCCCCGCACTGTCGGCGGATCGGGAGGCGACCATCGCCACCGACACGCTGCCGCCCAAGCTCGCCGCCCAACTCGCCTTCGGCGCGACGCTCCGCGCCTGGCGCTTCGACCGCTATCGGACGAAGGAGAAGGAGGAGGACAAGCCGAAGCTCGAAAGGCTGGCCTTCGCGACGCCCGGCATCACCGCCGCCAAGGCGGCCTTCGCGCCGCTGCGCGCGGTGGCCGATGGCGTCTTCCTGACCCGCGAACTGGTCAGCGAGCCGCCCAATGTACTCCACCCGGTGGAATTCGCCGAACGCTGCAAGGGCCTGGAGCGGCTTGGCGTCGAGGTCGAGATCCTGGGGCCGAAGGAGATGAAGCGGCTCGGCTTCGGCGCGCTGCTCGGCGTGGCGCAGGGCTCCGCGCAGGAGCCGCGGATGGTGGTGATGACCTGGCGCGGCGCGCCGAAGGGTAAGAAGCAGAAGCCGATCGCGCTGATCGGCAAGGGCGTGACCTTCGATACGGGTGGCATCTCCATCAAGCCCGCTGGCGGGATGGAGGACATGAAGTGGGACATGGCCGGGGCCGGCGCGGTGGTTGGTGCCATGGCCGCCATCGCCGGGCGGAAGGCCAAGGCCGATGTCGTCGCGCTGGTCGGGCTGGTGGAGAACATGCCGTCGGGCACCGCGCAGCGGCCGGGCGATGTGGTCCGCAGCTATTCCGGCCAGACGGTGGAGGTCATCAACACCGACGCCGAGGGCCGCCTGATCCTGGCCGATGTCATGTGGTACTGCCAGGAACGCTTCGATCCGCGCTGCATGGTGGACCTCGCGACGTTGACGGGGGCGATCATCATCGCGCTCGGCCACGAACATGCCGGGCTGTTCAGCAATGACGACGAGCTGTCGCAGCACATCCAGGCCGCCGGCGCTTCGGTGGGGGAGGCGTGCTGGCGCATGCCGCTGGGCGAGGCCTATGACAAGCAGATCAAGTCCGACATCGCGGACATGAAGAATGTCGGCGGCCGGCCGGGCGGGTCGATCACGGCCGCGCAGTTCCTCCAGCGCTTCACCAATGGGAAGCCCTGGGCGCATCTCGACATCGCGGGCACGGCCTGGAGCGGCAAGGACCAGCCGACCATCCCGAAGGGTGCCACCGCCTTCGGCGTCCGGCTGCTGGATCGGCTGGTGCAGGAGATGGGCGAGGAAGGCTGAGCGCGCCGCACGACTCGTGATGCTGAAGGTCGGCTTCCGCCCACCACCCGCCGATCCCGCCCTGCCGCGCATCGTCCCGGTGCGGGAGGGGCTTGTGCCGCCCGCCTTCGCCGCCGCCGCGCGCGCACTCGGCTTCACCGGCAAGGTTGGCGAGATCTGCGAACCGGCGGCCGCGCCGCGCCTGGTGCTGCTCGGCCTCGGCGCATCGCCCACGCGGCGCGTGGCGGAAGCGGCCGGTGTTGCGGCGGCGGCGCGGCTGCACGACGCGCAGCATCTGCTGCTGGATGCGCCAGAGGAGATCGGGGCGGAGCCCGTCGCCTGGCTCGCCGCCGGCATCGCGCTCGGCGCCTGGCGGTTCGATGCGCATCGCAGCCGGGACATCGCGCCGGGGCCGGAGAGCCTGACCATCGTCACCCGACACCGCGAGGCCGCCCGCGCCGCCTGGGCGCGGCAGGACGCGGCGGTGCGGGGCTGCCTGTTCGCGCGCGACCTGGTCAGCGAACCCGCGAACCACCTGACGACGCGGAGCTTCGCGAAGCGGCTGGAAGGCCTCGCGGAATTCGGCATCCATGTCGATGTGCTCGGCCGCAAGCGGCTGACGCGAATGGGCTTCGGCGCGCTGCTGGCGGTGGGGCAGGGGGCCGCGACGCCGCCGCGCCTTGCCGTGCTCCGCTGGCGCGGCCGCTTCGCGGCGCCGCCCGTGGTCTTCGTGGGCAAGGGGCTGGTCTTCGACACCGGCGGCATCTCCATCAAGCCGGCGCAGGGGATGGAGGCGATGCGGGCCGACATGGCGGGTGCCGCCGCCTGCGCGGGGGCGATGCTGGCGCTGGCGCTGCGCGGATCCCCTTGCCCCGCCGTCGCGGTGCTGGCCCTGGCGGAGAATGCGACGGGCGCCGAAAGCTATCGGCCCTCCGACATCATCCGCACGGCCTCGGGCCGGACGGTGGAGGTGGTGGACACCGATGCCGAAGGGCGGCTGGTCCTGGCCGATGCGCTGCACCATGCAGCGGGGATGCGGCCGCGCGCGATGATCGACCTCGCCACGCTGACGGGCGCCATCGTCTCCGCGCTCGGCCATCACCGGGCGGGGCTGTTCGGCAATGACCCCGCGCTGATGGCGGCGCTGGCGGCGGCCGGCGATACGGTGGGAGAGGCGCTCTGGCCCATGCCTATCGCGGCCGGACACCGCGCCGATCTCGACAGCGACATCGCCGATCTTCGCCAATGTGTGCCATCCGCGCGTGGCGAGGGCGGCTGGGCCGCGCGCTTCATCCCCGATGCCTGCCACGCCGCGGCCTTCCTGCGCGAATTCGCGGGTGATGTCCCTTGGGCTCATCTGGATATCGCCGGCGTGGACACGGCGGAGGAAGCGCATGCGCTGGGCCCGGCGGGCGCCACCGGATTCGGCGTCAGGCTGCTCGACGAGCTTGTCGCCAGGCGCTTCGAGGAACCGGACCACCACGCGCCTGTGGCCCGCGCCGGCGCGAGCGTGTAGAGCGCGCGTCATGGCCGAGATCGGCTTCTACCACCTGACCCGCACGCCGCTGGAACAGGCGCTGCCGAAGCTGCTCGGCCGCGTGCTGGCTTCTGGCGGCCGTGCGATGGTGCTGCTGGCCAGCCGCGAGCGGCTGGAGGCGCTGGATGCCGCGCTCTGGACCGCGACCGATCCCGATTGGCTGCCGCATGGGACCCCGGCCACGGGCCATCCTGTCCACCAGCCGATCTGGCTGACCACGGAGGATGCGGGGGAGGACGGTGCGCCGAACGGGGCGCGCTTCCTGTTCCTGCTGGAAGGCTGCGAGAGCGCCCGGCTCGATCGCTTCGACCGGGTGTTCGACCTGTTCGATGGCGGCGACGAACAGGCGCTGGCCGCCGCGCGCCGCCGCTGGAAGGCGGCAAAGGCCGCGGGCCACACGCTGACCTATTGGCAGCAGGGCCCGCGCGGCTGGGAAAAGGGCGGCGGCTGAGAGGGCCGTTGGGCGCTGTTCTGTTTCGGAGTGGGTCGCCCTTGCCGGCGACAGAGCAGTCCCTCTCCCCCGCTTATGGGGGAGAGGGTCAGGGTGAGGGGGACGAGCAAGCTGTTGAGCGCGCTTGCTGACGTCGCCTCTCTTCTCAGCCGTCGAGGCGCACGCCGGTCAGCTGCACCATCTCCTGCCAGCGCGCGACCTCGGCTCGCTGGAAGGCGGCGAAGGGGGCGGGGGGCAGCGGGTCCAGCGTGAAGCCGGCTGCGGCCAGACGCCGCTGGACCTCGGGGTCCGACAGCGTGCCGATGAAGGCGGCGGCCAGGCGCTCCGCTGTCGCGGCGGGCAGGCCGGCGGGGCCGAAGAAGCCGAACCAGGCATCGACCGCCATGAAGGGCACGCCCGCTTCCTCGGTGGTCGGCACATCCGGGAAATCCGCCAGCCGGCGCGGCGCGCCGACCGACAGCGCCCGCAGCCGCCCGTCGCGGATCAGCTGCGCCACGGTCGGGAAGGTCGAGACATAGAAATCCACCTGCCCCGCCACCGTCGCGGTCGCGGCCGGCGCGGCGCCGTTGAAGGGGATGTGGGTCGCATCCATCCGCGACCGGCGCACGAAGGTCTCCGCGATCACATGGCTCGCCGATCCGGCCTGGGAGGAGGCGTAGTTCAGCCGCCCGCCGCCCTGGCCCAGCGCCGCCAGCTCCGCCATCGTCCGCGCGCGCGAATTCGCCGGCACGACGGTGGCGTGATGGACCGTGCCCATCTTCGCGATCGGGGTGAAGCCATCCACCACATGGAAGGGCAGGCGCGCCATCATGTGCTGGTTCGAGGCATGGGTCTGGTTGTGGCCGACCATGATCGTCAGCCCGTCCGGCGCGGCCCGATGCGTCGCCTCGGCGCCGATCACGCCGCCGGCGCCGGCGCGGTTGTCGATCACCACCGGCTGGCCGAGCGCGGCCGACGCCTTTTCCCCCGTCACGCGCGCCAGGATGTCGGTCGGGCCGCCGGGCGGGGCCGGCACGACGAGGCGGATCGTGCGGTCGCCCTGCGCTTGCGCGAGGGAGGGGGCGGCAAGCCCGAAGGGCAGGGCGGTGAGGGCCAGCGTGCGGCGGCGCGAGATCATCGGGCGATTCCTACAGGACGTTCACGAAGCTGTTGCAACGACGGCGGTGGCGGTCAAGCCGCGCCGGTTATTGTGGCGGCGGGGCCGGCGGCGGCTGGCCGATGTCGAACAGGCCGCGCAGGAAGCCGGGCGTCAGCGCCGCCAGCGGGTTCACGCTGACCTGCGGATCGTCCAGCGGCCCTTGCAGCTTCCAGGTGGCGGCGAACAGCCCGCCGCTCGTCTCCGGCGAGAACAGCCTTCCGATGATCGGCAGGTTCCCGAGCACGGTATTGATCAGATAGGCCGGCACGATCGTGCCTTCCATCTGCAGATGCTGCCGGCGCCGGTCGATGCTGCCCTTCGCCGTCAGGCCGAGGGAGGCCGAGAAGGCCCGCGCTTCCGCCAGCACCAGCGTCTCCGGCGTCAGGGTGAAGGGCGCGATCAGCCGCGCGAAGCCCACTTCGGGCCCCGACAGCGCATCGAGCAGCCCATAGACCGTCATGGCCTGCAGCAGCTTGGCGATGCTCGGCGCGTCCGCCACCGCGAAATCGTCGATCTCCGCCTGTCCCGAGAGCGGCGCGCCCCGTCCGTCATGGGGGTAGGCGGCGGTGACGCGAAGCCGCCCGCCCTGCACGCTGCGTAGGATCCCGAAGGCGCGCAGCAGGGCGCCGGCATCCTCCGCCGTCACGCTCAACGCGCGGCCACGTTCCTGTGGCGTGACCACCAGCGCGAAGGGCGCCTGCGGGCCGGTGCGGCCTTGGATCCGCCCTTCCCGCAGCACGCCGCGCCCATCCAGCAGCACCCGTGCCTCCAACCCCGCCACGTCGCGGCCCGGCGCCAGCAGCACCCGTTCGAAGCGGCCATCGATCGACACCGCCGGGCCCGGCGCATCCGCCGCTGGCGGGCCAGCGGGCGACTGGTCCGCCATGATCCGGCGCAGATCGAGCACCTGGCCGCGCAGCATCACGATCCAGGGTCCGCCTGGGCGCGCGGGCGGGCGCGCTTCCCCGCCGAAGCGGCTCTCCTCGATCCGGCCCTCATTCACCGTGACGCGCTCCAGCCGCGTGCCGCGGCCGAAGCCGGCATTGCCGCGCAGCAGCAGTGATGGTGCTTCGATGCGGAAGCTCTCCACCGCCTCCAGCGTCTCGCCATTCAGGCGCAGCACGGCCTCCGCGCCCGCATTCTGGCCGGCGGGCTTGCTCCAGGCCAGCGGCTCCAGCGCCAGCTCCGCGTCGCGCAGATCGGCGCGTAGCGTGACGCGCCCTTGGCCGTTGCGCCGCCTTTCGCTGCGGACATCGAAGCTAACGGGGCCGCGCAGCACCTCCTCGCTCCCGAGGCCGAGGGCGGTGAGCTGGCCGCTGTCGGCGCGCCCGGTCACCCTTTCGCGCGACACCACCTGGCCGGGCGGGCCGGCGCGGAAATCCGTCTCCACCGCGATGCGGGCCTGGATCTCCGCCAGCCGCGCCGTGCCCGTGGCGCGAAGCCCGTTATTGTCGAGCTGGAGGTCGAAGGCCCCACGGTCGATCCCGTGGCCGAGCACCACCTCCGCCAGCCGGACCTGGCGTAGCTGCGCGCGCGCGCCGATCCGCATCTGTTCGACCGCCAGGTCATTCAGCAGCGGGAAGCCCAGCGTCACGCGGCCTTCCAGCGTGCCCTGCGGGCCGCGCAGCGCCAGCGGGCGGCGCTCGAACAGCCGCAGCCGCGGGTGCTGCAGCACGCCCAGCACCTCCGGCACCGAGCCGGCGAGGTCGAATTCGATCTCGGCCCTCGGCTCCATGCCGAAGGGATCGATGAAGCGCGCCGCCCCGTCGCGCGCCCCGATGCGCGTGCCGGCGACCCGCGCCGAGGAAAGCTGGACCAGGACCTCGTCGAGGCCGAAGCGCACCACGCCCTCTGCCGCTTCCAGCGGCGGCGCGGGGCGCAGCCAATGGACGGTGGCATCCGCGATATCGAGCGTGCCGGTCACGGCGGACATGATCGGGCTTGGCAGGTCCCCGCCGGCCTCCGCTGCGATCTGCCAACGCCCGTTGCGGGCGACCCCGGCGGTGAGATTTTCCAGGATCCAGGCGCGCGCCCCGTCGCCCAGACCTTCCGGCCACCAGCGGCCCAGCTCCGCGATCGGTAGGGCATCGAGCGCGAGCGTGGCCTCCGCCCGCCATCTCTCCCCCACGCGCGTCGCCGTGCCCGTCGCCGTCAGCAGCGGCATCCCCGGCCCGTCCAGCCGCAGCGCCGCGCGCGTGACGCGGAGACCCTCCGGCCGCCATTCCGCCGAGGCTTCCAGCCCCGCCATCGGCACTCGCCGCCCCGCGCCGAGGTCGAGCGCGCCCGCCCCGGCCGAGAGCGTCGCCGCCGCGTCCCGCAGCACCCCATCCGCGCCCAGCCCGGCCGATAGGTCGAGCCGCAGCGGCGCATCCAACATCCCCAGCGCAGGGGCGTGCGGGGCCAGGGTCGCTGGGTGCAGTTGCGGCAGGGACAGGCGGAGCGCGAGTGTGGCCGGTGCGCCCTGTGCTTGCCCCGAACCCGCGATCGGGATCAGGGCATCCCCCAGCCGGAGCACGGCGGTGAAGCGGGCGGTGACGCCGCCGCCAGGCAGCCGCCGCAGATCGATATCCGCCTGTTCCAGCGACCAGGAGGTGCCGAGCTGCGAATCCTCCACCGTCACATGCGCGCCCCTGATGCCGAGCAGCGCCAGCGCGCCGAGCGGCGTGTCCTCGGTGGGCGGGCGCATCATCTCGGCCAGCAGGGCTTCGAGCCGCGCGCTGCCTGGCGGGGCTTCCGCCGAGGCGCCGCTGGCACCGAGCTCGACCGAGATGTCGCCCGCCGCGTCGCGCCGCAGGCGCAGCTCCGGCGCGTCCAGCTCCAGCCGGCTCGGGGCCAGTTCCCCGCGCAGCAGCCAGGGCAGGGACAGGCTGACGGCGGCTTCCGGCAGCGCCGCCCGCAGCGTCCCATCCGTGGCCAGCAGCCGCAGTCCCGACAGGCGCAGCTGCAAGGGCGTGAGGCCGGCGCTGCGAAAGCCGTCCCAGGCGATGCTCGCCCGCCCCACTTCGAGCCGGGTGCCGCCCCCGCCATGCGCGGCCGCCTCGGCCTCGATGGCGCGGGCCAGGGCGGGGATCTCGACCGGCCCTTGCGCCAGCCGCCAGCCGAGCGCGGCCAGCAGCAGCAGCACCGCCAGCGGCAGGCCGACCAGGACACGGGCCGCCAGATGCGCCTGGCGGGCCACTTGACCCGCTGCCTGCCTCACCGCAAGCCTCCGCGACGATGCCGAAGACCAGGGACACCCCCCCGCCTGCCGGCCTCGCCGCCGGCCCGTTCCCCACCGGACGGCTGCCGCGCCCCTTCGAGCCCGAGGAGGCCGCGCGTCTTGCCGAACGCTTCGCCGAGCGCGGCGCGGCGGAACGCGCTTTCGCCGCGACGGGTGAGGGCGCCGCGCTGCTGGCGGCGTTGGGCGGGCATTCGAGCTACCTGGCCGACCTCGCGGTGCGCGAATCCGCCACCCTGCTGCGCCTGGCGGAGCGGGGGGCGGACGCGACGATGGCGCTGGCGCTCGATCCGCTGGGCCGCGCCGATCCGGCCGCGACGCGGGCGCAGGTCGCGGCGCTGCTGCGCCAGGCCAAGCGGCAGGCGGCGCTGATCGCGGCGGTCGCGGACCTCGCGGGGATATGGCCTCTCGACCGCGTCACCGGGGCGTTGTCGGACCTTGCGGATGCCTGCACCGACTATGCCTGCGCGCATCTGCTGCGGGACGCGCAGGCGCGGGGCGAGCTGAAGCTGTCCAACGCGCAGAAGCACGACCCGCGCGCGACGGGGCGCGGATCCGGCCTGGTCGTGCTGGGGATGGGCAAGCTCGGCGGGCGGGAGTTGAACTACTCCTCGGATATCGACCTCATGGTGCTCTACGATCCGATGGCCGCAGCCTACGATGCGGATCGGGCGGGCGCCATCTATGTTCGCCTCGCGCGCGAAATGGTCAGGCTGCTCGAGGACCGGACGGAGGATGGTTATGTCTTCCGCACCGACCTTCGGTTGCGTCCCGACCCGGCGGCGACGCCGCTCGCCGTCTCGCTGCCCGCCGCGATCTCGTACTACGAGAGCATGGGCCAGAACTGGGAACGCGCGGCCATGATCAAGGCGCGGCCCGTGGCCGGGGACCGCGCGCTGGGCGAACAGTTCCTGCGCGAGATCCGCCCCTTCGTCTGGCGCCGCCACCTGGATTTCGCGGCCGTCACCGACATCCATTCGATCAAGCGCCAGATCCACGCCCATAAGGGCGCGCGCGGCGCGCACGCCGACGTGCAGGTGGCCGGCCATGACGTGAAGCTCGGCCGGGGCGGGATCCGGGAGATCGAGTTCTCCACCCAGGTGCTGCAGCTGATCTGGGGCGGGCGCGACCCGGCGCTGCGCGATCCGACCACGCTCGGCGCGCTGGTGACGCTGGCCGCCGCCGGGCGGATCGAGCGGCGCGCGGCGGCGGAACTCGCCGATGCCTATGTCTTCCTGCGGAATGTCGAGCACCGCCTGCAGATGGTCGCCGACCGCCAGACCCACCGGCTGCCGGAAGATGAGGCCGGGCTGGCGCGCATCGCATCCTTCATGGGGTTCGACGGGGTGGAGGCCTTCCGCGCCGCGCTGGTCGGCCACCTGACCCGGGTTGAGCGCTGCTATGCGGGGCTGTTCGAATCCGCGCCCGATCTCGGCGCGGCGGCGGATGGCGTGCAGGGCAGCCTGGTCTTCACCGGCGTCGAGGACGACCCCGCGACGCTCGCAACCCTGCGCGGGCTCGGCTTCCAGAACCCGCAGGCCATCGCGGGGATCGTGCGCGGCTGGCATCACGGCCGCACCCGCGCGACACGCAGCGAAAGGGCGCGGGAATTGCTCACCGCGCTGATGCCATCCCTGCTCGCGGCCTTCGGGCGGCAGCAGCAGCCGGACCAGGCGCTGATGCGGCTGGATGCCGCTTTCGCGCGGATGCAGGCGGGGGTGCAGGCGCTGTCGCTGCTGCATCGCAACCTGGCGCTGCTGGACCGGCTGGCCTTCCTGCTGGGCGCCGCACCGGCGCTGGCCGATCATGTGGCGCGCAGCCCCGCGGCGCTGGATGCGCTGCTGTCGGGCACGCTATCCGCCAGCGACCCGGCTGCCGCGCTGCCCGCGCTGGTGAAGGATTCCCGCTATCTGGAAGAAGCGCTGGACGCCACGCGCCGCGTGGTGACCGAACGCCGCTTCGAGATCGACGCCGCCGCGCTGGAAGGCCGGATGGAGGCCGATGCCGCCGGCACGGCGCGGAGCGACCTGGCGGACGCCGCCATCGCCGCGCTGCTGCCGCGCGTCGCCGCCGATTTCGCGCTGCGCCACGGCAAGGTGACGGGCGGGGCGATGGGCGTGGTGGCGCTGGGCAAGCTCGGCGGGCGGGACATGCTGCCGGCCTCCGACCTCGATCTGATCCTGGTCTATGACCATCCGCCGGACGCGCCCGAGAGCAAGGGTGGCCCGAGGCCGCTGCCGCCGTCGCAGTATTTCGGGCGGCTGGCCAACCAGCTGGTGGCGGCGCTGACCTCCCCGGGGCCGGAGGGCAAGCTGTTCGAGGTGGATATGCGGCTGCGCCCATCCGGCTCGAAGGGGCCGGTCGCGGTCTCGCTGGCGGGCTTCGCGCGCTACCACGCGGAGTCTGCCTGGACCTGGGAGAGGATGGCGCTGACGCGGGCCCGCTTCGTTGCCGGTCCGCCGGCGCTGAAGCGCCGGGTGGAAGCCGCGCTGCGCGCCGCGCAGACCCGCGCGGCGGACCCCCTGCAGGTGCTGGCCGATGCGGCGGCGATGCGGGCGCGGATGCTGCGCGACCTGCCGGCCGAGGGGCCGTGGGATGTGAAGCTGATGCCGGGCGGGCTGGTGGAGGTGGAGTTCATCGCCCAGGCGCTGCAGGTTGCGCATGCGCATCGGGTGCCGGCGGTGCTCTCCCCCACCACGCGGCTGGCGCTGGCGGGGCTGGCGAAGGCCAGCCTGCTCGACGCGGAAGAGGCCGCTTCGCTGGTGGCGGCGGAGCGGCTGTGGCGCGCGGTGGTCGCGCATCTGCGCCTGACCGTCGGCCGCTGGAACGATGAGGTGCTGCCGGAGCCGGTGGCAGCTGCGCTGCTCGGCGCCGTCGGCCCGCTGCTGCCGCATCCGCCGGTTGACCAGCCGGGGTTGCGCGCACAGATGCGCGAAGCCGCGGATACGGTGCGGGCGGTCTTCCTGCGCCGCATCGGCGGGCTGGACATCGGATAGAGGAGTTCGGGATGGCTGCGACGAAGACGCAAGCGGCGAAGGCCGTGGCGGGGCCCGTTGAAGGCGCGATGGCGCCCGAGTTTTCCATGCCCGCATCGGGCGGCCGCACGGTCACCAGTCAGGGCCTGAAGGGTAAGCCCTACCTGCTCTATTTCTACCCCAAGGCCGACACGCCCGGCTGCACCAAGCAGGCCTGCGGCGTGCAGGAAGCGCTGCCCGCGCTGGGCAAGCTGGGCCTCGAGGTTATCGGCGTCTCCCCCGACCCGATGCCGCCGATCGAGAAATTCGCTGCGAAGTACAAGCTGACCTTCCCGCTGGCCTCCGACGCCGACCAGAAGGTGGCTGCGGCCTATGGCACCTGGGTCGAGAAGAGCATGTACGGCAAGACCTATATGGGCATGGAGCGGTCGAGCTTCCTGGTGGATGGCTCGGGCAAGGTCGCGAAAGTTTGGCGCAAGGTGAAGCCGGAAGCGCATGCGGCGGAGGTGATGGAGGCGGCGAAGGCGCTCGGCTGAAGCGCGTCGGCCTTCAGCTGGAAGCGGCGACGCGGGTCAGCGCATCGTCGATGCGGATCGCTCCGCCTTCGATCACCCGCGCGGTGATCCCGCCATGGCCTCGGACGGCGTTGTAGCCGCCGGGGCCGAATTCCTCCTCCATCCGCGAACAGGGGTGGCATTCGCCGCTGTACTCCAGCAGCGCGCCGCCGATGCGGAAGCGGGCGCCCTTCAGCGCCGGCAGGTTCACGCCTTCCACCACCAGATTGCGCCGGAGGCGCGCAGGCACGACCGCATCGAGGCCGAGGAAGCCGGCGATGGCGCGCAGATGTTCGGCGCTGACCAGCGTCACCTGCCGCGCGCCGGTCGTGGCGCCGCGCCAGCGGTCGCCGGCAAGGCCGCGCCCGGGTTCCAGCAGCGCCTGATCCACCTCGACCAGCGGCGTGCGGCGTTCGGGGCGCAGGCCGATCCAGACCAGCCGGCCGGGGCGCATCGGCGCGTCCAGGAGGCGGGCGAGGGGGCTGGTCCTCGGGAAGGTCATCGGAACACGCTCCCTCTCCACCCGCAGGGGGGAGAGGGTTGGGGTGAGGGGGGGCTTCGCCGCGATGTCGGATGCGGAGGCGGCTGTCCCACCCTCACCCCACCCCTCTCCCTCCCGTGGAGGGACAGGGAGCAGAGGCGCATCATCCCGCGCGCACCAGAAGGTGCTTCTTCTTGCCGAGCGAGAGCTTCGCCGCGCCGTCGCGCAGATCGGCTTCCGTCACCTGCGCCGCCACATCCGCGACCGGCGCGTCGTTCAGACGCACGCCATTCTGCTGGATCAGCCGCCGCGCCTCGCCCTTGCTCGCGACGAGCTTCGCTTCCGCCAGCAGATCCACGATGCCGGCGGGAAGGGCCGCGACATGCGTCGGCAGCGTCGCGGCCGTCACACCTTCCTCGAAGGTGCGCCGCGCGGTCTCGGCGGCGGCCTCCGCCGCGTCGCGGCCATGCAGCAGCGCGCAGGCCTCGGTCGCGAGGATCTTCTTCGCGTCGTTGATCTCGGCGCCCTGCAGCGCCGCCAGCCGCGCGACCTCTGTCATCGACAGATCGGTGAACAGGCCGAGGAAGCGCGCGACATCCGCATCTTCCGTGTTGCGCCAGAACTGCCAGTAGTCATACGGGCTGACCTTCGCGGCATCGAGCCACACGGCGCCCTGCGCCGTCTTGCCCATCTTGGCGCCCGACGCCGTGGTGATCAGCGGCGTCGTCAGGCCGAAGGCGTCCTTGCCATCCACCCGGCGGATCAGATCCGCCCCCATGATGATGTTCCCCCACTGGTCGCGCCCGCCCATTTGCAGGCAGATGCCGTGGCGGCGGTTCAACTCGAGAAAATCATAGGCCTGCAGCAGCATGTAGTTGAATTCGAGGAAGCTGAGATTCTGCTCCCGTTCCAGGCGCAGCTTCACGCTGTCCATGGTCAGCATGCGGTTGACGCTGAAATGCCGCCCCATGTCGCGCAGGAAGGGGATGTAGAGCAGCCGGTCGAGCCATTCGGCATTGTCCAGCATCACCGCATCGGTGGCCCCGGTCCCGAAGGTCAGAAAGGGCTCGAACACGCGGCGGATGCCGGCCTTGTTGGCCTCGATCCGGGCATCGTCCAGCAGCTGTCGCGCCTCGTCCTTGCCGGAAGGGTCGCCGATCCGCGTCGTGCCGCCGCCCATCAGCACCACCGGCTTGTTGCCGGTCTTCTGCATCAGGCGCAGCAGCATGATCTGCACCAGGCTGCCGACATGCAGGCTGTCGGCGGTCGCGTCGAACCCGATATAGCCCGCCACCGGCCCCTGCTTCAGCCGCGCGGCGAAGGCCGGTTCCTCGGTGACCTGGTGGATGAAGCCGCGGGCGCGGGCTTCGTGCAGGAAGTCGGTGTTGCTCATGGGGCTCCGGCTTGGGGGCTCGGGGTCTTCCGGAAGTGCGCGCGGCGTAGCACGCTGGGCGGATGCTGCGAACCATCGGGCCCTGACCCGTGCTGAGAACGATCGGGTTGATGAGCGGCACCTCGCTCGACGGGGTGGACGCCGCCTGGGTGGAGACCGATGGCGAGACCATCGGCCGGCTCGGCCCCGCCATCACGCTGCCCTATGACCCCGCCTTGCGGCGCGACCTTCGCGCGCTGCTCGACATCGCCGCCCGCGCGCCGGGGCGGGACGCGCCGGAGATCGCCCCTGGCGACCCCTTCCTGGCCGATTGCGTCGCGCGCCTGACCGCGCGGCATATCGAAGCGGTGCGCGCCGTGGGCTGGCAGGCCGACCTGGTGGGCTTCCATGGGCAGACCATCCTGCACCGCCCCTGGCGCGCGGGTTCGGCCCATGTCCCCTTCACGCTGCAGGTGGGCGACGCCGCGCGCCTGGCGCGGGAGACGGGGCTGACCGTCGCCCATGATTTCCGCTCGGCCGATGTCGCCGCCGGTGGGCAGGGGGCGCCGCTGGTGCCGGTGGTTCATGCCGCACTCGCCCAGGGGCTGCCGAAGCCGCTGGCGGTGCTGAACCTCGGCGGCGTCGGCAATGTCACCTGGATCGGCGCGGATGGCGAGTTGATCGCCTTCGACACCGGCCCGGCCAATGGCCCGCTGGATGACTGGGCCCGGCGCGCGACCGGGGAGGCTTATGACCGCGACGGAAGGCTGGCGCTCAGCGGCCAGCCGGATGGGGGCGTGCTGGCGCGGCTGATCGCGCATCCCTATCTGGCGGCGCCGCCGCCGAAATCGCTCGACCGGCTGGATTTCGACCGCGCGCTCAAGGACGCGGGGGCGGGCGCGCTGTCGCCGGCGGATGGCGCGGCGACACTGGTCGCCTTCTGCGCCGTCTGCGTCGCGGCGGCGGCGCGGCATTTCCCGGCGCCGCCCGTGCAATGGCTGGTCTGCGGCGGCGGCCGGCGCAACCCGGCGGTGATGCGCGCCCTGGCGTCTGCGCTGACGGAGCCGGTGCGGCCGGTGGAAGTCGCGGGCTGGAATGGCGATGCGCTGGAAGCGCAGGCCTTCGGTGTGCTGGCCGCCCGCGTCTGGCACGGCCTGCCGCTGACCTTTCCGGGTACCACCGGGTCGCCGGGCCCGCTGCGCGGCGGGCGGCTGGTGGGGCCGCTGCTGTAGGGGCGGCGCTCGCTCTCCCTCCCCCGCTTGCGGGGGGCAGCGGCACTGCCGCTGCGCCGAAGGCTGGTCGGGGAGGGGGCGCGACTGCGTTTTGGGATGTGGGCGCCAGTCTGGCCCGGTCGGTCGCGCCCCCACCCGCCCTCGCTTCGCTCGGGCACCCTCCCCCGCACGCGGGAGAGGGATGATGCGCGATCTTCCTTCCCCGCACGCGGGACAGTGATGATGGGCGCTCTTCCTCCCCCGCGAGCGGGGGAGGGTCGGGGAGGGGGCGCGACGGCGCTGCGGGATGAAGGCGCTACCGGGCGACACCGCGATGCCGCGCGCATCCATCACCCACACGCCCGAAAACGCGAAACGGCGCGACCCAGGGGCCGCGCCGTTCGCAAATCAGCGATCAGTCCGCAAATCAGTCGGCGGCGAGCGCCATGCGGGTGCGGTTCAGCACCGTGTTCACATGATCCTCGGCGGCGTCGGCCACCTGTTCGGCCTGCGGCGGGGTGAAGATGTGGCCGGCCGCGGGCATGACGCGGTAGTCGATCTTGATGCCCTTCTGGGTGTTCAGCTTCTCGACCAGCTTCCGCACGCTGCTTTCCGGGACCAGTTCGTCATCGGCGCCATGCAGCATCAGCCCGTTGCAGGGGCAGGGGGCGAGGAAGCCGAAATCATAATGGCTGGCGGGCGGGCTGATGGAGATGAAGCCGCTCATCTCCGGCCGGCGCATCAGCAGCTGCATCCCGACATAGGACCCGAAAGAATAGCCCGCGACCCAGAGGGAGGAGGCGTTCGGGTTCACCGCCTGCAGGAAGTCGAGCGCCGCCGCGGCGTCCGAGATCTCCCCGATCCCGCCATCGTAGCGGCCCTGGCTGCGGCCCACGCCACGGAAGTTGAAGCGCAGGGTCGAGAAGCCCATCGCCTGGAAGCGGGTGTAGAGCACATGGGCGACGCGGTTGTTCATCGTCCCGCCATGCAGCGGGTGCGGATGCAGCACGAGCGCCACCGGGGCGTTGGCCTGCTTCGCGTGGTGATAGCGGCCTTCGAGCCGACCGTCGGGGCCGGCGAACATCACTTCGGGCATCGCGCGTCAGGTCCAGTCTCGGTTCTGGCCAACGGCGCAAGGGGCGGGATCGCCCGCTTCGCGCCGCCAGCAATTTGGGAAGCCGCACGCGCCAGCCCGGGGCATCACCCGGACCGCCGCGCCAGTTCTTGCGGGTCCACCCGCCCGAAGCTGCCGCCCGCCAAATCCCGCGCCCCTTCGTTGACGGGGGCGGTCGGGAACAATAGCCTCCACCTGCCGACACGCTGCCGCATGTCTCCAGGCTTCGGTCTGTGGCACTGGCGGAAGCGAGGTGGTCCACGCTCCTGAACGACCGCGGGGCGGGCTCCCGTGCCCCGCGATGCGCGCAATATAGGGATAGGAGGTCCGGTTTCATATCGGATTCATGGCATGGACCCTATGTTCCTGTGTCTGGACTGGCACGCGCCGCTCACGATCCGGTCAAGGCCGGGGGAATGGCCATGACCTGCCGCATCCCGGGCGATAGCGCGCCATGAGGCTTTCCACCCGCGGCCGCTATGCGGTCATGGCCATGGTCGAGCTGGCGGCCCGCCAGCCGGCGGGTGAGGCGGAGGCCACGTGCCCCACCCGCAGCCAGGTAAGCCTGGCCGAGATTGCCCAGGCCCAGCACCTTTCCCTTGCCTATCTCGAACAGCTCTTCGGCCCCTTGCGCCGCGCCGGGCTGGTCACCTCCGCCCGCGGCCCCGGCGGCGGCTATCGGTTGGCCCGCGCACCCTCCCGCATCACCATCTCCGAGATCGTGCTGGCGGTGGATGAGCCGATCCAGGCAACCAGATGCGAGGAAGGCGGGCCCGGCTGCCTCGCCGGGCATCGCTGCCTGACGCATGACCTCTGGGCCGAACTCGGCAACCAGATCCGGCTGTTCCTGGAAGGCCTGACCCTGGCCGATGTGATCGGCGGCCATGTGGTCGGCCGCGCCGCCGCCCCCCACAGCCCCGAGGACGCCGCGGCCAGCCAGGCGCGCGCCGCCCAGTAGCGCTTGGCACACGCCGCGCCCCATATCGCTGCCATGGACCTTTACCTCGACGCCAATGCGACCGAGCCGCTGCGCCCCGCCGCCCGCGCGGCGACGCTCGCGGCCCTCGACCTCGCCGGGAATCCGTCCTCCGTCCACGCCACGGGCCGCGCCGCGCGGCGGGTGCTGGAAGCGGCGCGGGAGAGCCTCGCCGCCCGCTTCGGCGCCGCGCCGGCCGATATCGTCCTGACCTCCGGCGGGACGGAGGCCAATGCGCTGGCCCTGCGGGGTCTGGCCGCCGGCCGCCGCATCCTGGTCGGCGCGACCGAGCATCCCGCCATCCTCGCCGCCGCCCCCGGCGCCGCGATGCTGCCGGTCCTGCCCGACGGCACGCTCGACCTGGATGCGCTGGAGGCCGCGCTGCGCGGCGGCGCCCCGGCGCTGGTCTGCCTGATGGCGGCGAATAACGAGACCGGCGTGCTGCACCCGCTGGACGACGCCGCCGCGCTCTGCCGCGCCCATGGCGCCTGGCTGCATGTGGATGCGGTGCAGGCGGCGGGGCGGGTGCTGGTCTCGCTGGCGGCGCTGGGGGCGGAATCCCTCGCCATCTCTGGCCACAAGCTGGGCGGGCCGAAGGGCGCGGGCGCGCTGCTGCTGCGCCCGGGCCTCGCGCCCGCCGCGCTGATCGCCGGCGGCGGGCAGGAAAAGGGCCGTCGCGGCGGGACGGAGCCGCTGCCCGCCATCGCCGGCATGGCCGCGGCGGCAGAGGCCGCAAAGCCTGAGGACGCCGCTCGCCTCGCCCCCCTGCGCGACGCCATCGAGGCTGCCTGCCTGGCGCTCGGCGCACAGGTCGCCGGGGCGGGCGCGCCGCGCCTGCCCAACACCACCAGCCTGATCCTGCCCGGCGCGCCGGCCGAGACGCAGGTGATTGCGCTGGATATCGCAGGCGTTCGGGTTTCGGCCGGTGCGGCCTGTTCCTCCGGCAAGGTCGGGCATAGCCCAGTGCTGTCGGCAATGGGGCTTGGTGAGGGGGCGGGGCAGGCGATCCGCGTCTCGCTGCCTTGGAACACGCCGGAGGACGCGCCCGCGCGCTTCGTGGCGGCCTGGGTGGCGATGCGGGAGAAGCTGGCACGGCGCGCGGCGTGAGCAACCGTGCCCTCCCCGCCGCGCGGCGGAGGGCCTATGTGTGCGCGCGATGACCCGGCCGAACCGCCCCATCTACCTCGACAACCACGCGACCACGCCGGTCGATCCGCGCGTGCTGGCCGCGATGCGCCCCTGGTGGGAACAGAACTTCGCCAATCCGGGCTCCGTCGAACACGCCCTCGGCCGCGCGGCGGAGGAGGCGGTGGAGACCGCGCGCGGCCATGTCGCCGAGCTGATCGGGGCCGAGCCGTCGGAGATCCTGTTCACCTCCGGCGCCACGGAATCCAACAACCTGGCGATCAAGGGCGCGGCCCGCTTCGCCGCGCGCCAGGAGACGGACCGCCGCCGCGTCGTGACGGTTGCGACCGAGCATAAATGCGTCCTCGAAAGCGTGCGCGACCTGGCGGCGGAGGGCTTCGAGCCTGTGGTCCTGCCGGTGCGCCCCGATGGCCTGCTCGACCTGGACCTGCTGGAGGCAACGCTCGCGCAGCAGCCCACGCTGCTGGTCTCCGTCATGGCGGTGAACAACGAGATCGGCGTGATCCAGGACCTCGCCGCGATCGGGGAGATCGCCAAGCGGCATGGCGCGCTGTTCCACACCGATGCGGCCCAGGCCGCCGGCCGCGTCCCGCTGGATGTGGGCGCGATCCGCGCCGACCTGCTCTCGATCTCCGGCCACAAGCTGTATGGGCCGAAGGGCATCGGCGCGCTCTATGTCCGCCGCCGGCCGCGGGTGCGCCTCGCGCCGCTGTTTTCGGGTGGCGGGCAGGAGAGGGGGCTGCGCTCCGGCACCCTGCCGGCGCCGCTGGTCGTCGGGCTGGGCGAGGCCTGCCGGATCGCGGCGCAGGAGGTGTTGCTGGATGCCGGCCGGATCGCCGGGCAGCGCGACCGCTTCCTGGCCGCGCTGCGGGCGGAGGTGCCGGAGATCGCCTTGAATGCGGAAGGCGAGCGCCGCGTCGCCGGCAACCTGTCCCTGGCCTTCCCCGGCGGCGTCACTGCCCAGGACCTGATGGCGGCCGCGCCGGAGCTCTGCGTCTCCACCGGTTCCGCCTGTTCCTCGGCCGAGGTCGAGACCTCTCATGTGCTGAAGGCCTTGGGGCTGGCCGAGCCCCGCGCACGCGCCACCTTGCGGATCGGGATCGGCCGCTTTACTTCGCCCGCCGAGGTGGAGCTGGCCGCCGCGGCGCTCGGCGCCGCCTGGCGGGCCGCCACCGCATCACGCACCAGCGCACCGGCCGCACCGGCCAGCGCCTCGGAGTAGCCTCATGCCGAAGATGACCTTCATCGAGCGCAACGGAACGCCCAGGGAAGTCGACGCGCCGCTCGGCCTGTCGGTGCTGGAGATCGCGCACAAGCACGGGGTGGACATCGAAGGCGCCTGCGAGGGCAGCCTCGCCTGCTCGACCTGCCATGTGGTGGTCGATGCCGGCTGGTACGGCAAGTTGGCGGATGCGACCGAGGATGAGGAGGACATGCTCGACCTCGCCTTCGACCTGCAGGAGACGTCGCGTCTCGGCTGCCAGATCATCATGACCGAGGCGCTGGACGGGCTGGTGGTGAAGCTGCCCTCCGCCACGCGCAACGCCGGCGGCTGATCCTTTTCCCTCTCCCGGCGGGAGAGGGACGGGGCGGAGGCACGAGACCATGGACACCCCCGCCCCCTACGGCGCCGAGGCCGGCCTTTTCCGCCGCCTCAAATCCGCCTGTGCCGGCGAATGGCACGCCTATACCTGGCACCCCTTCGTCCGTGGGCTGGCCGACGGAACCCTGCCGCTGCCCGCCTTCCGGCGCTACCTGGTGCAGGACTACCTGTTCCTGGTGCAGTTCACCCGCGCCTATGCGCTGGCGGCCTACAAGGCCGAAAGCCTGGCCGCCTTCCGCGACAAGGCGGCTGCCATCGGCGCGCTGCTGCATGAGATGACGCTGCATATCGGCTACTGCGCCGATTGGGGGATCTCGGAGGCCGAGATCCTGGCTGAGCCGGAGGCTGCCGAGACGGTGGCCTATACGCGCTGGGTGCTGGATCGCGGCATCGCGGGCGATATCCTCGACCTTGAAGTGGCGCTGGCGCCCTGCACGGTCGGCTATGGGGAGATCGCGCTGGCGATCGAGGCCTCCCCCAGCCGCCGTCGCGCCGGCAACCCGTATGAGAGC
>JBIIRI010000165.1:0-7358 GCA_044341625.1 Roseomonas sp.
GGCAAGGCGGCGCGGCCGGCGGCGGGCTCCGGCCGGCCCAGAAGGCCCCAGGGCTTGATGACCAGCACCACCGCCATCAGCAGGAAGACCAGCACCAGCGTGATCTTCGGGAAGACCAGCACGCCGAAGGCCTGCAGCTGGCCGATCAGCACCGCCGCCAGGAAGGCCCCCGTGACGCTGCCCATGCCGCCGATCACCGTCACCACGAAGACCTCGGTGATGATCGAGAGGTCCATCTGCCCCGAGGCCGAGACGCGCGGGATCTGCAGCGCGCCGCCGAGCCCCGCCAGGAAGGCGCCGAGGAAGAGCGTGCCGGTGAACAGCATCGCCTGGTTGACGCCGAGCGCGCCCACCATCTCCCGGTCCCGCGTCGCGGCGCGGATCAGGATGCCGAAGCGCGTGCGGTGCATCAGCAGCCAGAGCAGCCCGAGCACGGATGGCCCGACGGCGATCAGGAACAGCTCATAGGCCGGGAAACGCTGGCCGAGGATCTCGACGCCATGGCGAAGCCCGGGCGCGCGTGGCCCGGTGATGTCCACCGGCCCCCAGATCCACAGCACCGCATCCTGCACCATCAGCACCACGCCGAAGGTCGCCAGCAGCTGGAACAGTTCCGGCACCTTGTAGATGCGGCGCAGCAGCAGCACTTCCATCGCCACGCCGAGCAGCCCGACCACCACCGCGCTGGCCAGCACGCCCACGAAGAACAGCCAGGGCGACCGCTCGATCTCCAGCAGCCAGGGCACGATCGTCACCGCCATATAGGCGCCGAGCATGTAGAAGGAGCCATGCGCGAAATTCACGATCCGGGTGACGCCGAACACCAGCGTCAGCCCGGATGCGATGACGAATAGCGATGACGCGCTGGCCAGGCCCGACAGGGCCTGGACCAGGATGAAGCCGGGTTCCAGGGCCGTTACTCCGTGCTGGCCATGGGTGCGGTGGGCTTGCGGTTCACGACAGGCGGCGCGCCGCGCGCACTTCCGCTTCGGGGAACATCACCTCGGCGCCATCGACATAGCGCGCATTCCGCATGCCGCCCTGGCGGCCGCGCAGCACGGTCTCTCCGACCCAGGTGCCCATCGTGCCCTGCTGGTCGATGCCGCGCATGGTGACCGGGCCGGTGACGGTATCCGTCCGCAGGTCGCGCAGCGCATCCACCAGCGCTTCGTTGTCCAGGCTGTTCGCGCGGTTCAGCAGATTCGCCAGAACCTGAACGGTGACATAGCCCAGCAGGCTGCCCTTGCGCGGCGTGTCGTTGAAGCGGGCGCGATAGGCCTCGACATAGGCGCGGTGAGTCGGCCAATCCACCTGTTCCCAGGGGTAGCCGGTGACGATCCAGCCTTCGGGGCATTCATCGCCCAGCGGGATCATGTATTCGGGCTCTCCGGTCAGCAGCGACAGCACGAAGCGGCGTTCGAACAGGCCGCGCGTATTGCCTTCCCGCACGAAGGCGGTCAGGTCGGGGCCGAACAGGACGTTGAAGATCGCATCCGGCCGCGCCTGCGCCAGCGCGCCCACGGTCGCGCCGGCATCGACGCGGCCGAGCGCCGGGTATTGTTCCGCCACGATCTCCGCGCCGGGGATGGCGCTGGTGATCAGCCGCTTGAAATTCGCCGCCGCCGACTGGCCGTATTCGTAGTTCGGCGCGACGATCGCCCAGCGCCGCGCCGTGCGGCCGCGCGCGGCTTCGGTCAGCATGCGCGTCTGCATGTAGGTGTTCGGGCGCAGCCGCCATGTGTAGCGGTTGCCCTGCGCCATCGTCAGCGCGTCCGAAAGCGGCTCGGTCGCGAAGAACAGGCGCTTGCGCTGGTTCGCGAGGTCGGCGACGGCAAGGCCCACATTGGACAGGAAGGTGCCGGCGATGAAGGCGCAGTTCTCCCGCGTCAGCAGGTCTTCCGCCACCCGCACGGCGTCGCCCGGGGTAGATCCGTCGTCGCGGAAGATGAATTCCAGCGGCCGCCCGCCCATCACGCCACCGGCGCGGTTGATGGCATCCGCTGCCAGCTGCATCGCGTTGCGATAGGGAACTGAAAAGGCCGCCATGCGGCTGTAGGAGTTCAGTTCCCCGATGCGGATCGGCGCGCCCTGCGCGCGCGGGGCGCGAAGGCCGATAAGGGCCGAAGCGGCCAGCCCGCCGCCACCCGCCAGCGCCGTGCGGCGCGAGATGCTGATGCTACCCATGGTCGCCACCTCCTCGTTGTTATGCTGTTGGGATCATCCTTGCCGCGCGCGGCGCCGCGGTCCAGGGGGGTGTTGCGCCCCCTGGCCGGTTTCCGGGCCTTTCGTCAGATCTGCTCGATGCGCGCCTGCTGCACCACCTCGCGCCAGCGCGCGAGGTCGCTGGCGATCAGCCTGGCGAGTTCGGCCCGGCTGCTGGCATCCACCACGAAGCCGACGCGGGCCAGGCGCTCCGTCACCTCCGGCGTGCGGAGGGAGGCGACCATGACCTCATTCAGCCGGTCGAGGATCGGCGCGGGCGTCGCGGCCGGGGCGACCACGGCGGTCCAGCTGCCACTGACGATCTCCGGCAGGCCCTGCTCGGCCATGGTCGGCACGTCGGGCGTCGGGCCGTGGCGGCGCGGCCCGGCCACCGCGATGCCGCGCAACTGCCCGGCCTGGACGAGCGGTGCGATGGTCGCGGCGTTCAGCACGGCGATGGGGACCGTGTTCTGCACCACCGCCTGCGCCGCCGCCGGCCCGCCCGCGAAGGGCACGGCCGTCGCTTCGGTGCCGGTGCGAAGGCGGAACAGCTCCATCCCCAGCTGTTCGGAGGACCCGACGCCGGAGGAGGCGTAGTTCACGCCCCCGCGCTGCGCCTTCATCCAGGCCACCACCTCCGCCACCGTGCGCGCGGGGACGGAGGGATGCACCACCAGCATGTTGGGCGCCGTCATTACCAGCGTGACCGGCGCGAAGTCGCGTTCCACATCGTAGCCAGGGCTGCGCATGACGACCGGGTTGATGGTCAGCGTGCCGCTGGCCGCGACCAGCAGCGTGTGGCCATCGGCCGGCGATTGCGCAACATGGCGCGACCCGATGGCGCCGGTCGCGCCGGGGCGGTTGTCCACCACCACGGGTTGGCCGAGCGCCGCCTGCATGCCCGCCTGCATCACGCGCCCTGCGAGGTCGGTCGGCCCGCCGGGGGGGAAGGGCACGACGAGCGTCACGGGCCGCGTCGGTGCCCAGGGGGCGGCGGTACCTTGCGCGCGGGCGATGGCCGGCAGCATCAGCGGTGCGGCGAAGAATGTCAGAGCCTGGCGGCGGCGCATGCGTGTTCTCTCCCTGAAACGCGTATTCGCGTCATTGTCGCACAAGCGCCGCCGACGGGAAGCCCATGTTGACGCGCCGCCGCGCGCGCCCGCAGGCTCGGCCCATGACCGCACCGTCCCCCGACCAGGTCCGCGCCCGCCTTGAGGAGATTCGCGCCGCGCGCGGCTTCGTGCTGCCGCATCACGGCCTGATGGCCGCGTCGCTGCCGGAACTGCACGCGGCCTATGAGGCGATGTACCGCGCCCTGACGCTCGACCCCCGCCACCTGTCCGCGCTGGCGCGGGAAAGCGTGTGGCTCGCGATCCTGTCGGCCTGCGAGGAGCCGGTGGGCACGCATCACCTGCAGAAATTCCGCGCCGCCGGCGGGACGGACGCGCAGGCGCTGGCGATTTTTCGGCTATCCGCCTGGGCGGGCGGCGCCGCGCGCTATGCGACGCTGGATGCGGCGTGGGGCGGGCATTTTCCGGGCGCGTCGTTGCGTGAGGCCTATCTGGATGGCGCGCGCGCGTTGCTGGCGGGTGGTGCGCTGGATGAGACGCTGGCGCGCATCTGCCTCGCCGCGATCCATGCCGCGTCCGACCAGCCATGGGGCCTCGCCCTCGAACTCGAAGCCGCGCTCCGGTTCGGTGTGGCGGAGGCGGAGCTGGCCGAGGCGCTGTCGCTGATCATCTGGCCGCGCGGCGTGAACCGCTTCGTCCGCGCGGCGGAATGCTGGCTGGCGCTGATCCGCGCCGGGCAGGTGCCGGCGAGCGAGGGCTTCCGGGCCTGGGCCGCCGCGCCGGATCAGGGGGCGCTGAAGCTCAGTCCTTGATCAGGACGATGGCCTCGATCTCCACCGCGATGCCGCGCGGCAGGCTGCCCATGCCGACCGCGGATCGCGCCGGACGGCCGCTGTCGCCGAGGACCTGGACGAACAGATCGGTGCAGCCATTGATGACTTCCGGGTGGTGGCCGAAATCCGGCGTGCCGCGCACCATGCCGAGCACCTTCAGCACCGTATCCACCCGGTCGAGCGAGCCCAGCGCACGGCGCATATTGGCCAGCAGGTTAAGCCCGCAGAGCTTCGCGGCCTCATAGCCCTGCTCGACCGTCAGGTCGTCGCCGAGCGTGCCGATGATGGAGGACCCATCCTCGCGCCGCGGCCCGACACCTGACAGGAACAGCAGCCCGCCGCCGATGCGCCATGGCACGTAATTCGCCATCGGTGCGGGCGGGTTCGGCAGCGTGATGCCAAGCTGGGCGAGGCGGGCTTCGGCGGACATGCGGTGTTCTCCTGGGTCGTGGCGTCAGCCTGCCGAAGCGCGGGGGCGCTGTCAGCCCTCGATGCGGAGAATCCCCGTGCCTTCCAGCGCAAAGCGCCCCGCGCCGGGACGCGCGGCGAAGACCTCGACGGGATGGAACAGATAGAGCCAGGGCGGCGCAGCATGCAGGCGGCGCAGCACGGCGCCATAGGCCGCCTCGCGCGCCTCGTCGCCCAGGCTGCGGTTCGCGGCCGCGATCAGGCGCTGCGTCTGCGCATCCTCGTAGCCCTGCCACCACACGGCCTTGTTGGCCGATGAGATCTTGTCGTCCAGGACGCGGAAGGTGGAGCGGGGGGAGCTGTCGAAGATCGCGACATCGCCGATCCGCTTCTGCCCGACCTGCCGCGCATAGGCGGGGCGGTCTTCCTCCACCTCGATCCGCGTCGCGATGCCGCAGCGGTCGAGATCGGCGGCGACGGCTTCCGTGACCTCCAGCGCCCGTTCGGGCAGCAGGCGCGGCGTGCGGAGCAGCAGCGGGCCTTGGGTCCGCGCTTCCTCGAACAGCCGCATCGCCCGATCCCGGTCATGCGGGATCGGCGCGAGACCAGCCGCGCGCATGCCCATATGCACGGGACTGACCACGGAGGCGGACAGCACGCCGAGCCCGTGGAACAGGTCCCGCAGGATCGCCGCGCGATCCACCGCCAGGTTGATCGCAAGCCGCGCGGCGGGGTGGGTGAAGGCGCCTTCGGTGCAGTTCAGGTAGTGCATCACCGAAAGCCCGTTCAGCCCGCGCCCCCAATCCAGCGCCGCTTCTTCCCGCGCATCCTTGGCCGGGCGTTCCAGCTGCATCCCGACATCGGCGGCCCCGGCCATCAGCGCCTCGATCCGCGCTTCGGGGCTCGGGATGGCCATGAAGGTGATGCGATCCGGGCCCGGCGTGTCGGCGACGCGCACCAGCTCCGCCGAGGCATCCGGCACGAAGCTCGCGACGCGATAGGGGCCGGTGCCCAGGACCGGCGCGCCGGCCGGATCCGCGCGGACCAGCACGAATTCCGCGAAGATGTCGAGGATGTCGGCGAAGGGTTCGGGGTTCTCGACCCGGATCGTGCCGCGCGTCGGCGCGGTGATGCGCGCCTGCGCCAGGTAGCGGCTGTAGGACCATTTCATCCCGAACAGGTCCACCGAGCCCAGGATGCCCTCGATCGTCGCCAGCACATGCTCGGCCTCGACCGCGACGCCGTCATGGAAGCGCGCCCCTTCGCGAATGTGGAAGGTCCAGACCCGCCCACCCGCTTCCGCCTGCCAGTGGGAGAGCAGCGCCGGCACCACCCGCCCGCCATCGGTCCAGCGCAGCAGCGGTTCGAAGACCAGCGTCTGCAGGGTGAGGATCGACGAGGAATCGGTGACATTGGCGGGCGGCAGGAAGCGGCATGTCCCGGCCGCGAAGCGCAGATGGCGCATGGGTGCCCTCCGGTAAGGGATGGTGTCAGCCGCGGATCACGGTGCGGATGGCGAAGCTCGACTGGATACGCGCCACACCGGGCATGCGCGAGAGCGCTTCCTTGTGGATGCGTTCGTAATCCGCCGCGTCGCGGGCCTCCAGCCGCAGCAGATAGTCGGACATGCCGGTCATGAGGTGGCAGGATCGCACCTCGGGGCATTTGCGCACCGCATCCTCGAAGCGGCGCAGATGCTCGTCGGTCTGCCGTTCCAGCGTGATCTGGACGATCACCGTCACCGTGTCGCGCTGCGGCGGGTCTTCCACGATCACGGTGTAGCCGCGGATCGTGCCATTGCGTTCCAGCAGGCGCAGCCGCCTGAGGCAGGCGGAGGGCGAAAGCCCCACTGCCTCGGCCAGCGCCGCGTTGGGCATCCGCCCGTCGCTGCGGAGGGTGCGGATGATCGCGCGGTCGATCTCGTCCATGATGCAGATCCTGCCAAGACGTCACATAATATGCGAAAAACTGGCGAGAGACACCAGTCCATGCGCCATTCGGGCCGGAAATCCGCCGATCCATCCGCCTATCCTGGCCGCATCGATTGGCGGAGGCTGTCATGCGCGTCCTCGTTCTCGGGTCCGGTGTGGTGGGGGTGGCGAGCGCCTGGTACCTGGCGCGCGCGGGGCATGAGGTGACGGTGCTCGACCGCCAGCCCGCGCCGGGCATGGAGACCAGCTTCGCCAATGCCGGCCAGGTCTCGCCCGGCTATTCGGCGCCCTGGGCCGGGCCCGGCATTCCCATCAAGGCGATGAAGTGGCTGATGATGCGCCATCGCCCGCTGGTGCTGTGGCCCCAGCTGGATGGCGGGCTGTATCGCTGGCTCGGCCAGATGCTGGCCAATTGCACCGAGGCCGCCTACGCCACCAACAAGGCGCGGATGGTGCGGCTGGCGGAGTATTCCCGCGATTCCTTGCGCGAATTGCGGGCCGAGACCGGCATTGCCTATGACGAACGCAGCAAGGGCACGCTGCAGCTGTTCCGCACGCAGAAGCAGCTGGACGCGACCGCCGCCGACATGGCGGTGCTGAAGGCCTTCGGCGTGCGCCATGCGTTGCTCGACCCTGCCGGCTGCGTCGGCGCGGAACCCGCCCTGTCCCTGGTGCCCGGCAAGTTCGTCGGCGGCCTGCAACTGCCGGGCGACGAGACGGGCGACGCCTTCCTGTTCACCCAGCGCCTCGCCGCACTCGCGACCGCCGCCGGCGTGGTGTTCCGTCACGGGGTGACGGTGCGCGGGCTGACGACGGAGGTTGGCGCCGTCACCGGCGTCGAGACCGACCAGGGCCGCTTCACCGCGGATCGCTATGTGGTGGCGATGGGCAGCTATACGCCCGCGCTGCTGAAG
>JBIIRI010000166.1:0-7322 GCA_044341625.1 Roseomonas sp.
CCTATACGCTGCCGGTCGCGCTGCTATCGCTGAACACGGAACTCGGCGCGAGCTTCCAGGGCATCATGGCGCTGGCCGTGCTGACCACGCTGCCGCCCGCGATCCTCTTCCTGCTGGCGCAGCGCCGCGTGATGCAGGGCATGGCTCAGGGAGCGGTGAAGGGATGACGGATGAACAGCTCGCCGCCCGGATCGAGGCGGCGCGGCAGGGCACGCTGGCCTGGCTGGATGCGATGCAGGCGCCGGGCCTGCCGCGTGGCGTGGCGCGGATCAGCGCCGCGCACGACATGGTCCGCTGGCCGGGCGTTTTGCTGCCCGGCACCTACAACGCTATCATGTGCCGCGCGCTGATCGGCGGGCTCGACGGCTTCACGCCGGCGGAACGCGCGGCGCTTGTCGACTGGCTCGAATCCCACCGCCTGCCGGATGGGCGCTTCCGCATGCCCGGCATGGATGACGACGCCGTCTTCAAGAAGCCCGACCCCGCCGAGACCTGGGGCTATATCGACTTCCACGTGACAAACTACAGCCTCGGCGCGATCGAGGTGCTGGAACCAGAGCGTCGCCCACGCCTCGATTTCGCCCGCCCCTTTCTGGACCCGCAGACGCTGCTGGCCTGGCTCGCGCTGCGGGACCTCCGCGACCCGTGGCAGGAGGGGAACAACATCGTCAACCTCGGCTCCTTCCTGATGGGGCTGCGCGCCGAGGATCCCGCGCGGGCCGATGCGGCGCTGGAGACGCTCTTCGCCTGGCACGACCGGCTGCAGGAACCCTCCACCGGCTTCTGGGGCCTGAACCAGGCGCATGACGCCACCGCGCTGCTGCACGCCTTCGCGGGGTCGATGCACAATTTCCACCTGTGGTACGCGCTAGACCGTCCCCTGCCCCATCAGTCGCGCGCGGTGGATTATGTGCTCACCCTCCCGCCGGTGGTGGACAGCGCCTGCATCGATGCCGATGCGGTGGACCTGCTGGTGCATGGCCAGGCGCTGACGGGGCACCGTGAAGCTGAGATCCGCGCCTGGTGCGCCGCCCTGCTGCCGCGCCTGCTGGATTGGCAGGAGGAGGATGGCGGCTTGTGCGATGTGCGCCACGGAACCCGCCGGCAGGATGGCTGGGTACGCGGCTATGAGGAACCGCAGGGCCTGTCCAACACCTTCGCGACCTGGTTCCGCTGGATCGCCATCGCCATGATCGCCGACCTGTTCTGGCCCGGCCGCTGGCCCTGGCGATTCCGTGGCATGGTCGGCATCGGCTACCGGATGCCGATGCCATGACCGAGGCAGAAGACCCCTTCGCCCATCTGCATGACGAGGCCTATGACGCGCCGCTCGCGCTTCGCCGCGCCGGCGCATCGGGCATGGTCCTGGCGCAGGGGCGGCCGGAGACACCGCTGGATGGCACATGGCGGCTGACGCTCGATCCCTTCGAGGAAGGGCTGCGCCAGCGCTGGTATGCCGATGACGACACGCCACCCGCCGCCTGGGACACCCCGCGCGACTGGCAATGGGATGGCGGCGAAGCCGCGCCGGTGCCGGGCTGCTGGAACCTGCTGCGCCCGGAACTGCTGCATTACGAAGGCGCGGCCTGGTATGTGCGCGACATCGAAGCCGCCGCCCCCGCGCCCGGCGAATGCGTGCTGCTGCAATTCGGCGCGGCCGCCCAGCGCGCGGAGGTCTTCCTCAACGGCATGCATCTTGGCGGGCATCTTGGCGGCTCCACGCCCTTCAGCCTGGATGCCACGGCGGCGCTGCAGGCGGGCCGCAACCGGCTGATGGTGATGGTGGAGAACGCCCGCCGGCCCGAACGCGTGCCGATGCACCATTTCGACTGGTTCAACTATGGCGGCCTGCATCGCGGCGTGTCCCTTCTGCGGGTGCCGCGGCTGCATCTGCGACGCTTCGCGATCTGGCTCGAATCGGGCTCCGCCCATCGCCGCATCCGTCTGCGCGCCATCCTGTCGCAGCCGGCGGACAGCAACGGGCGCCTGGTGATCCCAGCGCTCGGGCTGGATGCGGAGGTGCCGTTCCGCGCTGGCGCGGCCGACATTCTGCTGGACGCCGCCCCGCCGCTCTGGTCGCCCGCCGACCCTGTGCTGCTGGATGTGGAACTGCACCATGGCGGCGAAGTGCTGCGCGATCGCGTCGGCTTCCGGGAGATCCGCGCCGAGGGCACGCGGATCCTGCTGAACGGCCAGGACCTCGTGCTCTGCGGCGTCTGCGTGCATGAGGACGATCTGGCGACCGGGCGCTGCTCGGACGAAGCCGATATCAGGCGCCGCATCGCCCATGCGCGCGAGCTGGGCGCGAACTTCCTCCGCCTCGCCCATTATCCGCATGACGAGCGTGTCGCGCGGCTCTGCGACGAGGCAGGCCTGCTGCTCTGGAGCGAGATCCCGGTCTACTGGGCCATCGCCTTCGAGAATCCGGAGACGCTCGCCGATGCGCGCAACCAGCTGGAGGAGCTGATCGCGCGCGATGCCAACCGCGCCAGCATCATCCTGTGGGGCGTGGGCAACGAGAACGCGGATACCGATGCGCGGCTGGCCTTCATGGCGGAGCTGGCGCGCGCCGCGCGTGCGGCCGATCCCTCGCGCCTCATCACCGCCGCCTGCCTGATCAACCGCGCGGAGTTCCGCATCGAGGACCGGCTGGCGGAGCATCTCGATGTCATCGGCCTGAATGAGTATTTCGGTTGGTACGAGCAGGGCTTCCAGGGCCTGCATCGGCTGCTGGCGAATTCACGGCCCGACCGCCCGGTGATCATCAGCGAGACGGGCGCGGATGCCCGGGCGGGACATCGCGACGCATCCGCCCCGCTATTCAGCGAGGAGCGCCAGGCCGCCTTCTACGAAGGCCAATGCGCGGCGCTGGAACGGGCCGCCTATGTCCGGGGCCTGGCCGCATGGCTGCTTTATGATTTCCGTTCCCTGCGCCGGCAAACCCGCGAACAGGGCGGCTTCAACCGCAAGGGCGTGGTGGCGGAGGACAAGACGACGAGAAAGCTCGGCTTCGCAGCGCTGGCGGCGTGCTTCCGCCGGCTGCGGGCGGTGCGCGGGGCTGACGGGTAGCATCAAAGGGGCAAGTTCGGTTGGGTACCTCGCCTCACCTTTGCGCCTGGCCGGTGTCGGTCGCACTGGAAACGCTAAAAGCCCATCCGGTGTGCCGGATGGGCTTGGTGTGTTTTTGAGTTCGAAATTGGGAGATGCGGGGACGCGCAACCGACGATGCCAATACATCGCCGTGAGCATCTGAAGCATGCCAGCTCACCCCAACCCACGTCCAAGGCCGGTGCCGTGGAGGGCATCCAGCTCCAGGGATCAGATCGCCCAAGATAACTGCACTCCAGGTGGACCAGGTCCCAGGGGCAGAGCCAGAGCGATGTCGCGGGGCGCTTGGCAACAGCACGCCGCGCTCGCACACCGCGCCCAGGGCCGCGCAGGGCCAACCCATCCACGCATCCAACGCTGCGATACCGCTGGCCCGGGCCAAAGCAGAGCGGGTTGCGATTATGACATTTTTGTTGCAATCATTTGCCCTGCCCTCTCCGGGCACAACAAGCACGCAACCGCACGCGACCCGGCGCCCGGAAGAGGCGCGGACGCGATACCGAGCGGACCAACAACGAGGGAGAAACGCCGTGAACCGCCGCCTGCTATATCTTGTCGCTCTTGGCGCACCGCTGGCATGGACGGCCCCTGCCGCGGCCCAGGGCACCCTCAACCTGTACTGCTCGGTGCAGATCGAGTGGTGCCAGGCGATCGCTACCAACTTCCAGCGCGACACCGGCATCCGCGTCAACATGACCCAGCGCGGTTCCGGCGAGACACTCGCGGCGATCCGCGCCGAGGCGCAGAACCCGCGCGGCGATGTCTGGTTTGGCGGCACCGGCGATCCGCACCTCGCCGCCGCCGAGGAGAACCTGACCCAGGCCTATGAGAGCCCGAACAACGCGCAGCTCCAGCCCTGGGCCTTGACGCAATGGCGGCAATCCAACCAGCGCGCGATCGGCGTCTATGCCGGCGCGGTCGGCTTCGGCTTCAACACCGAGCTCTTGGCGCGCAAGAACATCGCGCAACCCCGCTGCTGGGCCGACCTGCTCGATCCCCGCTTCCGCGGCGAGATCCAGGTGGCCAACCCGAACTCCTCAGGCACCGCCTATGTCATCATCGCGACGCTGGTGCAGATCATGGGCGAAGACCGCGCCTTCGAGTACATGCGCCGCCTGCATCCCAACGTGAACAGCTACACGCGCAGCGGGACAGCACCCATCAAGGCGGTCGCGCGCGGCGAGACGGGCGTGAGCCTGTCCTTCGTGCATGACGCGGTGACGGAGCGGAATGCGGGCTTCCCGGTTGCCTACAGCACGCCTTGCGAGGGCACTGGCTACGAGATCGGGTCCATGTCCATCCTGCGTGGCTCGCGGAATCTGCCGCAGGCGCGGCGCTTCTACGATTGGGCGCTGACCGAGCCCGCGCAGCGCCTGGGCTTCGATGCCGGCGGGCAGCTGCAGACGCCGGCCAACCGCAGCGCGCCGCTGCCGCAGGGCGCGCCCGATCTCTCGCAGATCCGCCTCATCGAATACGATTTCGCGAAATATGGCCGCGCGGCAGAGCGGCGCCGACTGATCGAGCGCTGGGATCGCGAGGTCGGCTCGCTGCCCCGCTGACACCACCCAGGCCGGCGTGCCGCGCCGGCCTTTTCCTTCTCCGACAGGGGACGCTGCCATGTTCCGCCGTACGCTTGCCGCCGCCGGCCTCGCGCTGGGCTTTGCCGCCACGATCCACGCGCCCGCCGCGGCGCAGGGCAGCCTCAACATGCTCTGCGCGCCGGGGGCGGATTGGTGCGAGGCGATCGCCGCCGCCTTCCAGCGCGACACGGGCATCCGTGTCGCGATGACGCGCAAATCCTCCGGCGAGATCCTGGCGCAGCTGACGGCGGAAGCGCAGAACCCGCGCACCGACATCTGGTTCGGCGGCAGTGCCGAGACGCATATCACGGCGGCCGAGCGCAACCTGCTGCAGACCTACACCTCTCCCAACATGGCGGGGCTGCATGACTGGGCGATCCGGGCGCACCGGCTGGCGGGCGAGCGCTGCGTCGGCGTGTCCTCCGGCGCCATCGGCATCACCTGGAACCGGGAGCTGATGCAGCGCCGGAACCTGCCCCTGCCGCGCACCTGGGACGACCTGCTGAACCCGGCCTACCGCAACGAGGTCCAGCTGCCCAATCCGAATTCCTCCGGCACGGCGTACACAATCATCGCCGGGCTGATCCAGCTGTGGGACGAGGACCGCGCCTTCGCCTATCTGCGTCGGCTGCATACCAATGTGAACGCCTATACGCGGTCTGGTGCCGCGCCGATGCAGGCGGTGGCGCGTGGCGAGACAGCGATGGCCGTCAGCTTCAACATGGAAGTCGCCACGATGCAGCAGGCGGGCTTCCCGATCGAGATCCACTACCCGGCCGAGGGCACCAGCTATGAGGTGGCCTGCATGTCCATCGTGCGCGGCGCCCGCAACCTGGCCCAGGCGCGGCGCTTCTACGACTGGTACCTGACGCCGGCCGCGATGGATATCGGGCCGCGCGTGAACCAGTGGCACGTGCCGGCGCATCGCCAGGCCACGCCTGATCCGCGCATCCCGGACCTGAGCCGCATCAACCTGATCGAATATGATTTCGCGAAGTTCGGCGAAAGCGAGACGCGCCGACGCATCCTGGCTCGCTGGGACCGCGAAATCGGCTCCCTGCCCCGCTGAGGAAGACCGCCATGATCCGTCGCACCGCGCTCGCGCTCTCCGTCCTGCTGCCGGTCCTGCCGGCAGCCGCCCAGCAGGGAAGCGGGCAGCTCAACCTCTACTGCTCCGCCACCATCGAATGGTGCACCCCGATCGCCCGCGGCTTCGAACGCGAGACGGGCATCCGCGTGATCCTCAATCAGCGCTCCACAGGGGAGATGCTGGCAGCGATCCGCGCCGAGGCGCGCAACCCGCGCGGCGACGTGTGGTGGGGCGGCACCGGTGACCCGCATGTGGCGGCCGGCGAGGAGGGGCTGACCCAGCCCTTCGAAAGCCCGCGCATCGCGGAACTGCATGACTGGGCGCAGGCGCAATGGCGGCAGACGCGCGGACATACCGTCGGCGTCTATGCCTCCGTGCTCGGCTTCGGCTTCAACACGGAACTGGTGGCCCGGCGCAACCTGCCGGAGCCGCGCTGCTGGGCGGACCTGCTGAACCCCGCCTATCGTGGCGAGATCCAGATGGCGAACCCGAACAGCTCCGGCACCGCCTACATCGTCATCGCGACGCTGGTGCAGATGATGGGGGAAGATCCGGCCTTCGATTATCTCCGCCGCCTGCATGGCAGCATCAACGCCTATCCGCGCAGCGGCACCGCGCCGATCACCGCGGTAGCGCGCGGGGAGACGGCCTTGTCCATCTCCTTCGTGCACAACGCGGCGGAGGAACGCGCGGCCGGCTTCCCGGTCGGCCATGCCGTGCCCTGCGAAGGCACCGGCTACGAGATCGGCTCCATGTCCATCATCCGGGGCGCCAGGAATCTCGCCAATGCCCAGCGCTTTTACCACTGGGCCCTGAGCGCAGAGGCGCAGTTGGTGGCGAGCCAGGAAGCGAAGAAGCTCCAGACCATGGCGAACCGCAACGTGCCGCTGACCGATGGCGCGCCGAACATGGCCACTGCCCGGATCATCGACTACGACAACGCCCGCTTCGGCGCGAGTGCGGAACGGCGGCGCCTTCTGGCGCGCTGGGACCGCGAGGTCGGCGCATTGCCGCGATGAGGCGCCTGCGATGAGGTTCGCGGGCTCCTCGCTTTTCTTCTGGACGCTCGCGGCCATCGGCACCGCGCTGGTGCCCTGGCACATGCAGCAGGATGGGCTGACGGCCCTCGGCCTCATGGCCTTCGGCCAGCCGGACCCGGAGGCCGCGAGCGCGCTGTGGCAGGCGTTGTCACATGGCCGGTTCTGGTTCTGGCCGGTCGTCGCATGCCTTCTGCTCGCGCTGCCGGGCGCGCTGCCGCTCGGAGCCGCATCGCGCCGCGCCGGTTTCCTTCTCGCGGGCGGCGCCCTTGGGCTGGCTGCGATCGTCACGCAGGGCATGGCGATCGGCGTTATGGGCTGGTCCTTCCCCTGGCTCGAGGCGCGCTTCGGCGATCTCGGCGACCGCCAGTTCGGCATCGGGCTTGGCGGTAGCCTTGCCTTCATCGGCTGCCTGGTGATGCTGACGGACGGGCTTGCGCTGCGTGGCCTGTTCAAAGGCGACCGCTTCGTCGCCGGCGCGGTCGGCGTGTTGGTCGCATCCATCGT
>JBIIRI010000053.1:0-21311 GCA_044341625.1 Roseomonas sp.
TCCTGCGACCCGGCCGCGCGCGGGCGGGCGGGCCGCGCCCGGTCGCGGAGCATTGGGCCTATGACGATCGCGGAGCGGCGGTGGCGGAACTCGGCATGATCCTCGACCGCGTCGCGCCGGGGACGGAGCTGGTGCTGCGCGATCCGGACGGCATCGACCTGCTGCGCGTCGCAAGAGTGGCCTAGACCATGATCGGCGCTGATAGAAGCGCCGATCATGGTCTAGCCTATTGTTTGGTCGCGTGATTCACGCCTTCGGCCGTTCCAGGCTACGGCGATCACGCTCTAGGAGAACGGGGATGCTCTGGCCGAAGCTCGCCAAAGGCTTGGTCTCGCGGCCGCTGACACAGCCCGTGCCGGCGCCGGATGAGGAGATGGTACAGGCGATGGCGCGGCAGCTGGAAGCAGCGTCCCGCGCCCGGCTCGGCCGCAGCCTTGCCATCCGGCAGGTCGCGGCCGGCGGCTGCAATGGCTGCGAGCTGGAAGTGAACGCGATGGCCGGCGTGCTCTATGACATGGAGCGCTACGGGCTGCGGATCGTGGCCAGCCCCCGCCACGCCGATGTGCTGCTGGTGACAGGCCCCGTCACGCGCAACATGCGCGAGGCGCTGGACCGCACCCGCGCCTGCACGCCCGAGCCCTGCTGGGTGATCGCCGCCGGCGACTGCGCGGCGGATGGCGGCGTGTTCAAGGGCAGCTACGGCGTGGAGGGTGGGGTGGCGACAGTGCTGCCGGTCGATCTGGTCATCCCCGGCTGCCCGCCCACACCGGCGGCGATGCTGGAAGGATTGCTCGCGCTGCTGGCGGCGCAGGACCCACCGCGCCGCCAGCCGGCGGGCGCCGCATCGGTGTAGGGCCTCAACCACCCTCATCGGGAATGTTCAGCAGCGCGCCGCAGGCCTTGCAATGCACTGCATCGGGCTCGTGCCGACCGAGCCCACAGGCGTGGCAGCGGAAGCGTACCTTGACCGGCCGGAACAGCGCCTGGGCCAGGCGCAGGAACAGCGTCACGCCGGCCAGCATGATCACCACGGAAATCAGCCGCCCCGTCGTGCCGGGCAGGGTGATGTCGCCGAAGCCCGTCGTCGTCAGGGCGGTGACGGTGAAATACAGCGCATCGGCCCAGTTCGCGATGTGCGGGTTGGTCGCCTGCTGCGTCGCATGGACGATGCCGGTCATCACGGTGATGAAGACGGTCAAGTCCGCCGCCGCGACGAAGGCGTCCTGGTTACGGCGGAACACCGGCAGGTCATGGCGCAGATGCGCGACCAGCCGCGCGGAACGCAGCAACCGCACGATGCGAAGGCTGCGCAGGAAGCCCCAACCCGGCAGGAAGGGCGCGGCGAGGAAGGCGATCACCGCCAGCAGATCAGCGATGCCGCCCGGATGCAGCAATTCCCGCCGCACGGACGGCGCGGCCCGCAGCCGCAGCACGAATTCCGCCGCGAGCACAAGGCCGAGCGCGATATCCACCGCCAGCACGAAGCCGCCACGCGGCAGGAAGGATTCGAACACCACCCAGGCGACAGCGACCAGGTCCAGCGCCAGCAGCCCATAGGCCGCCCGTGCCCCGAGGCGACCGCCGACCCCCTGGAGCCTGGCGAACCCTTCCGCCATGCGCCGGCTCAATCGGCCAGGGTGAAGCCGAGCCCGGGCGCCTCGGGCACCTGCAGCAGGCCGCGCGCGAAGGCAGGATGGGTGGCGAAGCGGTCGCGCAGCGCGGCATGCGCGCCATGCACCTCCAGCATCCCGCCATGCGGATGGCCGGCCATCGCCGGCAGGTTAGCGGCCTCGAAGCCGCCGGCGCCGGTCACGGGCACGCCATGCGCCTCGGCCAGCGCCAGGATGCGGAGCATCGCCGTCAGCCCGCCGCAGAAGGCCGCGTTGGGCTGGATGATATCCAGCGCGCCCGCCGCCAGCGCATCGCGGAACCAGCCGATGGATTGGATCATCTGCCCGGAGGCCAGCGGGATCGGGATGGCGCGGCGCAATTCCGCAAGCGCCGCGATGTCGTTGTCGCGCACCGGTTCTTCGAAGAAGGCGATGTCGCAATCGGCGACGAGATGCGCCAGCTGCTTCGCCTCCGCGACGTGAAACCCGCAATTGGCGTCGAGCATCAGGGGCGCGTCGCCGATGGCGCGACGCACGGCGCGGATGCGGGCCGCGTCTTCCGTGATCGGCCGGCCCGCGCCGACGATGATCTTCACGCCGCAAAAACCGTCGGCGAACGCGGCCTCGCAGGCCGCGACCAGCTCGGCCTCGCGAAAAGCGGGCAGGCCCGCGGTGGCATAGGCCGCCACCGCCCCGCGCGCGCCGCCCAGAAGCCGCGCCACCGGCTGGCCCAACGCCTTGCCCTTGATATCCCACAGCGCGAGGTCGAGCGCCGACAGCGCCGAGATCACGACGCCCGTCGCGCCACGCGGGTTGAGCCGCTTCGCGACCAGCGCGCGGATCGCCTCATGCGCCAGCGCATCCTGGCCCACCACGGCCTCCGCCATTTCGCGGTTCAGCAGGCCGGCGACGGAATCGGCCAGGAAGCGGCCGGTCACGCCTTCCCCCACCAGCCCGGCTTCGGTCGTGACGCGCAGCCGCAGGAAGGTCAGGCTTTCCCGCCCGGCATAGGCATCCGCCGCGCGGGCCGGCTTCAGATGCTCGACGGCGGCGGAAAGGCCGGTGATCCGCATCAGCGTGTGGGCTTCGGCGGCGTCACGCTGTAATCGTAGAAGCCCTTGCCGGATTTCCGCCCCAACCAGCCGGCCTCGACATATTTCCGCAGCAGCGGGCTCGGGCGGTACTTCGATTCGCCCATGCCCCGGTGCAGCACCTCCATCACCGACAGGCAGGTGTCGAGGCCGATGAAATCCGCCAGCTCCAGCGGGCCCATCGGGTGGTTGCAGCCCAGCTTCATGCCGGCATCGATGGACGCGACATCGCCCACGCCCTCATGCAGCGCGAAGCAGGCCTCGTTGATCATCGGCAGCAGGATGCGGTTGACGATGAAGGCCGGATAATCCGCCGCCTGGGCGACGGTCTTGCCCATCCGCCCCGCCAGGGCAGTCACGGCCGCGACCGTCGCATCCTCGGTCGCCAGGCCCCGGATCACCTCGACCAGCTTCATCATCGGGACGGGGTTGAAGAAATGCATCCCAACGAACCGCCCCGGCCGGTCGGTGGCCGCCGCCAGCCGCGTGATGGGGATGGAGGATGTGTTGGTGGCGACCAGCGCATCGGCGCGCAGCGCGGGGCAGAGGGCGGCGAAGATCTTCTTCTTCAGCTCCTCGTTCTCCGTCGCGGCCTCGATCACCAGGTCGGCCTCGGCGAAGGCGGCGTAGTCGGTGGCGGTGGCGATGCGGGCCAGCGCCGCGTCGCGGTCGGGTGCGGCCAGCGTGCCCTTCTGCACCTGGCGGTCCATGTTCTTCGCGATGGTCGCCATCGCCTTGTCGAGCTGCGCCTGCGCGACATCCAGCAGCACGACGCTGATCCCGGACTGCGCCGCGACATGCGCGATGCCGCTGCCCATCTGGCCGGCGCCGATCACGCCGAGTGTCTTGATGTCCGCCATAACCCTGCCCTCACCAACGAAAAACGCCGGCGCCAACCCTGTCGGGTCGGCAGCCGGCGCGCAATGTCGACGCGGTAAAAACCCTTAGGTCTTGGCCAGTTCCGCCTCGAGTTCCGGGATCACCCGAAAAACATCGCCGACCAGGCCGTAATCGGCCACCTGGAAGATCGGCGCTTCCTCGTCCTTGTTCACGGCGACGATGAACTTGCTGTCCTTCATGCCGGCCAGGTGCTGGATGGCGCCCGAGATGCCGAAGGCCATGTAGAGCTCCGGCGCCACGATCTTGCCGGTCTGGCCAACCTGCATGTCGTTCGGCGCATAGCCCGCATCCACCGCCGCGCGGCTGGCGCCGATGGCCGCACCCAGCTTGTCGGCCACGCCTTCGAGGATCTTGAAGTTGTCGGCCGAGCCCATCGCGCGCCCGCCGGAGACGACGATGCGCGCCGCCGTCAGCTCCGGCCGCTCGAGCTTCGCGATCTCCGACCCGACGAAGGACGACAGGCCCGGATCGGCCGCCGCCGGCGCGTCCGCGATGGCCGCCGCGCCGCCCGAGGCCGGGACCGGATCGAAGGACGCCGCGCGGACAGTCAGCACCTTGGTCGCATCGGCGGTCCGCACGGTGGCCAGCGCGTTGCCGGCATAGATGAAGCGGCGGAAAGTGTCCGCGCCCTCGACGCCCGCGACATCGCTGATCACCTGCACATCCAGCAGGGCGGCGACGCGCGGCATGATGTTCTTGCCCATCGCGGAGCCGGGCGCGAGCAGGTGGCCATAGCCGGGCGCGAGCGCGACCAGCAGCGCCGCGACGGGTTCGGCCAGCGCGGCCTCAACCCCTGCGCCCTTCGCGACCAGCACCTTCGCGACACCCGGCAGCTGCGCCGCCGCCGCCGCGCCTTCGGCGCCGAGGACCAGCAGGTGAACCTCACCGCCGATCTGCGCGGCGGCCGCGACGGCGCTGCGCGTGGGCTGGGAGACGGCCGACCCGCTGCGGTCGGCGAGAACCAGGACGGCCATCTTCAGATCACCTTCGCCTCGTTGCGGAGCTTCGCAACCAGTTCCTGCACGGAGCCCACCTTCACACCGGCCTGGCGCTTCGGCGGTTCCTCCACCTTCAGCACCGTCAGGCGCGGCGTGACATCCACGCCCAGATCGGCCGGCTTCACCGTCTCGATCGGCTTCTTGCGCGCCTTCATGATGTTCGGCAGCGACGCGTAGCGTGGCTCATTCAGGCGCAGATCGGCGGTCACGATCGCGGGCAGCGTCAGCGCCACCGTCTCGAGGCCGCCATCGACCTCGCGCGTCACCTTCAGGCTGCCCTCGGCCAGTTCGACCTTGCTGGCGAAGGTGCCCTGCGACCAGCCCATCAGGGCGGCGAGCATCTGGCCCGTGGCGTTCATGTCGTCGTCGATCGCCTGCTTGCCCATCAGCACGACCTGCGGCGCTTCCTTCGCCGCGATGGCCTTCAGGATCTTGGCGACCGCGAGCGGTTCCACCGTGCCGTCATGCTCGACCAGGATGCCGCGGTCGGCGCCCATGGCGAGCGCGGTGCGGATCTGCTCGGCGGCGGCGGCGGGGCCGACGGAGATGGCGACGATCTCGGTCGCGATCCCCTTCTCCTTCAGCCGCACGGCTTCCTCGACGGCGATCTCGTCGAAGGGGTTCATGGACATCTTGACGTTCGCGGTCTCGACGCCCGTGCCATCCGCCTTCACGCGGACCTTCACGTTGTAGTCGACCACCCGCTTGACGGGGACGAGGATCTTCATCGGTCGGCGGATCCCTGGATCAGACCCTTGGGGGCCAAGGCGCGGCGCGCATGGCGCGCGGCCGCGAAACGGGGCGGACCATAGTGGCCGCGCCGAAGCTGGGCAAGGCGGGGGCGCATGATCAGGCCGCGCTCAAGCGCGCAGCAGCAACAGCAGGATGAACAGCACCACGGTGGTGAATTGCAGCCCGACGCGCCATCGCATCAGCGTGTTGGACCGCGTGCCGCCGGCTTGCTCGTTTCGCGCCAGGCCGATCATGCCGGCGAACATCACGCCAAGCGTGCCGAGCAGGGACAGCCCGACAAGGATCATAAGAAAGGTTGTCATGCCGCCAAGATGGCAGCGCCCGCCGGGACGGCAAGCGTCCCCCGTTCAGCGGCGCAGCATGGTCGCCGCCCCGGCCAGGGCGACCAGGGCGCAGAGCAGGAACCCCGCCCCATACCCCCCCGTCAGCCCGACCAGGGCCGAGAAGGCGGGCGGCGCCACCAGCATGGTCACGGCGAAGGCGAAGGACAGCGCGGCCGTCGCGCCGCCCACCTGGCCGGCGGGGGCGATTCGCGCCGTCTCGGCCAGCAGCACGCCGTTCCAGCCCACCGCCGTCGCCCCCATCAGGATGCCGGCCAGCACCACCAGCAGCGCCGGCCAGTCCGGCCCCGCCGCCGCCAGCGCCGCCGCCGCCGCCGCCGCCCCCACCCCGCAGGCCAGCAGCGGGCCGCGCGCACCATGCCGGTCGGCGATCAGCGCCCAGGCGATCCGCCCCAGCACCCCCGCCGCCTGGGCCAAGGCCATCCGCAGCCCGGCCTCGGCCAGAGGGGTGCCGAGCATGGTCACCTGGAAGGCGACGAAAAAGGTCAGGAAGCAGAATTGCGCGACGCCATAGCAGCAGGACATCACGGTCAGCCGCCGCAGCGCCAAATCCGTCCGGAGAAGACCGAGCGATCCCGCCGCCTCTCGCCACAGCGCCGCCAGGCCGGCCCCGCCCGCGCCCGGATCGCGCCCCGCATCCAGCGCCGCGCGCAGGGGTTGCAACGCCAGCGCCACCAGCAGCCCCGTGGCCGCCATGGCCAGCACGCCGGCCCGCCAGCCGAAGGCCATCGCGATGGCAGGCGCCGCGGCGGCCACCAGCATCGCCCCGGCCGGCACCCCCGCCTGCTTCAGGCTGAACACCAGCGATCGCCGGCGCGGCGGGGTGCGCCCGGCGAGAAGATGGCTGCCGCCCGGCGTCACCGGCCCATGCCCCATCCCCGCCACGAAGGCCGAGACCACCAGCGCCAGGGGATGCCCCAGCGCCGCGAGCGCAATGCCCAGCGCCACCAGCACCATGCCCACCTGTAACACGCGCACCGCGCCATGGCGGCGGATCAGCGGCCCCGTCAGCGGCGCGCTGACCAGCGCCCCGGCATAGACCAGCGCCGTGTGCAGCCCGACGAGGCTGGCCGGCAGGCCCGCCTCCGCCGCGATGGCCGGGGCCAGCACCGGCACCGTCAGGAACGCCCCCATCCCCGCCACATGGGTGGCGAGCAGGGCGAGCATCAGAATGGTGAGGGAGGGGCCGGCGGCGGTCACGCGCGCATCCTGTGGCCGCCCCGGTTGCGCCGCAACCGGGGCGCGGAACGCCAGGGTTGACCGGGAGGGGCAGGGCGCGCTTCACCCCCCGCATGCTCCTTCGCATCCTGACCCTGCTGATCCTGCTGGCCTCCCCGGCGCTGGCCCAGGGGACCGCGCCCCAGCCCGCCCCCCCGGCGGCAGGCGGCGAGTTGCAACGGCTGATCGAGGTGCTGCGCGACGATGCGCGCCGCGCGGAATTCCTCCGCGCGCTGGAAGCGGCGAGCCGCACGCAGGGCAGCGCCGCATCCACCCCCGACGCGCCGGCCGCCGAGCCCGCACCGGCCGAGACGGCCCTGCTGCCACCCAACACGCTCGGTGCGCAATTGCTGATGGGCGCATCCCAGCGGCTGCAGGCGCTGTCCGAGAGCCTGGTGACGACGGTGCAGGCCCTGACTGATGTGCAGGGCGTCGCCGCCTGGATCTCCGGCGCGCTGCGCGACCCGGTGACCAAGATGCGGATCGGGGACGCGGCCTGGAAGCTCGCCTTGCTGTTCGGGCTGGGGCTGCTGGCGGAATGGGGCACGACGCGCGCGCTCCGCCGCGCCTCGGACCGGCTGGACGCCATGGCGCCGGCGCCGGGGGATGCCAGGACCTGGATGCGCCGCGTGCCGCTGGTGCTGGCGCGCTTCGGACTGGACCTGGTGCCGATCGCGGCCTTTGCGGTGATTTCCTACGGCATGATCGGCTTCGTGCGGCCGCTGCCGACCACCGAACTCGTGCTGCTGGTCGCCAATAATTCCTACATGGCGCTGCGCGCGGTGATGGCGGGGTCGCGCATGCTGTTCTCCCCGGCGTCGACGCATCTGCGCCTGGTGCAGGTGGCGGATGAGACGGCGGCCTATGTCACGGTCTGGGTCCGGCGCATCGTGGTGGTGGCCATCGTCGGCTACGCGGTGGCGGAGGCCGGGCTTCTGTTCGGCCTGCCCTGGTCGGCCTATGACGCGATCCTGCGCCTGTCGCTTCTGGTCGTGACTCTGCTGATGGTCATCGTGATCCTGCAGAACCGCGTGCAGGTGGCCGATGCGCTGCGCGCCGCGCCGCTGGCGGAGGATGAGACGCCCGACCGCGCCCGGCGCCTGTTCCGCGGCCTGCGCGACCGGCTGGCCGATGTGTGGCACCTGCTGGCGATCCTGTGGCTGTTCGCGCTGTGGGGCGTCTGGGCGCTGGAGGTAAGGGACGGCTTCTCGCGACTGATCGGCGTGACCGTCACGACCATCGCGATCCTTGGCGCGGCGAAGCTCGCGGATATGCTGCTGCGGCGCGCGATCCTGCGCGGCTTCCGCATCACCCCCGAACTCGCCCAGCGCTATCCGGGGCTGGAAGCGCGGGCGAACCGCTATCTGCCGGTGCTGAAGGCGCTGGGTAGCGGGATCATCGCCGGTCTGGCGCTGCTGTTCCTGCTGGAGGCCTGGGGGCTCGACGCCTTCGCCTGGTTCGGGCGAGGGCGGCTGGGCGCGATGCTGCTGTCATCGCTCGTCACGATCGGGCTGACGGTGATGGTGGGCATCACCGTGTGGGAACTGGCGAACGCCGCCATCCAGCGCTACCTGACCAAGCTGTCGAAGGACGCGCAGGCCGCCCGCAGCGCCCGCGTGCGCACCCTGCTGCCGATGCTCCGCACCGTGCTGCTGGTCGCGATCCTGGTCTTCGTCGCGCTGAACGTGCTGACCGAGATCGGGGTGAATGTCGCGCCCCTGATCGCGGGCGCGGGCGTGATCGGCCTCGCGGTCGGCTTCGGGTCGCAGACCCTGGTGCGGGACGTGATCACCGGCGCCTTCCTGCTGTTCGAGGACGCGATGGCGGTCGGCGATGTGGTGCAGGTGGGCGGCCATTCGGGCGTGGTGGAACAGCTCTCGATCCGTTCCATCAAGCTGCGCGCGCAGGATGGCAGTGTGCACATCGTGCCCTTCAGCGCGGTCACGACCGTCACGAACATGACCCGCGACTTCGGCTTCGCCGTGCTCGACGTCTCGGTCGGCTATGGGGAGGAGACGGACCGCGTTTCCGACGTGCTGCGCGAGATCGCGAAGGACGTGCGCGCCGACGCCAAGTTCGGCGCCGTGATCCGCGACGACATCGAAATCCTGGGCGTGGAGCGGCTGGCCGATTCCGGCGTGCTGATCCGTGCCCGCATCAAGACCGATCCGGGCGCGCGGTGGATGGTGGGGCGCGAGTTCAACCGCCGCATCAAGCAGCGCTTCGACAAGCTCGGCATCGAGATCCCCTACCCGCACCAGAAGCTGGTGCTGGGCGGCGGCGCGAAGCATCCGGCGGGGGAAGAACCCCCCGCGCCTCCCGCGCGCGCCAAGGCGCGGGACGATTGAAGCGCGACATGGCCGGGACCATGTGATCTCCGCCATGTCCTACCTCCTCGCCATCCTCCTCCCGCCCCTGTCGCTGCTGCTGCAGGGGCGACCGTTCCAGGCGGTGTTCAACGGGATGCTCTGGCTGGGCAGCCTGGTGTTCATCCTGCTGCCCTTCGTCGCGGGCCAGCTGGGTTGGCTGGCGGCGGTGATCTGGGCCGTCGTGGTGGTCCACAACCGCCGCAGCGAGGACCGCGACCGGCGGCTGATCGAGGCCGCGTTGCGGCGGCAGCGGGGGTAGTCCCGTCCGGGGGCGTGGCCTGAGAGGGTAGTCGCGCCCCCTCCCGCCTTCGCTGCGCTCAGGCACCAGCCTTCGGCGCAGCAGCAGTGCCGCTGCCCCCCGCATAGCGGGAGAGGGGATTTCCCGCCTTGCGGGAGAGGGGATCGCGCGCCCCCGCGCTACATGAACCCCACCGGGTCCACGTCGATCTGAACGCGGACGCTGTTCGGCAGCTCAACTCGGGAAACCCAATCCCGCAGCACCGGCTGCACCGGCACATCCCGCCGCGCCTTCAGCAGCAGGCGCCGCCTGTGCCGCCCGCGCAGCAGCGCCAACGGCGCGGGGGCGGGGCCCAGCACCTCGATCCCCGGCATGCGCGGCGCCGCGAGGCCCAGGTCGCGCGCGGCGCGGTCGGCTTCCCGTTCATCCTCGCTGCTCACGATCAGCGCGGCCAACCGCCCGAAGGGCGGCCAATGGCCAGGGCGGCGGCCCGCCGCTTCTTCCGCCATGAAGGCCGCGACATCGCCCGAGACCAGCGCCCGCATGACGGGATGGTCCGGCGAGAAGGTCTGCAGCATCACCTTCCCCGGCGCCTCCGCCCGGCCCGCGCGGCCGCTCACCTGGTGCAGCAATTGCAGCGTGCGTTCCGCCGCGCGCAGATCGCCCCCCGCCAGGCCGAGATCGGCATCCACCACGCCCACCAGCGTCAGATGCGGGAAATGCCAGCCCTTGGCGACGATCTGCGTGCCGATGATCAGATCCACCTGCCGCGCCGCGATCGCTTCCGCCGCCGCCGTCGCCGCGGCGGGGCCGGGGATGGTGTCGGATGCCATGACGATGCGGCGCGCATCGGGGAACAGGGCCTCGACCTCCTCCAGCACGCGCTCGACGCCCGGGCCCACCGGCGTCAGCGATCCCTGCGCGGCGCATTCCGGGCATTGCTCGGGCAGCTTCTCGGCATGGCCGCAATGGTGGCATTGCAGCCGGCGCTGCGCGCGATGCTCGACCAGCCAGGCCGTGCAATTCGGGCAGCGCAGCCGGTGCCCGCAGCTGCGGCAGAGCGTGAGTGGCGCATAGCCCCGGCGATTGAGGAACAGCATCGCCTGTTCGCCCCGCGCCAGCGTGTCCTTCACGGCCTCGATCAACAGCGGCGACAGGAAGCGGCCGCGTTCCGGCGGGTGGCTCCGCAGGTCGATCGCCTCCACCACCGGCAGCCCAGCGCTGCCATGGCGTTCCGACAGGTGCAGATGGGCATAGCGCCCGGTCTCGGCATTGGTCAGCGTCTCGAGCGACGGTGTGGCGGAGACCAGCACGCAGGACGCCTTGGCCAGCCGCGCCCGCACCACCGCCATGTCGCGCGCGTGATAGATCACGCCGTCTTCCTGCTTGAAGGCGGTCTCGTGCTCCTCGTCCACGATGATCAGGCCGAGATCGGGAAAGGGCAGGAACAGCGCGCTGCGCGCACCGACGACCACCGGCGCCTCCCCTTCCGCGATCGCGCGCCAGGTGTCGCGGCGGGTGCGGGCGGAGAGTTCCGAATGCCACAGCGCCGGGCACATCTCTCCCCGCCCCAGGGCTTCGACGCCGAAGCGGCGCCGGAAGCGGTCCAGCCATTGCGCCGACAGCGCGATCTCCGGCAGCAGCACCAGCGATTGCCGCCCCTGCCGGAGGCATTCGGCAATGGCTTCCAGATAGACCTCGGTCTTGCCGGAGCCCGTCACGCCGGTCAGCAGCGTCACGCCGAAATCCCGCGCCGCCGCCTTCGCGCGCAGCGCATCGGCGGCGGCGCGCTGGCCGGGGCCGAGGACGGGGCCGGGATGATCCGGGTCCGGGCGCGGAAAAGCCGCGCCGCGCGGCATCAGCGCGGGCACCAGCAGCCCCGCATCCGCCAGCCCCCGCACCACGCCGGGCGAGACCCCGGCCGCCACCGCCAGATCCCCGCCCGAACGCACCTCACCGGGGCCGAGCAGGTCCAGCACGCGCTGGCGCGCCGGCGTCAGCTTCACATCCTCCCGCAGCGCGCCAGACGCCGCCTGCCAGCCGGCCTTGGCGGGTAGAGGTTCCAGCGCGGCGGGTGCGCTCATCGCCATCCGCAGCACCGCGCCGGGCGGGCTGAGCGTATAGGCCGCGACCCATTCCACGAAGCGGCGCAGGCTCTCGCCCATCGGCGGGGCGTCCAGCACGGCCTGCACATTCTTCAGCTTGTGGGCCGGCAACGCCGGATCGGGCTCCCCATCCCAGACCACGCCGATCGCCTCTCGCCCACCCAGCGGGACGACGACGAAATGTCCGGGTCCGGCATCGAGCCCGGCGGGGAGGCGGTAATCATAGGTGCCGGCGTCGAGCGGCAAGGGCAGCATGACGCGAATCCGTGGCCCGGAAGCAACGCCCGGCGGTTGGTTCGGTGCTGGCGCCTTCCGGTTCAACGCGCGCATCCTGTATGATCGGATCCCATCCGGTTGACAGACCACGGTGCCGAGGGCGGCCCGCCACTCCAGGGAATATATAGGATGAAATTCTTTGTGGACACCGCCGAGGTGTCCGAAATCCGCGCGCTGGCCGAAACCGGCCTCGTGGATGGCGTGACCACCAACCCGAGCCTGATCGCCAAGTCCGGGCGCAACATGGCCGAGGTCATCGCCGAGATCTGCGCCATCACCCCCGGCCCCGTCTCCGCCGAGGTCACGGCCACCGATTTCGAGACGATGCTGGCCGAGGGCCGGTATCTGCGCGGCATCGCCAAGAATGTCTGCGTGAAGGTGCCGCTGACGGAAGCGGGGCTGCGCACCTGCCGCGCCCTGTCCAATGAAGGCACGCCAGTGAACGTGACGCTCTGCTTCTCGGCGGCGCAGGCGCTGCTGGCGGCGAAGGCGGGGGCGGCCTTCATCTCCCCCTTCGTCGGCCGGCTGGACGACATCGCGCAGGACGGGATGGGGCTGATCGCCGACATCGTGCAGATGTACCGCAACTACCCGAACCTGAAGACGGAGGTGCTGGTCGCCTCGGTCCGCCACCCGATCCACCTGGTGCAATCGGCGAAGCTCGGCGCGCATGTCGCCACCCTGCCGCCGGCGGTGATCCGCCAGCTGCTGAAGCATCCGCTGACCGATAGCGGCCTGGCGGCCTTCCTGGCCGACTGGAAGAAGACAGGGCAATCCATCCTGTGACCAAGGCGGCCGCACCGCTCCTCGACCCAGATCCGCTGGCCGAGGAGGTTGCGGCCTTTCTCGTTGCGAACCCGGATTTCCTGGCGCATCGCCCGGATCTCTATCGCGCGCTGACCCCGCCGCGGCGCCTGCATGGGGAGAACCTCGCGGATCACATGGTCGCGATGGTCGCCGCCGAACGCGCGCGCCTCCGCACCATCGAAGCCGAGATGCAGGACGCGATCGCGACCGGCCGCGCCGGGACGGGGCTGGTGCTGCGCGTCCGGCTGGCGGTGCTGGCGCTGATGCGCGCGCGCGACGTGATCGACACAATCGCGCAGGAATGGCCGCCGCTGCTGCGCGTCGAGGCCTGTTCCCTGCTGGCGGAACCCCGCAAACCCGGCGGCAGCACCCTGCCCTACCACGGCGTGCGCCCCCTGCCGGCGGGCAGCGTGGCGCGGCTGCTCGGCGACGGGCGCGACGCCCGCGTGCGCGCCGAGGTGACGGATGCCGAGCTGCTGCACGCGGAAGCCGCGCCCCTGATCGCGCGCGATGCGCTGGTGCGCGTGCCGCTCTGGTGCGGCACGCCCTGCATTCTGGCGCTGGGGGCGCGGGAGCCGATGGCGCTGCCGGCGCGGCAATCCGTGCAGACCCTCGCCTTCCTCGGCCGCACCGTCGCCGCGGCGCTGGGGCGCTGAATGGACGGCGCGGCCCTGGTCGCCACCTGGCTTGAGGCGCTGGCCCGCGAACGCCGCGCCAGCGCCAATACGGTGGAGGCCTATGGCGCCGATCTGGCGCTCTTCCTCGGTTTCCTCACGCGCCATCTGGGCGAGCCGCCGGATCTTGCCGCGCTGGGTTCGCTCCGCCCGGCCGATCTGCGGGGTTTCCTCGCGGAACGCGCGCGGGAGGGCGATGCGAACGCCACGCGCGCCAGGCGGCTCGCGGCGGTGCGCGGCTTCCTGCGGCACCTGGCGCGGCGGCATGGGGGCAGCACGGCGGCCATCGCGGGGCTGCGCGGCCCGCGCGCCAAGGCCCCCGTGCCACGCGCCCTGACGCCGGACGCCGCCAAGGAAGCCGCCCAGGGCATCGGCGCCGTGCACGACCCAGACCGCGCGATGCATTCCGCGATGCAGGCCGCGCGCGATGTCGCGCTGTTCACGCTGCTCTATGGCTGCGGGCTTCGGATCGGGGAGGCGCTCGGCCTCGATCTGCGGGACGCGCCGCTGCCGGGGGCCGAAGCCGCGCTGCGCGTCCGCGGCAAGGGCGACAAGGAAAGGCTGGTGCCCGTGCTGCCCGCGGTGCGGCAGGCGATGGCCGCCTGGATCGCGCAGCATCCGGACAAGCGGCCGGATGCGCCGCTCTTCGTGGGCGCGCGGGGCGGGCGGCTGGATGCGGCGGTGGCGCAGCGGAACCTGCGGAATTGGCGCCGGCTGGCCGGGCTGCCGGAGCACGCGACACCGCATGCGCTGCGGCATTCCTTCGCGACGCATCTGCTGGGCGGCGGCGCCGATCTGCGGGCGATCCAGGACCTGCTCGGCCATGCCAGCCTGTCCACCACCCAGCGCTACACCAAGGTCGATGCCGCACGGCTGCTGGAGACCTGGCGGCAGGCGCATCCGCGCGCGGACTGAGTTCCCCACACCACCGCTTCGCGGCGCCGGCCGAGGCTGGGCGCATTACCGCGATTTCAGCCCGCCCCCATCCAGCCGAGAAGATCGCTGCCGCACTCTGTCTTCTCGGCCCGGCGGACTGCGCGGGCCGCTTTCTTGCCCACCCGCCGCATCCGCAATCCTCCGCCGGAGGATGCGGGACGGCCCGGGCCGGGCCTGTTGCATTCGGTGGCGGCCATTCCCGGCAGGCCGACATCGACGAGGCCGCGATTCCACACGGGATCCGGCCCCTCGGCCCGGTCGCAGCGATGCGGCCGGGCCTTTCTTTTCGTCCCCCTCGGGCGCGGGAGACCGGCGCGGCATCTGGCGGTGCGGGCGCGGTGAAGCTAGAGCATACACATGCCGCACGACATGATCCGCACCAGCCGCGAGGGCGAGATCGCCCTTGTCACCATCGACCGCCCCGCGAAGCGCAACGCCATGGACCTGCCCATGTGGATCGCGCTGGCCGAGGCGATGGAAGCCGCCTCCGCCGACGACACGCTGCGCTGCGTCGTGATCCGCGGCGCGGGCGATGACGCCTTCAGCGCCGGCGCCGACATCACCGCCTTCGAACGCGAACGCGGCACGCCGGAGCGGGAGGAGGTGTATGGGCGGGAACTGTCGCGATCCTTCCAATCCATCCGGCGCTGCCGCCATCCGGTGGTCGCGGCCTGCCGTGGCTGGACGATGGGCGGCGGCTGCGGCATCGCGACCATGTCCGATTTCCGCATCGGCGGCCCCGGCACGCGCATGGGCATCCCGGCGCGCAACCTGAGCCTGTTCTACCATCCGGGCGAACTCGACCCGCTGATGCAGTCGGTGGGCTATGCCGTGACCTGCGAGCTGCTGATCGAAGGCCGCGTCTTCACCGGCGAGGAAGCGTTCCAGAAGGGCCTTCTGTCCCGCTTGGTGCCCGATGAGGCGGTGAAGGACGAAGCGATGGCGATGGCGCAGCGCATCGCGCAGGGCGCGCCGCTGTCCAACCGCTTCCACAAGGCGATGCTGCAGAAGCTGCGCGGCGAGCTGCCGCTGACGGCGGACGACCACGCCCGCCTCGGCGACTTCGCCTACACTGAGGACTTCCGGGAAGCGACGCGCGCCTTCATCGAGAAGCGCAAGCCGGTCTGGCGCGGGCGCTGAGCGCCTACTCCCCGCCGCCGCGCTGAACCCTCTCCCCCCACAGGGGGGAGAGGGCAGGGTGAGGGGGGCGGGCGGAAGATGGCCCGCGAGCGTTCAATTCGACCTATCCTCAACCCAGACGACGGGGCAGATCATCATTCCCCGCCGCCGGCCTTCGGCGGCTGGCCCTCCGCCGTCTCGCTGCCCGCGCGCCAGCGATGGGTGGAGGCCCCGAAGGCGACCAGCTTGCCGGCCTCGTCGAACACTTCCGTGCGGCAGAAGAAGATGTTGCGACCGCGCGTGACCACGCGCCCCTCCGCCACCAGCCGCCCCTTGGCGACCTGGCCGGTGAAGCGGCAATCGAGGTCGAGCGTCACGGCGCGGCGGATATTCCCCGGCACGCTGCACCACAGCCCCGCATAGGCCGCCGCCTGGTCGATCAGGGACAGCATCACCCCGCCATGGACGATCCCGGATCGGTTCATGTGCTGCGGACCGGTCATGCAGGCCACTCGGGCGAGGCCGTCCTGCCATTCGACCAATTGGATGCCGAGCAGGTCGTGGAAAGCGGCGGGGTGGAGGTCGAGCGGCGTGTCGGTCATGCCCCGCCCCCTGCCGCCCCGTTGCGCCGCGGTCAAGCCGTTGACGCTCGGCCGCCGCCCCCGCACCTGCAAGGCTAGGGAGACCCATCATGGCCAGCACCTTCCCCGAACATGTGGAGATCGATGCCAAGGGCGACGCAACGCTGGGGGCGGAGGTCGCGGCGCGCATGCTGGATGTGCCGCTGGATGCCTTCCTGGCCGATCTGCGCGCGGGCGTCGTCTATTCCGTGGTGGAACGCGGGGAAGGCGAGGATGCGGGCCGGCTTCGCCTGACGCTGCGCCGCCGCGCGACGACGCGGGTGCTGGTGGTGGACGCCGCGACGGGCCGCGTGATCGAAGCGTTCTGAGAGACCCCGCCGATCAGCCGATCGAGAGGTTCTGCAGTTGCTCCTCGAGCTCCTGGAAGCTCGGCATGGAATGGCTCGGCGCCATCTTGCGCCCCGTCTCCACCGCCACCTGCGGCGCGTTGCCATGCAGATGCGCGACCAGCACGGCGCGGATCACCTCGAAATATTTGCACTCCTCCTCCACCACGCTCTTCAGCCGCGTCGCCAGCGGGCCCATCAGCCCATAGGCGAGCAGCACGCCGAGGAAGGTGCCGACCAGCGCGCCGCCGATCATCTTCCCCAGCACCGCTGGCGGCTGGTCGATCGAGGCCATCGTCTTGATCACCCCCAGCACCGCCGCGACGATGCCGAGGGCGGGCAGCGCATCCGCGATGATCTGCAGCGCGTGGGAGGGGTGCATCTCCTCCTCCTTCAGTTTCTTCAGCTCCCGCGCCATCACATCCTCGATCTGGTGCGGGTCGTCGGCGTTCATGCCGATCATGCGGAGATAATCGCAGACCATCGTCACGGTGTGCGCATCGCCGGCAATCTTCGGGAATTTCTGGAAGGCCGCGCTTTCCTGGGGCCGTTCGATATGCGCTTCCAGCGCCATCGCGCCCTTCTGCTGCGCTAGGCGCACGAACCAGTAGAGCAGCGACAGGATCTCGACATAGTCGGATTTTTGGTAGCGCGAGCCCTTCAGGATCTTCTTGAAGCCGCCCAACGTGTGCTTCACGTCGTGCATGCTGTTGGCCATGATGAAGGACCCGATGGCGGCGCCGCCGATCATCATCATCTCGAAGGGCAGCGCGGCCAGGATGATGCCGAACTTGCCGCCGGCGATCAGGTAGCCGCCGAACACCATCACCAGCAGGAAGACGAACCCGATAATCGCGGTCATGGCGTGGCCGGCGCCTGGCGCAGCAGGGTGATCGCCACGCGCCGGTTGGCCGCCGCGGTCGGTGCCTCGGGCAGCAGCGGCTGGCGTTCGGCATAGCCGGCGACGCTGCGGATGCGCGCTTCCGGCAGGCCGGCATCGGATAGCAGCCGGCGCGTCGCATTCGCGCGATCCGCCGACAGGTCCCAGTTCGTCCGCTCCCCACCACCACGGAACGGCGTGGCGTCCGTATGCCCGGTGACGGCGATCGGGTTGGGCAGGCGCTGCGCCACCTGCGCGACGCGCGCGATCAGCTGCCGCGCGCGCTCGTTCGGCACGGCGCCGCCCAGCGCGAACATCGGCTGGCGCTCGGTATCCAGAAGCTGGATGCGAAGGCCTTCCGGCGTCTGCTCGATCAGCAGCTGCTGGCTGAGCTCGGCCAGCACGGGATCGGCCGCGACGGCGCGGCGGATATCCTCGGCGGCGCGTTCGAAGGCCGCGCGCTCGCGCCGCCGATGTTCGGCGCGCAGTTCGGCATCGGACAGGGTCCGCGCATCGCTCCCCTGGCCCGGCGCGTCGTTTTCGCCCGGCGGGGCGTGCTCGGCCAGCCGCGCGCGGGGGTCCTGGTCGCCGGGCGGGGCATCGGCGCGGGCGGTACGGACCGTCCGCGGGTCATTCTCCTCCTCCTCGCCTTCCGGGGCGTCGCGGAAGAAGACAGGGCGCGCGGGGGTGGTGCTGTCATCCTCGATCTCGACATCGGGCAGCACCGGCAGCGGCCCGCGGCGCAGCGTGATGGCGCCCGCATCCTGCGACATCTGCTCGCTCTGGTGCTGCGTTCGGCCGCCGAAGGGATCGCCGGACCCGCTCTGGCTGCGTCCGAAGGCATTGGTTGGCGCGAAGTAGTCCGCAAGCCCGCGGCGCTGTTCTTCCGTGGTGGCGTTCAGCAGCCACATCAGCAGGAAGAACGCCATCATCGCCGTGACGAAATCGGCATAGGCGACCTTCCACGCGCCGCCGTGATGGCCGTGCCCGCCTTCCTCGATCTTCTTCAGGACGATCGTCGTCCCGTCCTTGCCGCCCCGTGCCATTCATGCCCCTTCCACGGGGCCTCATGGCAGGGGCGGGGTTAAGGCCGTCCTTACAGCCGCGGCCTCGCCCTGGGTGGGGTCTTCTCGAAGCGGAAGGGCGCGGCGCTGTCCTCGTTCGGATCCAGCGTCAGCCGGTGCTCCAGCGGCGGGAAGGCGCGGGATCGGCAATCGGTGCGATCGCACAGCCGGCACGACAGGCCGATGCCGACCGCCGCGCGGCCGATCTCGATCCCGTCGGCATAGGCGATCTCCCCCGCCCGGCCGATGTCGCAGCCCATCGCGACCACATGCATCGGCGCCGGTTCCCCCCAGCGCGTGGTGGGCGATGCGATGGCGCGCGCGAAGGTGAGGAAGGTCGCCCCATCGGGCAGCTGCGCGACCTGCACCTGCGTCTCCCCCGGATGGGCGAAGGCGCGATGGACGATCCATTTGGGGCAGGACCCGCCGAAGCGCGCGAAGGGAAACCCCGCCGCCGAGAAGCGCTTGTCCACATTCCCCGCCGGATCGACGCGCAGGAAGAAGAAGGGCACGCCCCGCGCCGCGCCGCCTTCCCCCGGGCGCTGCATCGTGGACAGCCGGTGCGCCGCCTGTTCGAAGCTGACGCCGAAGCGCGCGGCCAGCGCTTCCACCTCATGCCGCAATTCGCGCGCGGCACCGAGGAAGGGCGCATAGGGCATCAGCAGCGCCGCCGCCGCATAGTTCAGCAGCCCAAGCCGGATCAGCGCCGCCGCTTCCGTGCTGGAGGGCTCGGCCGGCACGACCAGCGCGTCCACCGCGTCCCGCGCTTCCAGAAGCATCAGCTGGAAGGCCAGCTGGAATCCTCGGCTTTCGCGCGGCAGCGATTCCGACAGATCGAGCCGGCGCAACTGCGGATCGTAGCGACGCAAGGCACCATCCAGGCGCCCGACGGCCACGGTCACGCGATGGGTGTGTCGAAGCCTTTCGGCGATGGCGTGGTTCATCTCGGCCGGCGTCGCGCGTAACTCGGCGCCGAGCGCCTCCGCCGCCGCTTCGAGCGCGGGGAAGTGGTTCGCGTGCTCGTGGAAGAAGTCGCGCGCTTCTTCCGTCGGCAACAGGATGCGCCGCCCCGTGGGCAGCGCGATGCCCGACGCATCCTCCTTCGCCACGCGCCAGGCGCGATACAGCGCCAGCATCGCGCGCGCCGCATTCGGCGCTGAGGCCGCGAGCACCGCGACCTCCTGCTCCGGCACCTCATCCAGGCCGAGCAGCGGGTCCGCCAGCACTTCGCGCAGCCCGGCCTCGGTCTGCTTTTCGCGGTTGCCCGACAGGGCGGCGAGATCGACCGCGAGATGCTCGCCGAGCTTGATCAGCAGGCTCGCCGTGACGCTGCGCTGGTCGTGCTCGATCAGGTTCAGGTAGCTCGCTGAAATGCCGAGCCGCGCCGCGAGCGACTGCTGCGTCAGGCCGCGTTCCATGCGGAGCCTGCGGACGGTGCGGCCGATCAGGGGGCGCGCCATGTGGTGTCCTTTACAGATTCACCGCCCGCGTCTGTGAAAGCCGCACGGGCTTGCCGGATGGACCCCAGGATTCCCGCTGAACTTCGGCGATGCAATGTGAATTATTGACGGGAGCCGCGCGACAGGATGCGCGGTGCAGGAGCTCCCGATGACCCGCCCCACCACCGCCCCCAGCTTCGCGCCCGATGGCAGCACCGGCTTCGGCGCGGGCGCCCCGCAGCCCGGCCGCTTCGACGGCATCCGCCGCGACTACAGCCCCGCCGATGTCGCGAAGCTCGCCGGGTCCTTCCGCGTGCAACATACGCTCGCCGATATGGGTGCGCGGCGCCTGTGGCAGTTGCTGCAGACCGAGCCCTTCGTGAACACGCTCGGCGCGCTGACCGGCATGCAGGCGGTGCAGCAGGTGAAGGCCGGGCTGAAGGCCATCTACCTCTCCGGCTGGCAGGTCGCCGCGGATGCGAACACGGGGGGAGAGATGTATCCGGACCAGTCGCTCTATCCCGTGGACAGCGTTCCGAACGTCGTCCGCCGCATCAACAACGCGCTGCGACGCTGCGACCAGATCGCGGTGCAGGAAGGGAAAGGGGACGCGACGCACTACATGGCGCCGATCATCGCCGATGCCGAGGCCGGCTTCGGCGGCGCGCTGAACGCCTATGAGCTGATGCGCCACATGATCGAAGCCGGCGCCGCCGGCGTGCATTTCGAGGACCAGCTAAGCTCCGAGAAGAAATGCGGCCATCTGGGCGGCAAGGTGCTGGTGCCGATCCAGCAGCATATCCGCACCCTGAACGCCGCACGGCTCGCGGCCGATGTGGAAGGCGTGCCGACCGTGCTGCTCTGCCGGACGGATGCCGAATCCGCGCAGCTGCTGACCGCCGATGTCGATGAACGCGACCGCCCCTTCCTGACCGGCGAGCGCACGCCGGAAGGTTTTCACCGCATCAAGCCGGGCGCGGGCAAGGCGTACGCCATCGCGCGCAGCCTGGCCTATGCGCCTTATGCCGACCTGCTGTGGTGGGAGACGTCGGACCCCGATCTGCAGGATGCGCGCGACTTCGCGGAGGCGATCCACCGCGAATTCCCCGGCAAGATGCTGGCCTATAACTGCTCGCCGTCCTTCAACTGGCAGCGGAAGATGGGCGTCGAGGCCGCCGCGCGGTTCCAGCGCGAGATCGGCGCGATGGGCTACAAGTTCCAGTTCGTGACGCTGGCGGGCTTCCACAGCCTGAACCTGTCCATGTTCAAGCTGGCGCGCGGCTATGCCGAACGCGGCATGGGCGCCTATTCCGAATTGCAGCAGGCCGAATTCGCCGAGGAAGCGAACGGCTTCACCGCCGTGCGCCACCAGCGCGAAGTGGGGGTCGGCTATTTCGACGCGGTCACGACCGCAGCCAGCGGCGGGATGGCGAGCACGACCGCACTCGCGACCAGCACGGAAGCCGCGCAGTTCGTCGCGCCGGAGGCGCGCGCACATGCCGACGAACACGCGCCCACGCACTGAT
>JBIIRI010000054.1:0-21271 GCA_044341625.1 Roseomonas sp.
ACCGCGAAGGTGATCGCGCCGGGGCGCATCGACAGCAGCGCGTCGCAGAGCGTCTCGCCCTGCCCGTCATTGGCGATGCGCGCCCCCGCCTCCAGGCTGCGCTTCGTGTCGTCCCAACCTTCCGGTTCCACCGCGAAGACACGCGTGGTGGGGGACGCGCCTTCCGCCGCCAGCGCGCAGCCCGCGATCAGCCCGCCGCCGCCGGTGCAGACCGCGAGCGAATCGAGCGTCAGCCCGGCCGCGGCCGCATCCTCGAACAATTCGAGCGCGAGCGTGCCCTGGCCCGCGATCACGTCCGGGTGGTCGAAGGGCGGCAGCACGATGCCGCCGCGCTCCTCGGCCAGCCGCTCCGCCAGCGTCTCGCGGTCGGTGGTCTTGCGGTCGAAGAAGGTGATCTCCGCGCCCCAGCGCCGCGTACTTTCAACCTTGATGCCAGGCGCATCGGCCGGCATCGCGATCAGCGCCGGCATGCCGAGCATCGCCGCCGCACAAGCCGTGGCCTGGCCGTGATTGCCGGAGGAATGGGTCACCACACCCGCATTGCGCTGCGCCGCATCCAGCTTCAGCGCGGCATTGGTCGCACCCCGCAGCTTGAAGCTGCCGGTGCGCTGCAAGGGCTCCGGCTTCACCAGGATCGTCCCGCCCGTCAGCTGGTCCAGCAGTGCATGGCGCAGCATGGGCGTGCGGACGATATGGGGCGCGATCCGCACGGCGGCGGCGCGGACATCGTCATGGGTCGGGATTGGGGTCGGGGTCGAAGCGCTCATGCGCGCGGTCCTCGGAAGCGGTTTGGATCGACAAGGGGCAGGATCGCGGCCAGCGCGCCGGGATCGGCGCCGCGCACCAGCGCGGCGAGCAGCGCGCCGGCGGCCGGCGCGGTCTGGATGCCGTAGCCGCCCTGGCCGATGAACCAGAAGAAGCCGGGCGCACCCGCATCCGGCCCGATGGCCAGCGAACGGTCCGGCGTGAAGCTGCGAAGCCCTGCCCAGCGATGCTCGACGCGATGGACGGGGATGTCCAGCGCGGCCTGCATGCGATCCACCGCGATGGCGACATCGAGCTCGTCCGGCTGCGCGTCATGCGGCGGCATGTCGGTCTCATCCGCCGGGGACACCATCAGCTTGCGTCGTGCTTCCGGGCGCACATACCAGGAATGCCCGGCATCGCCGACCAGCGGCCAATCCGCGCAATCATGCGCGCCGGGATCGACGATCAGCGCGGTGCGGCGCTTGGGTTGCAGGCCAATCGGCGCGACATCCGCGATGCGCGCCACCTCATCGCCCCAGGCGCCGGCGGCGTTGACGATGAAGGGCGCGGTGAAGGTCGCGCCGGAGGATGTCTCGGCGTGCCAGGCGCCGCCTCGGCGGATGATCCGGCCGGCCTTGTGGCGCAGCGCGATCACGCCGCCCGCGCGGCGGAGCAGCTGGAGGAACCCCTGGTGCAGCCCGGCGACATCCATGTCGAAGGCATCGCGTTCGATCGCGGCGGCCACGGGATAGTCGCGCCGCAGCGCGGGCACCATCGCCGCGACCTCCTCCACCGCGATGGGCTCCAGCCCTTCCCCCGCATCGAGCATCGCTTGCAACGCATCGCGCTGCCCGGCGGGGGCGAGCGTGACCACCGCGCGCTGCGCGAAGATCGGCCCCGGCGCGAAGCCCGCGGGCGGCGCCTCGAAGAAGGGGCGGGACGCGACGGTCAGCGCGCGCACATCGGCGGGCCCGTAGTTGCGGATCCAGATCGCGGCGGACCGGCCGGTGGTGTGATAGCCGGCGCTTTCTTCCGCTTCCAGCAGCGCGACCCGGTGGGTCGCGGCCAGATGCGCGGCCGCCGTGGCGCCGGCCATGCCGGCGCCGATCACGATCGCATCGAAATCCTGTGTCTCCATCCCCGCATGGTCCCGCCGGGCGGCGGGGCGGTCAACCGGAGGCGGCGCGGAGAAGTCTTGCGGCCGGCCCCGAGCGATGCGTAACCTTGCCGCGCTGACAATAGGCACGGTCGTATCAGGCCGGCCGCACGGAGGAAGAACGCGATGTCCAAGGGGATCTCCCGCCGCGGCGCCATGCGCGCCGGCGCGGGCGTACTGGCAGTCGGCACGCTCGGCGCGCCGATGGTTCACGCGCAAGGCAGCGGCGGCAATCTCCGCTTCGCCTTCTGGGACCACTGGGTTCCGGGCAGCAACGACGCGCTCCGCCAGCTCGGCGCCCGCTGGGCCGAGCGGAACCGGGTGAACCTCACCCTCGACTTCATCAACACCACCGGCAACCAGCTGCAGCTGACCGCCGCCGCGCAGGCGCAGTCCCGCAGCGGGCATGACGGTATCAGCCTGGTGCCCTGGGATGTCGGCGCCTATGCCGACCAGCTGGAGCCGGTGGACGACGTCATCGGCCGCCTGGTAGCCAAGTATGGCGCGATCAACCCGGTGGCGGAATTCCTCTGCCGTCGCAACAACGCCTGGCGCGCCATTCCCGCCACATCCGGCACGCAGAACAAGCCGGCGCTCTGCCGCTTCGACCTGCTGCAACGCCATGCCGGCATCGATGTGCGGGCGATGTGGCCCGCCCGGAACGAGAAGGGGCCCGGCGCCGACACCTGGAACTGGGACACCTTCCTGATGGCGGCCGAAAGGTGCCATGCCGCGGGCGTGCCCTTCGGCCTGCCGATGGGGCAGTTCACCGACGCGGTGGACTGGGTGGGCGGCCTGTTCGCCAGCTACGGCGCGCGCATCACCGATGAACGCGGCAACCCGACCATCCGCAACAACCCGCAGCTGCGCCAGGTGATGGAATATGCGGTGCGGCTGGCGCGCTTCCTGCCCAACGACGTCTGGGCGTGGGACGATGCCTCCAACAACCGCGCGCTGATCTCCGGCCGCTCGGCGCTGGTCTTCAACCCGCCCTCCGCCTGGACGGTGGCCAAGCGCGACGCCCCGCAGGTGGCGGAGAATTGCTGGACCATCCCGATGCCGTCGGGCCCGCAGGGCCGCTTCCTGGCCTATCTGCCGTTCAACACCGGCATCTGGGCCTTCGGGCGGAACAAGAACGCGGCCAAGTCGTTCCTGGAATTCCTGAGCGAGCGCGAGAGCGCGGAGTTCACCACGAACTTCTCCGGCGGCTACGACATCCCGCCCTTCGCCTCGATGTCCGACTTCGCGGTGTGGACGCGCGAAGGCCCGCCGGTCGGCACGATCTTCAACTACCCGCTGAAGGCGCACCACGACGCGCGCCCGTCCATCGCCTTCGCCCCGGCGCCGGCGGAACTGGCGAGCCAGATGTACATCCAGGCGCTGAACACCAAGGTCATCGCGCGCGTGGCGCAGGGCGGCGAGAGCATCGACGCCGCCCTCGGCTGGCTTGAGCGCGAGGTGAACAACATGCGTCGCGGCGGATAACGGCGCGGTATGTGGCTCGGCGGCCCTTCAGGGCCGCGTGACAACGCCCGGGGCCTCGGCCCCGGGCGCACTGGCCTGACCAGGGGGATGCCGGAATGGCAGAAGGCACAAGCCTCGCATTGCCACGCAACGAGTCGCCAGAGGGCGCTTCGCTGAAGCGCTTCGCGCGCCGGCGTTCGACCATCGCCTTTCTCATGACGGTGCCGCTGATGGCGGTGATCGGCGGGCTGGTCATCTGGCCGGCCGCCTATGCCATCTGGCTGTCCATGCTCAACCGGCGGATGACGCAGTTCATCGGCCTCGGGAATTTCGAGATCCTGCTCGATTCCGAGACCTTCCGGATGGTCATCTTCCAATCGATGTTCTTCGCGATCACGGCGGTGATCCTGAAGGCGCTGATCGGCTTCTGGCTGGCGCATATGCTGCACCACCTGCCCACCAAGGGGCAGCGCAAATGGCGCGGCATGCTGCTGGTGCCCTGGGTCATCCCGCCGGCGCTGTCCACGCTGGGCTGGTGGTGGATGTTCGAGCCGAGCTATTCCTCGATCAACTGGATTCTGGCGATCTTCGCGGTCCCCGCCGTGCCATGGCTCGGCGACCCCTGGTGGGCGCGGATCAGCGTGATCATCGTGAACGTCTGGTACGGCGCGCCCTTCTTCATGATCATGTATCTCGCGGCGCTGAAATCCGTGCCCGAGCAGCTGTATGAAGCGGCGGCGATCGACGGCGCGACATCCTGGCAGCGGCTGCGCTACGTGACGTTGCCGATGATGCGGAACATCATCTCCATCACCGTGCTGTTCAGCCTGATCGTGACCTTCGCAAATTACGACATCGTCCGCGTGCTGACCAATGGCGGCCCGCGCGACCTGACCCATGTCTTCGCGAGCTATGCCTTCCAGGTGGGCGTGCTGGCCGGCAACATCCCGCGCGGCGCGGCGGTGTCGCTGTTCATGTTCCCGCTGCTCGCGGTGATCGCGTTCTTCGTGCTGCGCGGCGTCAACCGCCGCAGCCGGGAGGAGATGTGATGTCGGCGACGACGAGCAGCCGGGCGCTGCCCGGCATCTACCACAAGGCCGGCAGCCTGCGCTCAGAACGGCGCTGGGCGCTGTGGACCGCCTACATCTCCCTGATCATCGCCGCCATCGTGATGCTGGCGCCGCCAGTCTACATGTTCATGACCAGCATCAAGACCAGCGCGGAAATCGCCGACCTGTCGGGGACCCCCTGGTGGGTGCGGAACCCCACGCTCGACAATTATCGCGCGCTGATCACCAATCCGATGTTCATGGGCTTCATGTGGAACAGCGTGAAGGTGACCGTGCTGGTCGTCGCGCTGTCGATGTTCATCTCCGTGCTTGCAGCCTTCGCTCTGGCGCGGATGCGCTTCTGGGGCAGCCAGTGGCTCGCCACCGGCGTCTTCCTGACCTACCTGGTGCCGGACACGCTGCTGTTCATCCCGCTCTACCAGATCGTCGGCGGGCTCGGCCTGCTGAATTCCACCTGGGGGCTGGTGCTGGTCTATCCGACGCTGACGGTGCCCTTCTGCACCTGGATCATGATCGGCTACTTCGCCTCCATCCCGAAGGAGCTGGACGAGGCGGCGCTGATCGACGGCGCGAACTGGATGCAGATGCTGACCAAGATCTTCATCCCCGTCGCACTTCCGGGCATCATCGCGGCGACGATCTTCGCCTTCACCGTCAGCTGGGCGGCCTTCGTCTATCCCACGGCCTTCATCACGACGCCGTCCGAGATGCCGCTGACCATCGGCGTCGTCAGCCAGCTGATCCGCGGCGACACCTTCGCCTGGGGCCAGCTGATGGCGGGCGCGCTGCTAGCTGCGCTGCCGCCGGTGATCGTCTATGTGTTCCTGATGGACTATTACATCGCCGGCCTGACCGCCGGCGCGACCAAGGGCTGACGCCATCCGACCGCCTGGGCGCCGCGCGCCCGGGCGGGAACGGATCGGCATTCGGGAGGCAGCATGGCACAGGTTTCCATCCGCAAGGTCGTCAAGGCCTATGAAGGCGGCGTGCAGGCGGTGAAGGGCATCGACCTCGAGATCGAGGATCATGAATTCGTCGTGCTGGTCGGCCCGTCCGGCTGCGGCAAGTCCACGACGCTGCGCATGATCGCGGGGCTGGAGGAAATCACGGCAGGCGAGATCGCGATCGGCGGCAAGGTGGTGAACGACATCCCGCCCCGCGACCGCGACATCGCGATGGTGTTCCAGAACTACGCGCTCTATCCGCACATGTCGGTCTTCGAGAACATGGCCTTCGGCCTGACGCTCAGGAAATTCCCGAAGGAAGAGATCAAGCGCCGCGTGGACAACGCCGCGCGCATCCTCGACATCACCAGCCTGCTGGAGCGCAAGCCGAAGGCGCTGTCGGGCGGCCAGCGGCAGCGCGTGGCGATGGGCCGCGCCATCGTGCGCGACCCCAAGGTCTTCCTGTTCGACGAACCGCTGTCGAATCTCGACGCCAAGCTGCGCGTGCAGATGCGGACCGAGATCAAGAAGGTCCACCAGACCGTCAAGACCACCACCGTCTACGTCACCCACGACCAGGTGGAGGCGATGACGCTGGCCGACCGCGTGGTGGTGATGAACCACGGCGTGATCGAGCAGGTCGGCCCGCCGCAGGAGCTGTATCACCGCCCCGCCACGCGCTTCGTCGCGGGCTTCATCGGCAGCCCGGCGATGAACTTCATCCCCGCCCGCGTCGAGAACGGATCGGGCGCGCTGCGCGTGAACCTGCCGGACGGCATCGTCCTGCCCGTGCCGGCCGAGCGCACGCAGCGCTACGCCGCCATGGCGGGGAAGGAGGTGCTGTTCGGCATCCGCCCCGAACACCTGACGGAGCCGAAGAACCTCGACCGCGACAACATCGCGCTGTTCGACCTGACGCCCGAGGTGCTGGAGCCGATGGGGATGGAAACGCTGGTGCATCTGCGGATGCAGGGCGCCGAGATCTGCAGCCGCATCGACCCCACCACCCCCGCCGAGCCCGGCCGCAGGCTGCAGGTCGCGGCGGACCTCAACCACATGCACATCATCGACCCGGTCAGCGGCCGCGTGCTGTAGCGGCGGCGGGGGCTGGACGCCCCGCGTCACGGCAGGCAGGTTCGGCGCCGAGGAGACACACGCCATGGCGCCCAACTACGTCCTGATCGAAGCGAAGAAGCTCGACGCCTATGTCGCCGCCATCTTCCGCGCCGCCGGCTGCGACGCGGCGGAAGCCGGGCGCATCTCCACCCATCTGCTCGGCGCGAATCTAGCCGGCCATGACAGCCACGGCGTCGCACGCGTGCCGCGCTATGTCGAATGGCTGCAGGCCGGCTATGTGCTGAAGGGCCAGGATGCCGAGATCGTCACCGATGGCGGCTGCTTCGCGCTGCTGGACGGGCATTTCGGCTTCGGCCAAACCGTGGCACCGCAGGCCGTCGATCTCGGCATCGCGCGCGCGCTGCAGCACGGCATCGCCGTGGTCGGGCTTCGCAATGCCGGCCATATCGGCCGCGTCGGCGATTATGCCGAAGCCGCGATCCGCGCCGGGCTGATTTCCGTCCATTTCGTGAACGTCGCGGGCAGCGTGCTGGTAGCGCCCTTCGGCGGCACGGATCGCCGCTTCTCCACCGCGCCCTTCGCCGTCGGCGTGCCGCTGCCGGGCCGCCCGCTGGTGCTGGATTTCGCGACCTCGCTGGTCGCCGAAGGCAAGGTGCTCGTCGCGTCCAATGGCGGCAAGGCGCTGCCGCATGACGCGCTGATCGAGCCCGATGGCAGGCTCTCGGGCGATCCGCACACGCTGTATGGCCATTACGACGCGATCGGGCCGCGCAACCCCGCGAATGGCCAGGGCGCGATCCGCGCCTTCGGCGAGCACAAGGGATCGGGCCTCGCCTTCATGTGCGAGATGCTGGCCGGCGCGCTGACCGGCGGCGGCACCAGCGGGCCGGTGGAAGCGCGCGGGCGCATCGCCAACGGCATGCTGAGCTTCTACGTCTCGCCGCGCCATTTCGGCACCCAGGCGGAATTCGAAGCGACGGGCCGCGCCTATGTCGATTGGGTCATCGGCTGCACGCCCGCCACGCAAGGCGAGCCCGTGCTGGCCCCCGGCGACAAGGAAGCCGTGACGCGCGCCGATCGGCTGGCCAATGGCGTGCCGCTGCAGCCGGACACCTGGGCGGGCATCCAGCAGGTCGGACGCAAGCTGGGCGTGGCGGAGAGCGACTGACACAGCGCCCCCTTGCCGTCGCCGGCGCGGGTTGCGAAGCTCCGCGCAAAGGAACAGCCAGGGGAAACGTCATGCTCACGCGCCGCATCCTGATGGGGGCGGGCCTTGCCGCGCTCGCCACCCCGGCCTTGGCCTTCCCCGAACGCAGCATCACGCTGGCCGTCGGCTTCGCGCCGGGCGGATCCACCGATGTCAGCTCCCGCCTCGTGGCCAGCCGCATGGGGCCGCTGCTGGGCGGCAATGTGGTGGTGGAGAACCGCCCCGGCGCCGCGGGCCTCGTCGCGAGCGACTGGCTGCGCCGCCAGGCGCCGGACGGGCACACGCTGATGCTGGTGGAGGCATCCTCCCACGCCCTCGCGCCCAATGCGGTGCAGGGCGGCACGCGCTACGACCCCATCGCCGACTTCACCCATATTGCCGTGGTCGGCACCGGGCCGATGATCCTGGTGACGCAGCCGAATTTCCAAGGCCGCACGGCGCAGGAGGTGATCGCGCGGCTGCGCGGATCGCCGCCCGACAGCATGCCCTTCGCGTCCTCCGGCGTCGCCTCCATGCCGCATCTGTCGGGGGAAGCGCTGGCGGCGTCCATCGGCCTCGGCGGCCGCTTCCCGCATGTGCCCTATCGCTCCGGCGGGTTGATGGTGGAAAGCATTGCGCGCGGGGAGACGCAGTGGGGCGTCGCGGTCCTCGCCTCCGCCGCCGGGCAGGTGCGCGACGGGCGCGTGCGCGGCATCGCGGTGACGGGGCTGGAGCGCTTTCCCTCCTTCCCCGACATCCCGACCCTCAATGAATCCTCGGTGCCGGGCTTCGACCTCGAGAACTGGTTCGCCATCATCGGCCCGCCGCGCATGCCACCGGCGACCGTCGCGGCGCTGAACCGTGCGATCCGCACCTCCATCGCCGAACCGCAACTGCGCGAGAGGCTGCTGGTCGCCGGCGTCTCCCCCTGGACCCGCCCCAACGAACCGGCGGATGCCGAGGCCTTCTTCCGCGCGGAACTCGCGAAATTCCGCCAGGTGGTGGACCGCACGGGCGTGCGGCTGGAACCGTGAGGCGGTGATGCTCGGCGAGGCGGATGTCATCGTCGTCGGCGGCGGCAGCGCCGGCTGCGTCGTCGCCGCGCGGCTGTCGGAAGACGCATCGACCCGCGTACTGCTGCTGGAAGCTGGCCCGCCCGATAGCAGCCCCTGGGTCCGGCTGCCGGCGGGCTATGCGAAGCTCTATGGCAGCGGGATCTACGATCCGAAGTTCATGACCGAACCCGAAGCGGCACTGGACGGCCGCGCGCTGCACTGGCCGCGCGGCCGCGTGCTGGGCGGGTCCGGCAGCGTCAACGGCCTCGTCTATCTGCGGGGCAGCCCGCATGACTACGACCGCTGGGCGCAGGCCGGCGCGCGCGGCTGGTCCTATGAGGATGTGGCGCCGGTCTTCCGCCGGATGGAGACCTGGCTCGGCGACCCATCCGAGGCACGCGGCAAGGACGGGCCGATCCGTGTCAGCGAACCGAAGCGACTGGCGCAGGCGCCGCAGGCCTTCATCGATGCGGCCGTGGCCGCCGGCCTGCCCCGCTTCGGTGATGTGAATGATGGCGGCTCGATCGAAGGCGTCGGGCCAGTACAGCTGAATGTGGATGGGCGGTTCCGTTCGTCCTCCGCGCGCATGTATCTGCGCCCGGCGATGGCGCGCGGGAACCTTGAAGTGAAGACCGGCGTGCAGGTACAGCGCCTGATCTTCGAAGGCCAGCGCTGCGTCGGCGTCGCGACCGCGCAGGGCGAATTCCGCGCGCGGCGCAGCGTGGTGGTGTCCTCGGGCGCGCTGGAGACGCCGAAGCTGCTGATGCTGTCGGGCATCGGCGACGGCGTGGCGCTGTCTTCCATGGGCATCCCCGTGGTCGCGCACAGCCCCGATGTCGGACGCAACCTGCAGGACCATCTGATCGCGAAGTTCATCTTCCGCACGCGCCCCTGCGGCACGCTGAACGAGATCCTGCAAAGCCGCCTGAAGCAGGCCGCGATCGGGCTCGATTGGCTAGTGCGGAAATCCGGCCCGCTGGCGATCGGCGCGGGGGAGGCGACGGGCTTCATCCGCGTGACGCCCGGCGCGGAGGAGCCGGAAGCGCAGCTGCTGTTCGTGAATTTCGCGACCTTCGACTACCGCAAGGGCCTGACGGATTTTCCGGGCGTGATGCTGAACTACGGCGCCTGCCGCCCCGACAGCCGCGGCACGCTGACGCTGCGAAGCCCGGACCCGCGCGACCCGCCGGTGATTCGGCCCAACTACCTCGACCACCCGAACGACCTGCGGGTGATGCTCGGCGCCGCCGCGATCTGCCGACGGATCGCGGCCCAGGCGCCCTTCCGCGACCTGATCGAGGAGGAATTGCGCCCAGGGCCCGATTCGACCTCCGACGCCGCGACGGAGGCGAATATCCGCGCCACCTCCGGCACCGTGTTCCACCCCTGCGGGACGGCGCGGATGGGCAGCGACGACCGCGCGGTGCTCGACCCGGAATTGCGCGTGCGGGGCGTGGAGGGGCTGCGGGTGGCCGATGCCAGCGTCTTCCCCTTGATCCCGTCCCCGAATATCCAGCCTGCCGCATTGATGGTCGGTGAGCGCTGCGCGGATTTTCTCCGCCGCGCCACCTGAGGGAGAACAGACAGAGTGACGAATGCACGCAAGGCCGCGCTGGTGACCGGCGCCGGCAAGAATATCGGCCGCGCCGTCGCGCTCGGCCTGGCCGAGGACGGCTTCGATGTCGCGATCAACGGCGCGTCGGATGTGAAGGCGGCAGAAAGCGTGGCGTCGGAAGTGCGCGCGCTTGGCCGGAAAGCCGTGGTGATCATGGGCGATGTCGGCACCCGCGCCGAATGCGCGCGCATCGCGGCAGCGGCGCTGGCCGCCTTCGGCACGGTCGATGTGCTGGTGAACAACGCCGCGCTGCGACCCGCGAAGCCCTTCCTGGAGCTGACGGAGGAAGATTGGCGCCGCGTGATGGGCGTGGATGTGGAAGCCTCGATCTGGCTGTCGCAGGCGCTGCTGCCGGGGATGGTCGCGCAGGGCTGGGGCCGCATCGTGAACTTCACCGGCATGAACGCCATCCACGGCTATGCGGGCCGGGCGCCGGTCTCTGTCGCGAAGCACGGGCTGTGGGGCCTGACCAAGTCACTGGCGAAGGAATTCGCGAAGGCGGGCATCACGGTGAACGCCGTCTCGCCGGGGCCCATCGCGGCGGATGACGATGTGCCGGGGGTGGCGAATAGCCGCACGGGCTATGTCGCGAAGGTCCCGATGGCCCGCATGGGCACACCGGCCGAGATCGCAACCGTGGTGCGGATGCTGGTGAGCGAAGGCGGCGCCTATGTCACCGGTCAGATGCTGCAGGTGAATGGCGGCGCGGAGACCTGAGGGCAGGATCGCTCACGCCCCGCGTAGGAGGCCCTCGCCTCCATGCGCGGGGACGTGGCGCGGGTCTCAGCGCGGCCCCGCCACGAACTCCCCCTGCCGCATCAGCGGCTCCACCGCGCCCGACTGCGTGATTCCGTCCAGGTCCACCGCGCCGGACCCGATCATCCAGTCGATATGGATCAGCGACGCATTCGCGCCGCGTTCGGCCAGCTTCTCCATCGGCACGCCCACGCTGTCGCGCAGGCAGGTGGTGTAGGCCTGACCCAGCGCGATGTGGCTGGCCGCGTTCTCGTCGAACAGCGTGTTGCGGAACAGCAGGCCGGAACGTGAGATGGGCGAGGAATGCGGCACCAGCGCGACCTCTCCCAGCCGCGCCGCGCCTTCATCCGTGCCCAGCACCTTGTGCAGCACCTCGGCGCCCCTGGTCGCGTTCGCCTCCACGATCCGCCCGGCTTCGAAGCGCACGGCGATGTCCTCGATCAGCGTGCCCTGGTAGGCCAGCGGCTTGGTGCTGCGGACCATGCCTTCCACGCGCAGCTTGTGCGGGGTGGTGAAGACTTCCTCGGTCGGGATGTTCGGGTTGCAGGTGATGCCGTTCTTCGCCGGCTCCGCGCCGCCGGACCACAAATGCCCATCCGCCAGCCCGACACGCAGATCGGTGCCCGGGCCACGGAAATGCAACTCACGAAAATCCTTGCCGTTGAGGAAGGCGGTGCGCGCATGCAGGGTGCGGTTATGCGCCGCCCAATCGGCCACCGGGTCGGCCACATCCACGCGGCAGGCGGCGAAGATCGCCTCCCACAGCGCCGCGACGGCCTGATCCTGCGGCAGTTCGGGAAACACCTGCCGCGCCCAGCCCGGCGTCGCGGCCGGCACCAGGTTCCAGTTGATCGCGAAGCCGGTGATCAGTTCCAGCGCGGGGCGATAGGCGATGCTGCGCGCCTTGTTCGCCCGCGCCACCTTCGCCGGGTCCTGGCCCGAGAGCAGGGTCGGATCCTCCCCCACCACCGCCAGCCTTGCGGCGCCGCCGCGAAACGCATTCGCCATCGCCTCGAACAGCCAGCCGGGCGCGACATCGAAGGCGGTGTCGGGATGGGCGTGGCGGTAGCGCGCCAGCGTCACCTCATCATCGCCGATCAGCGGCGTAACCAGCGTCGCCCCCGCGCGATAGGCATGGGCGGTGATGCGGCGGACCAGCGGCATCGCCTCGATCGGCGCGGTCATCACGACTTCCTGCCCGGCGCGCAGGTTCAGCCCGACATGGACGGCCAGCGCCGCGAGCTTGTCGAGCTTCGTCTCGAAATCCGTCATCGCCTGTCCTGCTCTCACGTATTCGTCGTGGTGGAGGCGGGCGCCGCGCCGCGCACCAGGCGGCGGACGGCCGCCAGGATCTCGGCCCGGTCCCAATCCGCCTCCCCCTCCAGCCGCCCCACTTCCAAGCCGCGCCGGTCGAGGATGACCGTGGTCGGCAGCCCGCGCACGCCGAGCGCGCGGCCCGTCGCCCCGCGCGGGTCGAACCACATACCGAGATGCCTGAGGCCGATGCGCTGGTAGAAGGGCTCTACCTGCGCCCGCCCGCCACGGTCCGAGGACAGCGCCAGCACCTCGATCCCCTCGCGCGACAGGATGGCGTGGGCGCGGTCCAGCGCCGGCATTTCGGCCACGCAGGGCGGGCACCAGGTGGCCCAGAAATTCACGACCAGCCCCTTGCCCCGGAAGGCCTCGAAGCGTGTCTCGCGCCCTTCGGAATCCTGGAAGGTCAGGCCTTCGGGCAGGGCGCGGCCTTCCGGCGTCTCCCGCAGCCGGGACAGGCCCCCATCGGCCGGCATGGCGGCGGCTTGACGCGGCAGCGCGGCGGTGGCCAGGGTCCCGCCGACCATCAGGCCCAGCAGGTTGCGGCGGGGCCAGGGCTTCAGCACAGGACCATCTCCGTGGGCGACGAGACGAACAAGACCCAACACTCCCTCTGGGGCGGCCGCTATGCCGAGGGCCCCGGCGCCATCATGCGAGAGATCAATGCCTCCATCGGCTTCGACCGCAAGATGTGGCGCCAGGACATTTTCGGAAGTCTCGCCCACGCCAAGATGCTGGCGCATGTGGGGATCATCTCCGCCGAGGACGAGGCCGCCATCCGCAAGGGCCTGCAGGACATCGCCGCCGAGATCGAGGCCGGCAACTTCGCCTTCAGCGAAACCCTCGAAGACATCCACATGAATATCGAGGCCCGGCTGACGGAACGCATCGGCGATGCCGGCAAGCGCCTGCACACCGGCCGCAGCCGCAACGACCAGGTGGCGCTGGATGTCCGGCTCTGGGTGCGCGATGCCATCGACGGGCTGGACGCGCAGATCGCCGATGTGATGCGCGCCCTGGCGGACCGCGCGGCGGAACACGCCGCTACCGTGATGCCGGGCTTCACCCATCTGCAGCCGGCCCAGCCCACCACCCTCGGCCACCACCTGCTGGCCTATGTCGAGATGCTGTCGCGCGACCGCGGCCGGCTTGCGGATTGTCGCAAGCGGCTGAACGAAAGCCCGCTCGGCGCGGCCGCGCTCTGCGGCACCGGCTTCCCCATCGACCGGCACATGACGGCCAAGGCGCTGGGCTTCGATGGCCCCACGCGCAACAGCCTGGACAGCGTGGCGTCGCGCGATTTCGCGGCTGAGTTCCTCTTCGCCTGCGCGATGTGCGCCACCCATCTGTCGCGCTTCGCGGAGGAGGTGGTGATCTGGACCAACCCTTATTTCGGCTTCGTGAAGCTGTCGGACGCCTTCACCACCGGCAGCTCGATCATGCCGCAGAAGCGCAATCCGGATGCGGCGGAGCTGGTGCGCGGCAAGACCGGGCGCATGGTCGGCAACCTGGTCTCCATGCTGACGGTGCTGAAGGGGCTGGCGCTGACCTATTTCAAGGACATGCAGGAAGACAAGGAACCGATCTTCGACGCGGCGGAGAACATGGCGCTCAGCCTCGCCGCCACGGCGGGGATGGTGCGCGACATGCGCCCGCAGACGGAGCGGCTGGCGCAGGCCGCCGGCGCCGGCTTCTCCACCGCCACGGACCTCGCGGATTGGCTGGTGCGCGAATTGCGCTTCCCCTTCCGCGACGCGCACCACGTCACAGGCCGGCTGGTCGCGCTGGCGGAAGGCAAGGGCGTGGACCTGTCGGGCTTGACGCTGGCGGAGATGCAGGCGGTGGAGCCGCGCATCCATGACGGCGTCTTCGGCGTGCTGACGGTCGCGGCCTCCGTCGCGTCGCGGACCAGCTTCGGCGGCACCGCGCCGGCCAATGTCGCCGCCATGGCCGCCGAATGGCAGGCGCGGCTGGCATGAGGCTGCTTGCGCTCGGCGTGGCGCTGCTGCTGCTGGCGGCCTGCGGCCGGGTGGGGGATATCCGCCCGCCCGGCCCGACGGATCAGGTGACCTTCCCGCGCAGTTACCCCAGCCGCTGACGGCGCCCTTCCTTTCCAACCGCGCGGCGCGTGATGTAGCCTTTCCGACAAGACGATAGTCGGAGGAAACACCATGCGCCGTCGTACCCTGATCGGGGGCGCCATGCCCCTGGCTGGGCTTGCCGCCCTGCCGCGCCCGGTCCGCGCGCAAGCCTGGCCGACGCGGCCGGTGCGGCTGCTGGTGCCCTTCATCCCCGGCAGCGCGCCCGACGTCATCGCGCGGCAGATCGCGGAGCGCATCTCCCCGATCCTCGGCCAGCCCGTGGTGGTCGAGAATCGTGGCGGCGCTGGCGGCAATATCGGCTTCGAGGCCGCGGCACGCAGCGCGCCGGACGGCACCACGCTGATGCTCGGCACCAATTCGCTGGTCATTAACCCGGCGCTGACGCGGCGCACGCTGCCCTTCGACGCCTTCCGCGATTTCGCGCCCATCACCGTCGTCTTCGGCATGCCGCACATCCTGATCGTGCCGCCGAACGGTCCCGCCAGCGCGGCCGCGCTGATCGAGAGCCTGCGTGCGCGGCCCGACCAGAACTATGCCTCCGGCGGCAACGGATCGGGCGCGCATCTGGCGGCGGAGATGTTCAAGGCCACCGCCCGGGTGCAGGCGACGCATGTGCCCTTCCGCGGCGCGCCCGACATCGTGAACAACGTCATGAGCGGCCAGGTGCAGTTCGGCTTCCCGACGCTGTCCACCGCGACGGAACTTGTGAAGACGGGGCGGCTGAAGGGGATCGCAGTCACCTCCCCCGCGCGCAACCACGCCCTGCCGGAAGTGCCCGCGCTCGCCGAGACGCTGCCGGGCTTCGACCTAACCTCCTGGTTCGCGGTGCTGGCGCCGGCCGGCACGCCGACCGAGGTGATCCGCCGCACGGACGCCGCCCTGCAGGAAGCGCTGGCCGATGCCGCCTGGCGCGCCCGCGTCACCGCCGATGGCAGCGCCGCCATGGGTCTCGGGCCGGAAGCCTTCGCCACCTTCCTCCGTGCTGAGGCCGCGAAATGGGGCGAGGCCGTCCGCCTCTCTGGCGCACAGGTGGACTGACGGAGATGACAACCTCACCGCAGAATCTGCTGATCATCCTCTCCGACGAGCACACGCCGCGCGCGATGGGCTGCGCCGGGCATCCCTTCGCCCGCACGCCCAATCTCGACGCGCTGGCGGCGCGCGGCACGCGCTTCGCATCGGCCTACACGCCCTCGCCCATCTGCGTGCCGGCCCGCGCCGCGCTCGCCACCGGCCGCGCGCTGCACGCGATGGGCCGGCACTACGACAACGCCGATCCCTATGACGGCAACGTCCGATCCTGGCACCACGCGCTGCGCGCGGGCGGGCACGACGTGGCCTCGATCGGCAAGCTGCACTTCCGGGGACTTGCGGGTGACGACCACGGCTTCGCCGAGGAACGCCTGGCGATGCATGTCGTGGACGGCAAGGGCGACCTGCTCGGGCTGATCCGCGACGAGACGGCGCCGCCCCGCAAGGGCGCGGCCAAGCTCTCCGCCACCGCCGGCCCTGGCGAAAGCGACTACACGCGCTACGACCGCGACATCGCCGCCGCGGCGGAGGCCTGGCTGGCGGCCAAGGCCGGCGCGGCGCCGGGCAAGCCCTGGTGCCTCTTCGTCTCGCTCGTCACGCCGCATTTCCCGCTAGTCGCCCCGCCCGAGCATTTCGCCCTGTTCCCGCCGGAGGTGGTGGGGATGCCGAAGCTCTACGCGCCGGAGGACCGGCCGACGCATCCCTTCCTGGCCGACTATGCCCGCACCGTCCCCTATGATTCGCATGTGCAAGGCAGGGCGGATGTGCAGCGCATGATGGCCGGCTACTACGGCCTCGTTTCCTTCATGGACGAGCAGGTCGGGCGGTTGCTGCGGGCGCTGGACGCCGCGGGCCTCGGTGCGACGACGCGCGTGCTCTACGCCTCCGACCACGGCGACAATGTCGGCGCGCGCGGCCTATGGGGTAAGTCCACCATGTATGAGGAGAGCGTCGGCGTGCCGATGATCCTGGCCGGGCAGGGCGTGCCGCGCGGCGTGGTGCACACCCCGGCCTGCCTGACGGATGTCTTCGCGACCGTGCTCGACGCCACCGGCTGCGGGGAGGCGCCGCCGCCCGGCTCCACCTCGCTGCTCGCGCTGGCGACCGGTGCGGAGGCGGATCGCGCCGTGCTGTCGCAGTACCACGCCTCCGGCTCGCAGGAAGCGGCCTTCATGCTGCGGCGCGGCCGGTGGAAATACGTCCGCTACGTCACCTATCCGACGCAGCTCTTCGACCTCGACGCCGATCCGGAGGAGCTGCGCGACCTCGGCGCTGACCCGGCGCATGCCGCGACGCGGACGGAGCTGGAGGCGGTGCTCGCCGCCCTTCTGGGCACCGCGCCGGAGACGCTCGATGCGACGGTGAAGGCGCGCCAGCGAGCGATCCTGGCGGAGAATGGCGGGCGGGACGCGGTGGTGGCGCGCGGCGACCTGCCCTATTCCCCCCCGCCCGGCGTGCGTGCGGCCTGGAGCTGACGGCGCGGCGGGCTCTTCACGAAAGGGCGCGGCCACCCCTATTGAGGGGGGATGGCCTCCCCCGCCCCCGCGTTCGACGACGCCGACCCCACCTTCGCCGAGCTCATCGCCGGCCGACCGCACCTGACCATGAATGCCCAGGACGGGCTGACGATGGAGGATGTGCCGCTTACCCGCATCGCGGCGGAGGTCGGCACGCCCGCTTGGGTCTATTCCGCCGCCGCGCTCCGCCGCCGCTACCACGCCCTGCGCGGCGCGCTGGATGACGCGCGGACCGGCGCCGAGATCCATTTCGCGGTGAAGGCCAACCCCAACCTCGCCGTGCTGCGGACGCTGGCGGCCGAGGGTGCCGGCGCCGACATCGTCTCCGAAGGCGAATTGCGCCTGGCGCTCGCGGCCGGGATCGCGCCGGGCCACATCGTCTATTCCGGCGTCGGCAAGTCGCTGCCGGAACTGCGCTTCGCCCTGTCGCAAGGCGTCGGCCAGATCAACGCCGAAAGCGCCGAGGAGGTCGCGATGATCTCCGCCATCGCCACCGCGCTCGGCGTCACCGCCCAGGTCGCGCTGCGCGTGAACCCGGATGTGGATGCGAAGACCCACGCCAAGATCACCACCGGCAAGAGCGAGAACAAGTTCGGCGTCGCCATCGCCGACGCCCCGTCGCTCTATGCGCGGATGGCCGCGACGCCCGGCGTGCGGCCGGTCGGCGTCGCGGTGCATATCGGCAGCCAGATCACCTCCGGCATGGACGCCTATGCCACGGCCTACCGCGCGCTGGCCGATCTGGTGCGTGGCCTGAGGGAACAGGGGCTGGAGGTCGACCGGGTCGATTGCGGCGGCGGGCTCGGCATCCCCTATCGCCACGAACCCGCCCCGCCGCCGGCGGCGCTGGCCGGCGCGATCAAGGGCGCGCTCGGCAATCTCGGCGTGAAGCTGATGGTGGAGCCGGGGCGCTGGATCTGCGGCCCGGCCGGGGTGCTGATCTCCTCCGTCATCCTGTCCAAGACCACCGCCGGGCGGCGCTTCGTGATCCTGGATGCCGCGATGAACGATCTGGTCCGCCCGGCGATGTATGAGGCCTGGCACGGCATCGTCCCGGTCTCGCCGGTCGATGTCGTCGCCCCCGTCTCGCCCTGCGACGTGGTGGGGCCGGTCTGCGAGACGGGCGACACCTTCGCGCGAAATCGTGGCCTTCCGGCCCTCGAACCGGCTAGCCTCGTCGCGTTTCTCGATGCGGGGGCCTACGGAGCTTCGATGAGCAGCACCTACAACGCCCGCCCGCTAGCCGCCGAGGTGCTGGTGGATGGCGCCCGCTTCGCCGTGGTGCGCGAACGCCAGACGCAGGATGCGCTGCTGGCCGGGCAGCGCCTGCCGGGCTGGCTCGCCGGGTGAAGGACCCCGCACCCCGCCTGCCAGAGGCAGGGCCGGACCCGCTGGCGGCGCTGGGGCGCCGCCGGGCGCTCGCCCGGCTCGCCCTGGCCTGGGAAGCGGTGTGGCCCGCCATCTGGCCGGGCCTTGGGGTGCTCGGCCTTTATCTGACCATCGCCCTGCTCGGGCTGCCGCTGCTGCTGCCGGGCTGGGCGCGGCTGGTGCTGGCCGCCGGCTTCGCCGTCGCGCTCGCGATCGCGCTGCATCGCGGGCTGCGCGGCCTGCGCTGGCCGGGGCAGGCCCCGGCCGACCGCCGGCTGGAACGCGATTCCGGACTGCCCCACCGCCCGCTCGCGGCGCTGACCGATACGCCCGCGGCCACGGACCCGGTGGCGCTGGCGGTCTGGCAGGTGCATCGGGACCGCGCGCTCGCCTCCATCACCCGGCTGCGCCTCGGCCTGCCGCGGCCGGGGCTGGCGCGGCGCGACCCGATCGCGCTGCGCGCCGGGCTGGGGCTGTCGCTGCTCGCCGCCCTGGTCATCGCCGGGCCGGAAGCGCCGGAGCGCCTGCGCCGCGCCATCCTGCCGCCCGCCACCATCGCCGCCCAGCCCGCGCCGCTGCGGATCGAGGCCTGGATCACCCCGCCCGCCTATACCGGCGCCGCCCCCATCTTCCTTGACCCCGCCGGCGGCACGCTCTCGGTCCCCGCGGGTAGCCGGTTGCAGGTGGCGCTCTCGGGCGGGGTGGGCGGCGTGCCGGAATTGCGGCTTGGCGCCGCCGCCCTGCCCTTCCGCGCCCTCGACGGCCGCTCCTTCGCGGCCGAGGCGACGCTGGAGGACGCCGCGCAGATCATCCTCCGCCGCGACCAACGGGACGTCGCGTCCTGGTCGCTGACGGTGCAAGCCGATGCCCCGCCCCGCGCCTGGTTCGCGGAGGCCCCCGGCCGCGCCCCGCGCGGCCTCGGCACCCGGCTGCCCTGGCGCGCCGAGGATGATTGGGGCGTCGTCGCCCTGGTCGCCGAGATCCGGCTGAAGGCCCGGCCCGCCGCGCCGGCCCATGTCATCGACCTGCCGCTGCCCGCCGGCCAGCCGCGCCAGGCGCGGGGCCTCGCCGTGCCCGATCTCTCCGCCCATCCCTGGGCGGGGCTGGAGGTGGAGATCCTGCTGCGCGCCCGCGACGGCGCGGGGCAGGACGGCGCCTCCGACGCTGTCGCTCTCACCTTGCCGGAACGCGGCTTCACCCACCCGGTCGCCCAGCAGGTCATCGCGCTGCGGAAGGCGCTGTCGCTCGACCCCACCGCGCGAGCGCTGGCGCGGCGAGAGCTGGACCGCATCGCCAACGCGCCCGAGGCCTTCGAGCACGACACCACCACCTTCCTCGCGCTGCGCGCCGCGCGCCATCGCCTGACCCGCGACCGCCGCCCCGAAGCGGTGGGGGAAGCGCAGGAGATTCTGTGGGAGATCGCCATCGCGTTGGAAGAAGGCCGCGCCGAGCGCACCGCCCGCGCTTTGGCCACCGCCCGGCAGGAGCTGCGCGAGGCCTTGCAGGAGGCCGAGCGCCAGCAGCAGCAGGAACGGCAGGAGGGGCAGCAGGCCGAACGCGACCCCGCCCAGCGCGCCGAAACGGACCGCCGGATCCAGGAGTTGCGCGACGCCATCCGCCGCCACCTGGAATCCCTCGCCGAGCGCCTCCAGCGCGAGAATGCGGAAGCGATCCCCTTCGATCCGCAGAACCGCCTGATGGACCGCCGCGACCTGGATCGCCGCACCGACCGGATGCGGGAGGCCAACCGCCAGGACCGCCCCCAGGATGCCGAGCGGGAGCTGGCGGAGCTGGAGGAGATGCTGCGCGGCCTGGAGGAAGGCCGCACCGCCCGCAACGAACAGCAGGAACGCCGCCGCCAGCAGCGCGAACGTGGCCAGCAGCAGATGGGCGTGGTGCAGGACATGGTGCAGCGCCAGACCCGCATGCTCGACAGCGGCCACCGCCGGGCGGATGCCGAGGCGGCGCGGCGGGAGGCCGAGCGCCGCGCGGAATTGCAGCAGCGCCGCACCCCCTGGAACCAGCCCGACCCGCAGCAGCAACAGCAGCAGCAGCAGCTTCGCGCCGCGCAGGAGCGCGAAGCACGCACCGAGGCAGGTCGCGAAGCACGCACCCAGCGCGCGCTACGCCGCGCGCTGGGTGAGGTGATGCAGCAATTCGGCGACCTGACCGGGCAGGTACCGCCCCAGCTGGGCCGCGCCGACCAGGCGATGCGGGACGCGCAGGACCAGCTCGGCGAAGGCCGCGATGCGCGCGACGCCCAGCAGCGTGCGATCCGGGAACTGGTGGAAGGCGCTCGCCAGATGGCGCAACAGATGCAGCGCCAATTCGGCCAGCAGGAAGGCGAGGGCGAGGAAGAGGGCGAAGAGCCCGGCGACATGGCGGGTGAGGGCCAGGGCCAGGGCGACGGCCAGGACCAGGCCCAGGAACAGGGCGGCGGCCGCGACCCGCTGGGCCGCCGCACGCGCGAGACCCCCGGTGCCCAGGATGCCGGCAGCGACACGCGCGTGCCGGATGATGCGGAGCAGCTGCGGACCCGCCGCCTGCAGGACGAGCTGCGCCGCCGGGGTGCGGAACGCGAGCGGCCGCAGGAGGAGCTGGACTACATCGACCGCCTACTGCGCCGCTTCTGAAGCGCGGCCGGGCGAGGTTCAGACTGGCGAGCGATGCCCCATCAGAACCCTCTCCCCCCACAGGGGGGAGAGGGCAGGGTGAGGGGGGCAGACAGAAAATCTTGCCACCTCAATAGCTTGCCCCGAATCCTGTCCGCCATAGCGGGGTAAACGCAGGCGATGACAAAGCGCGCGAGGATGATGAGCGCGCGCGTTCTTCCGCGTCGCCCCCCCCACCCACCCCCCCCCCCCCCCC
>JBIIRI010000002.1:0-58907 GCA_044341625.1 Roseomonas sp.
GGTGGTGACGCCGTCACGCGCCTCGATGGACACGGTGAAGGCGGTCTGGTGCCGCGTGCCGTTCGACTGCGCCATCAGCGGCAGGCCGAGCTGTTCCACCCGCGCCCGCGTCATGGTCAGGCAGATCAGCCCGCGGGCGAAGCGGGCCATGAAGTTGATGGCGTCGGGTGTGGCGAATTGCGCGGGGATGACCAGGTCGCCCTCATTCTCCCGGTCCTCGTCATCGACCAGGATGAACATGCGGCCCCGGCGGGCTTCCTCGATCAGCTCCTCGGCCGGCGAGAGGAACTCGGCGAAGCTGGTGCGGACGACCTCGACATTCATCGCTCATACTCCCGGAGGCGGGCGATGTAGCGCGCCATCGTATCGATCTCGAGATTGACCAGCGCGCCCGGCTGCAGGGTGCCGAAGGTCGTCACGGTCGCTGTGTGGGGGATGATGTTGACCCCGAAGGTCTCACGGTCAACCTCGTTGACGGTCAGCGACACACCGTCGATGGCGACCGAGCCCTTGGAGGCGACATAGGGCGCGACCGAGGCCGGCATGCGGAAGCGCCAGCGGACCGAGCCATTCTCGGGCGTCGCGGAGATCACCACCCCGGTCCCGTCCACATGGCCGGAGACCAGATGCCCGCCCAGCTCATCGCCGATGCGAAGCGGGCGTTCCAGGTTCACCCGCGTGCCGGGCTTCCAGCCGCCAAGGGTGGTCTTGGACAGCGTCTCGGCGGAAGCCTCGACGGCGAAGAAATCGCCGCCGAGCTGCACGGCGGTCAGGCAGACGCCGGAACAGGCGATGGAGGCGCCGAGCACCACCGGCACGGGCTTCGCCAGGAAATCCGGCGAGGTGCCGATGATCAGGCGGTGGTCGTGCCCGCCGCCGATCGGCTGCACTTCCCGCACCGTCCCGAGGTCGGTGACGATCCCGGTGAACATGTCTCAGGCCCCTTCGGGTTCGAATTCGGTCAGCCAGTCATCCCCGAGCGGACGCGCGGCGACGCGGCGGAATCTGGGCATGGCGGCCATTAGCTCAACCGGCAGCGGATAGGCGGCTGGCATGCCATCCCCGCCCATCACGGCGGGGGCGTGGAACCAGGCGAGGCGGCCGACCAGCCCGTCCCGCAGCAGGGCGGCCGCGATGCCGGCGCCGCCCTCGGCCAGCACCCGCGTGATGCCGCGCTGCGCCAGCGCCGCCAGCAGCGCCCGCAGGCTGAGGCCCCCGACGTCGCGGGCAGTCCCATGCGCGACGGTGATCACCTCGACCCCCGCATCCTGGAAGGGCGCGAGGGCGGTGGGCGGATGGCCCGGGGTGGTCGCCAGCAGGGTCGGCTGCGTCCGCGCGCCGGTGACCAGCCGGGCACTGGGCGGGGTGCGGAGCCTGGCATCGGCAACCACCCGCAGCAGCGGCACGGTGGCAGCGCCAGGCAGCCGGCAGGTCAGGTCCGGGTCATCGGCCAGGACGGTGCCGGAGCCGACCAGGATCGCATCGTGCCGCGCGCGCATCGCATGGGCTTCCCGCCGCGCGGCAGGGCCGGTGATCCAGCGGCTTTCCCCCGTCGCGGTCGCGATCCGGCCATCGAGGGTGGTGGCCAGCTTGAGCGTGACCAGCGGCAGGCCTTCGCGGATGCGGCGGGAGAAGCCGGCATTGATCGCCTGCGCCTCCGCCTCCAGCAGCCCTTCCTCCACCACGATGCCAGCCGCGCGCAGCATGGCGAAGCCGCGCCCGTCCACGCGGGGGTCCGGGTCGCGCATGGCGACCACGACGCGCGCCACGCCCGCCGCCACCAGCGCGTTGCAGCAGGGCGGCGTGCGGCCCCAATGAGAACAGGGTTCGAGGGTCACATAGGCGGTGGCGCCGCGGGCGGCATCCCCGGCGCGGCGCAGCGCTTCCGTCTCCGCATGCGGGCGGCCGCCGGGCTGGGTCCAGCCGCGGCCAATAACGCGACCGTCGCGGACGATGACGCAGCCCACCGCCGGGTTCGGCCAGGTATTGCCGAGCCCGCGCCGCGCCAGGGCCAGCGCGGCGCGCATGTGAAGGACATCCGCCACCGCGGCCTCAGGATCCGTCGATCTGGCCCAGGAAGGCCTGGAAATCCTTGGCTTCGCGGAAATTCCGGTAGACCGAGGCGAAGCGCACATAGGCCACCTGATCCACATCGCGCAGCGTGTCGAGCACGACATCGCCGATGCGGCGGGATGTCACCTCGCTATCCGCTTCCACTTCCAGCCGGCGCTGGATGCCGTTGACGATGCGCTCGATCCGCTCCTCATCGAACGGCCGCTTGCGCAGCGCGATCCGCACCGACCGCGCGAGCTTGTCGCGGTCGAAGGGCATGCGGCGGCCATCGGATTTGATGACGATCAGCTCGCGCAGCTGCACGCGCTCGAAGGTCGTGAAGCGGTTGCCGCAGGCGGGGCAGGACCGGCGGCGCCGGATGGAGGCGCCATCCTCCGCCGGGCGGCTGTCCTTCACCTGGGTGTCTTCATTGCCGCAAAAGGGACAGCGCATTGTGTGATGCCCTCAGGCGCCGGGCGCGCGCATCCGCGCGCTTGGCTTCGCCGCACGCAGGGTGCGCCCGGCGGCGCTGTCATGTGGGCGGCGCCGGCCGCTGTGCGGCCGGATTCTCGTTGGGCAGTCCCTGTCTTGCCGGGGCGGTTCCATCGTCGCTCAGCTGTAGATCGGGAAGCGCTGGCACAATTCCAGCACGCGGGCCTTCACGCTGGCCTCCACCGCGCTGTTGCCGTCCGGCGCATTGGCGGTGGCCAGCCCGTCCAGCACCTCCCCGATCAACTGCGCCACCTGGCGGAACTCGCCCTCACCGAAGCCGCGGGTGGTGGCGGCGGGGGAGCCGAGGCGGATGCCGGAGGTCACCATCGGCTTCTCGGGGTCGAAGGGGATGGCGTTCTTGTTGCAGGTCAGGTGGGCGCGGTTCAGCCCGCCTTCCGCCAGCTTGCCGGTCAGCTTCTTCGGCCGCAGATCCACCAGCACCAGGTGGTTGTCAGTGCCGCCGGTGACGAGGTCGAGGCCCTGCGCCTGCAACTCCGCACCCAGCGCCTGGGCATTGGCGACCACCTGCCGGGCGTAGGCGCGGAATTCGGGGCGCAGCGCTTCCCCGAAGGCCACCGCCTTGGCGGCGATCACATGCATCAGCGGCCCGCCCTGCAGGCCCGGGAAGACGGCGGAGTTGAACTTCTTCGCCAGCGCTTCGTCATTCGTCAGGATCAGGCCGCCGCGCGGGCCGCGCAGCGTCTTGTGGGTGGTCGTGGTGACGACGTGCGCGTGCGGGATCGGCGAGGGATGCGCCCCGCCAGCGACGAGACCCGCGAAATGGGCCATGTCCACCATGAACCACGCGCCGACCTCATCCGCGATGGCGCGGAAGGCGGCGAAATCCCAGTGGCGGGCATAGGCGCTGCCGCCGGCGATGATCAGCTTCGGCTTGTTCTCCAGCGCGATGCGCCGGACTTCCGCCATGTCGATCCGCTGGTCCTCGCGGCGCACCGTATAGGGCACCGGCTTGAACCACTTGCCGGACTGGTTCGCCGGCGCGCCATGGGTCAGATGCCCACCGGCCGCGAGGTCGAGGCCCATGAAGGTGTCGCCCGGCTGCAGCAGCGCCAGGAACACCGCCTGGTTGGCCTGCGCGCCGCTATGGGGCTGCACATTGGCGAAGTTGCAGCCGAACAGCTTGGTCACGCGCTCGATCGCCAGCGTCTCGGCGATGTCCACGAATTCGCAGCCGCCGTAATAGCGCCGGCCCGCATAGCCTTCGGCGTATTTGTTGGTCAGGACCGAGCCCTGCACCTCCATCACCGCGCGGGAGACGATGTTCTCGGAGGCGATCAGCTCGATACCGTCCTGCTGGCGGGCGAGTTCGAGGCCGATGGCATGGGCGAGTTCCGGGTCCGTCTCCGTAACGGAGGCCTGGAAGAAGCGCGCCGGGGTGACGGAAGGGGCGGATTCGGTCATGGGCGCTGGCTCCAATCCGGGGTGAGCATCCTGACGCGGCGCTCATGGCGGCCGCCGGCAAATGGGGTGGCGAGGAAGGCGCGCAACGCATCGAGCGCGACCTCCGGCCCGATCACGCGGGCGCCGAGCGCCAGGACATTGGCGTCATTATGCTCCCGCGACAGGCGAGCGCCGGTCGTGTCATGGACCAGGGCGCAGCGGATGCCGGGGTTGCGGTTCGCGGCGATGGAGATGCCGATGCCGGTGCCGCAGACCAGCACGCCGAAGCGGGCGCGCCCATCGACCACGGCGGCCGCGACGGCGGCGGCGAAATCCGGATAGTCCACACTCTCCGGCCCATGGGTGCCGAGGTCGAGGACAGGGTGGCCGGCGGCTTCCAGCGCCTCGCGCAGCGTCGCCTTGAGGCCGGTCCCGGCATGGTCGGCGCCGAGCGCGACCGGTGTTCCAACGGGGTTCATGCGGCAAGCGACTACCACGCCCTGGTGCCGCGCGGAACCAGAGACCCCAAGGGCTGGGGTGCAAGGCAGCCCTGCGCCGCCCGCGCCGTGACCGCCGCCATGCGGGATGCCCCCTGCCCCCGGCCAGCCCTCCAACTGAAGTGGCGCCGGACGCTTGGCCGCACCCGCCGCTCTGTGCCACCACTCTGTTCCAGATCGCACGCAGGATCGCTGCCATGACCCACGCCCAGCCGGAGATCGTCGCACAGCCCGCGGAGTTGCGGGCCGTTGCCGGTCGCCTGCCGGTCGTGGCCGCGCCGGGCCCATTGCATTCATCCACCGGCTTCCCGCATTTCGACGACCCCATCGCCGACCTCGACCATTTGCTGGCCGCGGCGGGTTCAAAGGACACGACCCGATGAACGCCTTCGACAAGAACCCCGCCCTCTCGCCGGCCCACGCGGCCCAGCACAACGCCTTCCCGGCGCAGCGCCTGCGCCGCAACCGGGTCGATGCCTTCACCCGGCGCCTGGTGGCCGAGAACCGGCTGTCCATCGACGACCTGATCTGGCCGATCTTCGTCATCGAGGGCAGCGGAACCGAAACGCCCGTCGCCTCCATGCCCGGGGTCAAGCGCGTGACGCTCGACCGGCTGGCAGCGCATGTGGAACCGGCGGCGAAGCTCGGCATCCCCGCGCTGGCCCTGTTCCCGGCAACGCCGGCCGAGCGAAAGGACGCCGAGGGCACGGAAGCCAAGAACCCCGGAAACCTGATGTGCCGCGCCGCGCGGCTGCTGAAGGCGGAATTCCCCGATCTCGGCCTGGTCGGCGATGTCGCGCTCGACCCCTACACCGACCATGGCCATGACGGCGTGCTGCGGGACGGGCCGGGCGGCGCCTATGTGGCGAATGACGAGACGCTCGAGATCCTGGCCATCCAGTCGGTGATCCAGGCGGAGGCCGGGATCGACGTGATCGCGCCATCCGACATGATGGATGGCCGCGTCGCCAGCATCCGCGCGGCCCTCGATGCGCGCGGCCTGATCCACACCCGGATCATGAGCTACGCGGCGAAATACGCCTCGGCCTTCTACGGCCCGTTCCGGGACGCGGTGGGCTCGGGCGGTGCGCTCAAGGGCGACAAGAAAACCTACCAGATGGACCCCGCCAATTCCGACGAGGCGATGCGCGAAGTGGCGCTGGACCTGGCGGAGGGTGCTGACATGGTGATGGTGAAGCCGGGGATGCCCTATCTCGACATCTGCCGGCGCGTGAAGGAGCGCTTCGCGGTGCCCACCTTCGCCTATCAGGTCAGCGGCGAGTACGCGATGATCATGGCGGCCGTTCAGAATGGCTGGCTGAACCACGAGAAGGCGATGATGGAAAGCCTGCTCGGCTTCAAGCGCGCGGGCTGCGACGGCGTCCTGACCTATTTCGCGGTGGAGGCTGCGCGGGTCCTGAAGCGTGCCTGAATCCGCGATGCTCCGGCGCCCCTGGCACGGGGCGTCGGACCGCCACGCGGACCCGGCCGTCGCCGCGCTCAGGCTGCAACGCGCGGAGGTCGATGCGCTGCTGGCCTTCCGCCATGCCGAACCGGGGGAGGAGGAGAACCTCGCCTGGTGGCGGCTGCAACGTATCCGCGTCGCGCGGCTTGCCTTGCTGGATGCGGCGGCGCAGGCCGCGCTACCGCCCCTGCCCGCGCCGCCCGCGCATGCGCTGTCCTGGTGGCAGGGCGTGAAGCACCGTGTCGGGCGGTTCCAGGCGGAGCGGGAACAGCCGCCCGCCGCCATGGCGCGCAAGCTTGGGGGATAAGGGGGGCTCCGCTCCGGAAGCCCCCCTGCCCTTCCTTACTCCACGGTCATCCGAAGATCGCGCACCAGCGGCCTCACTGCCGCGATCTGCGCGTGGACCGAGGCGCCGAATTCGGCGGCCGAATTGCCGCCCGGCTCGGCGCCGAGTTCGGTGATGCGGGCCGCGAGCGGCGGGTGGCGCGCGGCGGCGGCGATTTCGGCATGCAGCCGCGCCAGCACGGGCTCCGGCGTCCGCGCCGGAGCGAAGAAGCCGTTCCAGCCGAGCATCTCGGCATTCGGGAAGCCCTGTTCACGCACCGTCGGGACATCCGGCAGCGCGCGGGCGCGTTGCGCGGCGAGCGTCGCGATCGGGCGCAGCGTCCCGGCGCGGATATGCGGCAGGGACGACGACAGCTGGTCGCCGCCGAAGGCGATGCGGCCGGCCAGCATGTCCTGCACCAGCGGGGCGGCGCCACGGAAGGGGACGTGTTCCATCTGGAACCCGCCATCGCGCTTCAGCACCTCCCCGATCAGGTTGATCGTGCTGCCGGGGCCGGTCGAGCCATAGAAGGCGGGCGGGTTCTGCGCCTTCGCCCAGGCCACCAGCTCCGTCAGGTTGCGCGCGGGCACCTGGGCATTGACCAGCAGCATCATCGGCACGTTGGCGCCCAGCGTGATGGGGGCGAAGTCGCGCTCGATCGAATGCGGCGCGCGGTTGACGAATTCCAGCGCGGCGGTGGTGGTGGAGAAGGTGAGGTTGTGGAACAGGAGCGTCTGGCCGTCCGCGCCGGCCTTGGCGACCACATCCGCGCCGATCGACCCGCCCGCGCCGCCGCGATTTTCCACCACAACCGAAACGCCCAGCGTCTCCGTCAGGCGCTGCGCGTAGAGCCGCGCCAGGATGTCGGTGGTGCCGCCCGCGGGAAATGGCACGATGATGCGGATCGGTGCGTTGGGCTGCCAGGCCTGCGCGCGGGCGAGCGAGGGCATCGCGAGCAGCGCGCCGCCGGCAAGGGCGAGCATTCGGCGGGTGATCATGCGTCTTTCCTCCCGGGCGTCGCCACGGCGCGACGCGTCCCTGCGCCGATTGGGCGTTGGGCGGGCCGCGCCGTCAAGCGGGCGGCTGCTTCGCCCGTCAGGCGGTCCAGCCGCCGTCGATCGCGACCTCCGCCCCGGTGATGTAGGCGGCCTCGTCGGAGGCCAGGAACAGCACCAGCCGCGCCACCTCATCTGCAGTGCCCGCGCGCTTCAGCGGCGTCGCATCGACGATGCCCGCATTCACCTCCGGCGTGTTGGCCGCGATCATCGGCGTGTCGATCAGGCCGGGATGGACGGAGTTCACCCGGATCCGGTCGGGTGCGAGTTCGACCGCCGCGGTCTTCGTCATCCCCCGCACCGCCCATTTCGTGCCGACATAGGCCACCGCGCCCGGAAAGCCGCGCAGCCCGGCGATGGAGGAGATGTTGACCATCGCCCCCCCACCCCGCGCGCGCAGCGCCGGCACCGCCGCGCGCATGCCGAGGAAAACGCCGAGCTGGTTCACCCGCCATGTCCGCTCGAACAGTTCCGTGCCGCAGGCATCGAGCGGGGATGGCTGGTAGATGCCCGCATTGTTCACCACGATGTCGAGCCCGCCGAAGGCGCCGCGCGCCGCGCGCACCGCGGCGTCCCAATGGTCCTCCCGCGCCACGTCGTGATGCTGCCAGCGCGCGGCAGCGCCGAGTTCGCGCGCTGTGTCCTCGCCGGCCGCGTCGAGGATGTCGGTGACGACGACGCGCGCACCTTCTTCCACGAAAAGCCGGGCTGTCGCCGCGCCCATGCCGCGTGCCGCGCCGGTGATCAGCGCCACCTTGCCGTCCAGTCGTCCCATCCGCGGTTCCTCCCGCCGGCGGAACGCGCCAGGCGGGCGCGGGGCGCGTCACATGCCGGCGAGGAACTCCGCGACCAGGGCGATCTGCCCGGTTTCCATCAGCGCCGGCGCATGGCCGATGCCGGGCAGGACCGAGAGCCTTACGCCGGGCCGCGTCGCCATCTCCACCGCGGTCTCCGCATCCAGGATGTCGCTGTCGGCGCCACGGATCAGCAGGGTCGGCACGCCGACACGCGACCAGACCATGGAGAGGTCCACCGGCCCGGTCGGCGACTGCTCGAAGGGCACGGCGAGGCCGGGGTCGTAATGCAGGCCGAAGCCGCCATCCGGCAGGGCGCGGGCGCTGGTCTCCGCCAGGTGCCGCCATTGGGCGTCGGTCAGCTTGCCGAAGGGCGCATGGACCTGGCGCAGATGCGCCTCCAGCGCCGCAACATCGGGGAAGGCGCGCGGCAGCTTGATATAGGCCGCGATCCGGTCCGCCGCCGAGGACGGCACGCGGCTGCCGATATCGTTCAACACGAGCCTGCGGATCGGATGGCCCGTCCCGGCCGCCACCATCATCCCGCAGATGCCGCCGAGGGAGGTGCCGACCCAATCCACCGGCCCGTCGAGTCGGGCCAGCAGATGCGCCAGGGCGACGACATAGGAAGGCGGCGTATAGAGCATCGGGTCCGGCAGCCATTCGGACGCACCACGGCCGGGCAGGTCCGGGCACAGCACGCGCCGCCCCTGGGCCGCGAGCGCGGCGGCTAGCATGTCGAAATCCCGCCCGCTGCGCGTGAGGCCATGGACGCAGAGAACGGGCGCGCCATCCGCCGGCCCCCATTCGGTCCAGGCCAGGGAATGGAAGCCGCCGGCGAGCAGGTAGCGAAGGCGGTGCTGGCGCGGGGTCATCGGGGCTCCTCGAGCGGCGCGGCGCAGCCTGCCCTACCCGATCCTGCCCGCAAAGCGCCACCGTGCGGGGATGGCGAAGCCGGACCTCCCCCCGCGCCATGCATGACGGCGGGGGGAGGGTTTCGGGTTCAGACGATCTTGCGGTCCTTGAGCGCCGCGATCTGCGCCGTCGTCATGCCGAGCAGGCCGGACAGCACTTCCTCCGAATGCTCGCCGAGCAGCGGGGGCGGCACGCGGTAATCGGCCGGCGTGCCGGACAGGCGCACGGGGTTGGCCAGCACCTTCACCGTCTCGCCCGAGGCGTGGTCGAGTTCCACCACGCAGCCGCGTGCCTGGACATGCGGATCCTCGAAGACCTGGGAGAGCTTGTTGATCGGGCCGCAGCCGATCTTCAGCGCTTCCAGCGCCTCCACCCATTCGGCGGTGGTCTTGGACTGCATGACGGGCGTCAGCGTGTCGGTGACCAGCTGGCGGTTGGCGACGCGCGCGGCGTTGGTTGCGAAGCGCTCATCGGCCAGCAGCGCGTCCTGGCCGAAGGCCTTGCAGAAGCGTTCGAAGGTCGGGTCGTTGCCCACCGACAGCACCATGTGCCCGTCCTTCGTCGGGAAGACCTGGTAGGGCACGATGTTCGGATGCTGGTTGCCGAGTCGCGGCGGGTTCTCGCCGGTCGCCAGGAAGTTCATCCCCTGGTTCGCCAGCCAGGCGACGGAGGTATCGAGCATGCCGATATCCACCTGCTGCCCCTGCCCCGTCCGTTCGCGGTGGCGCAGCGCGGCCAGGATGCCGATGCAGCCATAGAGCCCGGCGAAGAGGTCCGCGACCGGCACGCCGACCTTCTGCGGCAGGCCATCGGGCTCGCCGGTCAGGGACATTACGCCGCCCATGCCCTGGATCAGCGAATCGTAGCCGGGGCGCGGCGCATAGGGGCCGGTCTGGCCGAAGCCGGTGATCGAGCAGTAGATCAGGCTCGGGTACTTCACCTTCAGCTGTTCGAAGCCGAGGCCATACTTGGCCAGCGCGCCGACCTTGAAGTTCTCAACCAGGATGTCGCAGCTATCGAGCAGGCGGTGGATGATCGCCTGGCCTTCCTCGGCCGCGATATCCAGCGTCAGCGACTTCTTGTTGCGATTGACGCCGAGGAAATAGGCGCTTTCCTGGGTATTCGGCCAGAAGGGCGGCGCGAAGGCGCGCGTGTCGTCGCCGGCGCCGGGGCGCTCGATCTTGATGACCTCCGCCCCCAGGTCGCCCAGCATCTGCGTGCAGGTCGGACCGGCCAGCACCCGTGTGAGGTCGAGGACCCTGAGACCCCTCAGCGGGCCAGTCGGCGCCTTTTCTGCCATGATATCCTCTCGGCTTTCTCAAATGCTGGCAGGCCCTGCCCCCCTGGCCGACAAGCCTTGTCCTGGCCTTGTCCTGGGGGGGTCTGGCGCCGCACTGTTCCCGCCCCCTATTAGGTCCCGGACACGCCGGAGGAAACCCATGCTCGACCGTCCCCACCCGACCCCCGAAGCGCCGACCAATGATTGCTTTGCCCTGGCCCGTGCCCTTTCCGGGCATCACTTCATCGGGGGGCGCTACGTTCCGGCGCGGTCCGGCAACACCTTCGCGGTGGTGAACCCCGCCACCGGGCAGGAAATCGGCCGTGCGGCCGAAGGCGATGCGGCGGATGTCGATGCCGCCGTCGCCAACGCCGCCGCGGCGCAGAAGGCATGGGCCAAGGTGCCGGCGCGCAAGCGCGGCGCGATGGTGCAGGCCTGCGCCGCCGCGCTGAAGGCGCATGTCGATGAGCTCGGCCGCCTCATTGCGCTCGAGACCGGCAAGGCGCTCAGGACCGAAAGCCGGGTGGAGGCGAATGTCGTCGCCGACGTCTTCGAATTCTTCGGCGGGCTCGGCAGCGAGCTGAAGGGCGAAAGCGTGCCCTTCGCGCCGAATGTGCTGTCCGTCACGGTGCGGGAGCCGCTGGGCGTGGTCGGCGCGATCATCCCGTGGAACGTGCCGATGCTGCTGATGGCGCTGAAGGTCGCGCCCGCGCTGGTGGCCGGCAATTCCGTGGTGGTGAAGTCGGCCGAGGAAGCGCCGCTTGCGGTGCTCCGCATCTGCGAGATCCTGAACCGCGTCCTGCCGCCCGGCGTCTTCAACATGGTCTCGGGCTTCGGCCCGGAATGCGGCGCGCCGCTGGTGGCCCACCCTCAGGTCCGCAAGGTGACCTTCACCGGGTCTGTCGAGACCGGGAAGATCGTCGCCAAGGCGGCGGCGGAGAAGCTGGTGCCGGTGACGCTGGAACTCGGCGGCAAGTCGCCGATGATCGTCTTCGCCGATTGCGACTTCGACAAGACCGTCAGCGGCGCGCTGACCTCCATGCGCTTCACCCGCCAGGGTCAGAGCTGCACCGCCGCCAGCCGTATCTATGTCGAGCGCCCGATCTTCGACCGCTTCGTGACCGCGATGAAGACGGCGGTGGATGCGATGGTGATGGGCGACCCGCTGGACGAGAAGACCGATATCGGCACCATCGTCAGCGAAGGCCAGATGGAGAAGGTGAAGGCCTATATCGCCGAAGGCGCCGCGACGCCTGGTGCGACCGCGCATGTGTGTTCCGCCATGCCGACCGATCCCGCGCTGAAGAAGGGGCTGTTCATCCAGCCCGTGATCTTCACCGGCCTCGATGGCACGAGCCGTCTGGTGCGGGAGGAGATCTTCGGCCCCGTCACCGTGATCCAGCCCTTCGACGATCCGGAGAGCGTGCTGGCGGCTGCCAATGACAGCGAATACGGCCTGGCGGCGAGCCTCTGGACCAACAACCTCAAGGTCGGGCTCGATCTGGCGCACCGGCTGGAAGCGGGGCTGGTGCAGATCAACCAGAACCTCGTGGTGCAGGCGAACCTGAGCTACGGCGGCGTGAAGTCCTCGGGCCTCGGCAAGGAAGCCTCGCTGGAGGCGATGCTGGAGCACTTCACGCACAAGAAGACGATCATGGTGAATATGGGCTGACGGCAGGGCGGCGGGCGGGGCTTCGAGCCCGCCCGCTCCACGTCACGCGAGGGGCCGATGCGCGCATTTCTCCGCTTCCTCGGCCGGTTCGCCGCCCTGCTCGCCGTGCTGGCGATGCTGGGCGGGGCCTTCGCGATGGCCCTCATCTACACCTCCCTGCCCGAAGCGCGGGAGGAATTGGCGATCCCGAGCCTCTCGGCGCCGGTCACCATCACACTCGACCAGGACGGCATCCCGCGCATCGCCGCGCAGTCGGACCGCGACGCGGCGGTCGCTCTGGGCTGGCTGCACGCCCGCGACCGCATGTTCCAGATGGACATGATGCGCCGCGGCGCCGAAGGGCGGCTGGCGGAGATCGCGGGGGGCAATGTCCTCCGCCTTGATCGCATGACGCGCACCCTCGGCCTCGCGCAGCGGGCGCGGGACGACCTTCAACATCTCTCCCCAGAAGCGCGCGACTTGCTCGACGCCTATGCGGAAGGCGTCAACGCGCTGCTCGCGGTGCGCGGGCGGCTCGCCGCGCCGGAATTCCTGGTGCTGGGGGAACCGGAGCCCTGGAAGCCCGAACATTCCCTGCTCTGGGGCAAGGTGATGGGGCTGTGGCTGTCCGGCGCCTATCGGCGGGATCTGGAACGCGCGCGCCTCGCACAATTGCTGCCACCCGACCGCCTGCGCCTGCTGTGGCCGGAGGATGACAGCCCCGGCCGCGCCGACCTCGCGCTGATCTCACCAGACTCCATCGGGCGGCTTCTGGCGCAGATCCCGGTGTTCGGAGAGGACGCGCCGCTGCCCGCCTCCGCCTCCAACGCCTGGACCGTCGCGGCGTCGCGCTCGGCCTCCGGCGCGCCGCTGCTGGCGGCGGACCCGCATCTCGGCTTCCAGGCGCCGATCCTCTGGTACCTCGCGCGCATCGAACTGCCGGATGGGCGCTTCCGCGCCGGCGCGACCGCGCCCGGCGTGCCGGCGGTGGTGATCGGCCGCAACGAGCGTCTGGCCTGGGGCTTCACCACCACCCATTCCGACACGCAGGACGTCTTCATCGAAAGGCTGGTCGGCGCCGACAGCTACGCCACCCCCGACGGCCCCCGCCCCTTCACGCTGCGAGAGGAACGCATCCGCGTGCGCGGGCGCGAGGAGGCAGATGTGCTGCTGGTGCGGGAAACCCGCCAAGGCCCCGTCATCAGCGACCTCGACCCGCAAGCGAGCCCCGGCCCGGGGCTGGTGCTATCGGTCGCGATGGCGAATCTCGCGCCGCGCGACACGCCGGCGGATGGGCTGCTGGCGCTGAACCGCGCGACGAGCCTGGCAGAGGCCCGCGCCGCCGCCGCCCTGCTCACCAGCCCGCCTCAGACCCTCCTGGTGGCGGACGCCGCCGGGCGGATCGGGCAGTATCTGGCGGGCCGCACGCCGATCCGGCGCGGCGGGGATGGTGCGCTGCCGCAGCCCGGCTGGGATGGGGCGGCGGATTGGATCGGCTTCGTGCCCTTCGACGCGATGCCGCATATCGAAGACCCGGCCAGCGGTATCCTCGCCGCCGCCAATAGCCGCCCCGCGCCGCCTGACCATCCCGTCTTCCTCGGGCGGGACTGGCAGGGCGATTGGCGGCTGCGCCGTATCTTCGAATTGCTCGGCGCGCGGGACCGGCACGACGCGGCCGGCTTCGCCGCCATGCAGAACGACATCGTGTCCCCCTTCGCGCGAGAGGTGCTGCCGACGCTGCTGGCGGTCCAGCCGAGCCCGCAGGCGGCGCGGGCGCATGCGCTGCTGCGGGGCTGGGATGGCGCGATGCGCGCCGATGCGCCGCAGCCGCTGATCTTCCACGCCTGGCTGCGCGCCTTCCGCCCGCTGGCGCTCGAAGCCGGCGGCGCGCCGGCGGCGGTGGAGACGGGGCCCGAATTCATGCGCCTGCTGCTGCACCCCGATGGCCGCGGCCGCGCCTGGTGCGGCGAGGATCTCTGCCGCCCCCAACTGGCCCGCGCGCTGGAGGATGCCGTGCGCGGATTGTCGGACGCGCATGGCGCCGACCCCGCCGCCTGGCGCTGGGGCGCCGCGCATGTCGCGCGCTTCGAGCACCCGCTGCTGCGCTTCATCCCCGGCATCGGCAAGCTGCTGCGGCTGGAGGTCGGGACGGGCGGCGACGGGGAAACCATCGCGCGCGGTGGTTTCCGGGATGGCGGCGCGGCTCCCTTCGCCCATATGCATGGCGCGGGGCTTCGGCTGGTGGCCGATCTCGGCGATCCGGACGGGGTGCTGGCGATGATCGCCACCGGGCAATCCGGCCACCCGCTGTCGGACCAGTGGGGCAGCCTGCTGCAACGCTGGCGGGACGGCGGCGTTCTGCGCCTCGGCCGCGATGCGGAACGCGAGGCCGGCCGTATTCTGCTGACGCCCTGACGACGGGCGCGTGGCGGTGGGTGGTTGATTCGCAACTCCACTCCGCCGAGACTGCAAGAGGACCGATGCTCCACCGCGCCGCCCGCCGACCGCAGTTCTTCTACACCACCGCGCCCCTGCCCTGCCCGTATCTGCCGGGAAGGACGGAGCGGAAGATCGTGACCGAATTGGCGGGCGCCGAGGCCGAGGCGCTGCATGACCGCCTCTCGCGCGCCGGCTTCCGGCGCAGCCACAACATCGCCTATTCGCCGGTCTGCCCGGGCTGCCGGGCCTGCATCCCAATTCGCATCGTCGCCGGCGCCTTCCAGCCCGACCGCACCCAGCGGAAGGTGGCAAAGGCCAATGCCGACCTGACGGCGTATGAGATGCCGGCGCGCGCCACGGCGGAACAGTTCGGCCTGTTCCAGCGCTACCAGGCCGCGCGCCACGGCGATGGCGACATGGCGGCGATGGGCTTCTACGACTACCGCGCGATGGTGGAGGACACGCCGATCACCACCGGCATGGTCGAGTTCCGCGACCCGGCCGGGCGGCTGGTGGGCGCCTGCCTGACGGATCGGGTCTCGGACGGGCTCTCGGCGGTCTATTCCTTCTTCGAGCCGGATGAGGCGCGGCGCAGCCTCGGCACCTATGCGATCCTCTGGCTCGTCGATCGCGCGCAGGGCTTCGGGCTGCCTTACGTCTATCTTGGCTATTGGGTCCCGGAGAGCCGGAAGATGAGCTACAAGGCCCGCTTCCGGCCGAGCGAGGCGTTGTCCGGCGGCATCTGGCGCGTGCTGGCCGAGCACGCGGAAGAGCCAGCCGTGGCCGGTGCCGCCCTCAGCACCGTCCAGGCATAGCAGGCTGCGGCCTTCAGGCCGGCTGGAACGCGATCACGCGCGACCCGCGGGCCATGCGTTCCGCCATCATGGCGTCCAGCGCCCGGGCGATCATCTGCCGCAACTCAGGCCCGGGTTCGCCCTCAGGCGGTCCGAACAGCGCGACGAGCAGCTGCAGGGTCTCGGCCCTGGTGCGCGCCAGCGCATCGGTCGAATCGGGTGCCGCGGCTGCCATGGTCTCGAGCAGGTCGCGGATCGAAGGGTGCATCCACATGAAGGCTTCCTTCACCGCCCTGAAGGGCGGAGCGGGGACAAAACACTTGCCTTCCTCGATCCAACGAGCTGCTGGCCGCTTGAAACCGCCGCCTTGCATCCCCAATAGCGCACGCCGCGACGCTGGCGGCAAGTGAAACCGGTGAAGTTACCCCGCCCCCGTGGACGGTCGGCGGGCATGGATCGGTCGTTCTTGTCCATTGCTCTGGCTTCGTACCCGATGGACGAAAGGTACCCCTGGGCAGGGTGCCACCTGGTCGGATTGCAGAAACCCTCGCTTCTCTCCCTCATGACCGACAGCACAGAAAATCCCTGACAATCCTCGAGCAGGCGGGACGCGAGGCCAGCCCAGCCCAGCTGGGCCGATCATCGACAGCCAGACAGCGACGGGCGCGCAAAAGAGGGCTCTTGGCTCGACCCGTCCGGCCATGATCCGCAACATCCCCAGCCGCCTCCCGCCACAGCCCTCAGCGTCAATCCGAGCTTCCCGGAGGAGCTCTGAAACTCTGTCATTTCGCGCGTTCCTGCGCGCCTGTGGGCACGCCCCAAGCCGCTGCGCGTAACCAAATGACAGCAATGACAATAAGCGGTGGAATAAATATCAGTGAAACAGCGCCGCTAACGCCCATCAACGTCATAAAATTATGCACCCTGCCCGCCACGAAATTCGGAAACAGGTATTCCTTCAGCGGAAAGGGAAAATGACCAGGCGCCGCCATCCCGACGCTGGCACAAACAATGCTTAAAGCCGCACTGACCCCGAGCAAAGCAAGCATTCCATTACGCATGGTCGAGGAGGATTCGTCCCATAAGGCAGCGAAAAGCAGGCACAGAAACGGAAGTGCAGCCACTATATGCCGTGGACCGGTGGACCATCCACCATCCCAATAATGATAACTGGCATTCAGCAGAAGATATGCCGCCACAACACAGAGGGCGGTTATTGGAACACGGCAACCCCAAATACGCATTGCCGACCAGAACGCGATTGGCGCAAGGATTAGCCATGGCGAAATCCACAGTATTCCTCGCTTTTTTCCCGCGATTAATTCAAATACCACTCCGATGCGGGGGCGCCCTATGCCATAGGAGCCATTCCGCATCGCATCGAATCCCACAACTGAGCCGTAACTCAGGGCAGTTACAGACCCAAATATGTGCGCGTTGTAGATGGCCAGCAACACCCCGAATGGTAAAGCGCCGCACACGTATCCCAGAAACATGTCGCGATGCCGCGGACTCGACCCAAGAATCACAGCCATGATTGCCGCTGGCAGGACAGCCGTGAATTCGGTCACAACTGCCAATCCCATTAAAAGCCCTGAAAAAACGCCGACCTTCAATGATTTTTTGGTTGTCAAACCAACATCCCATTTGACAGCCACGAGAGCGAAAGAAATAAATACACATCCAGCCACCATCCCGTGGCTGAATAGAACTCCCGCCCAACCAAGCGCAGGCGTACAAAGTCCGTACCCGAGACTTGCGTAAGCCGCGCCATACGCAGATGCGCCAAGATTTCTCGCTACAATATAAACCCACACGGCCGCCAATGACGTGAATAATGATGATGTGAATGCGATGCTGATCCACAGGGCAGCCATATAAGTTGGCGTATAATTGCTGCCGATGATGGGTTCCTCTGGAAAACCCAGAAACGTCCAAATCGCTATCGTCGCCGCAGCAGGAACCAAAGCAGCGAGAGGTTGCCCCGGCGCCTTGTCAGAGTAACTGTGCCCCGCGACCTCTGCCCTATCCGTCGTGTAGGGCGCAAATCGATCTATACGAAATGATCTTTCTTGAACGAGCGAAAATATTGTTCCCATTCGTGACACGGTGTTGGCATTTCCCTGAAGATCCCCCGGGGAAAAGAAAATAGCTGACAGAAATAACAATACGAATATACGAAATAGAGGGCTTCGATGCGTTGATGTAATTGAAATAAGAATTTTGTTCATCATGCGCGAAATTTATAAAACATCATCATGACTGTGAAGTGGGGTATTCCGCGGCAGCGGCGAGGGTGGTTAGGAGGAGGTGCGCGTCGGCCCGCCGCTCATGTCGACCGGCACGCCGGCCGAACTGGAAGAGCCGAGCCGGGGGGGCGCTCTACCTTCCCTCGGTGCCGCCCGAGCGCTTAGCGGCTATCGACACCATACCTTCCCGTGCGCGTGGCAGGGCCACGGGCGCGCCACGAACAGGATGCCGGTGAGCGCAACCCGGTTCGGCCCCCGTATCCTGCCGCCCTTCGGCTTCGGCGGTGCAAAAGGCGAGAACGCCGAGAGCGCCGCACAGCGAGCGTCCGGAACAAGGGGGGATGCCATCATCTCCCCTCAACGCACAGGGCCAGGTTTCGCCCCCGGTCCTAAACGCCGAAGCGGCGGCTGCGGGGGAAGCCGGGCGGGTGGGTCTTGCCCGCCTGGGCGCGAGTCCCGCGCCAGGCGCGAAGATCGGTCTCCATCCGCACGCCACTGCCGTATTTCCAGCCGAGGCCTTCCTTCGCGGTGAAGACCTTCGCGTCCTTCAGCTCCCCATCCTTGATGGCGATCAGCTGCACGCCGCGGCCGCGCGACATCTCCGGCACCTGATCCAGCGGGAAGACCAGCAGCCGGGCGTCGGTGGTGGCGGCGACGCTGTCGCCCTGGGCGGGGGTGCAGACCAGCGCCTCCTTCCCCGCTTCCACCAGCAGCACCTGCTTGCCGGTGCGCTTCTCGGCCAGCATGTCCTCACCCCGCGCGACGAAGCCCTTGCCGTCGGTGGCGGCCAGCAGCCATTTCGCGCCGTCCTGGTGGACGAACATCGCGACCACCGCATCCTCATTCGTCATCTCGACCATCAGCCGCAGCGGCTGGCCGTCGCCGCGGCCGCGCGGGATCGTGTCCGCCTTCAGCGTGTAGGCCTTGCCGCTGGTCGCGAACAACACGATGCGGTCGGTGGTCGTGGCATGCACCGCGAGGTGCAGCGCATCGCCTTCCTTGAACCGCAACTCTGCATCCGCCGGCAGGTGGCTCTTCGCGGCGCGGATCCAGCCCTTCTCCGACAGGATGACGGTGATGGGTTCCTTCTCCACGAAGGCCATCTCATCCACCACGATCTCGGGCAGCGCGGCGCCGGGCGTGGTGCGGCGGCGGCCGAGCACGGTGTCGCCGCCGAATTTCTGCCGCGTCGCCTCGATCTCCTCGCCGATCGCGGCCCAGCGCCCAGCCTCGGACTTCATCAGCCCCTGCAGCTTCTTCTGCTCCGCGCTGAGCTTCTTGTGCTCCTTGCGGATCTCCATCTCCTCCAGCCGCCGCAGCGCGCGCAGCCGCATGTCGAGGATCGCGTTCGCCTGCACCTCCGTCAGGCCGAAGGCCGCCATCAGCGCTTCCTTCGGCTTGTCCTCCTCCCGCACGATGCGGATTACCTCATCGAGGTTGAGGAAGACGACGAGATAGCCGTCCAGAATCTCAAGCCGGCGCGCGATGGCCGCCAGGCGATGTTCCGTGCGGCGGATCAGCACGACATGGCGATGGTCGAGCCAGGCGCGCAGCACCTCCTTCAGCCCCATCACGCGCGGCGTGCGGTCCGCATCCAGCACGTTCATGTTGAGCGGGAAGCGCGTTTCCAGCGCGGTGGCGCGGAACAGCGTCTCCATCATCATGGCCGGATCGACGGTGCGCGCCTTCGGCTCCAGCACCAGGCGCACGACATCGGTGCTTTCGTCGCGCACATCGCCGACCAGCGGCAGCTTCTTCTCCTCCATCAGCTGCGCGATCTGCTCGATCAGGCGCGACTTCTGGACCTGGTAGGGGATCTCGGTGACCACGATCTGGAAGGTGCCGGCCTTGAGCTTCTCCACCTCCCACCGCGCGCGCAGGCGGAAGCCGCCGCGGCCGGTGGCATAGGCTTCGCGGATGGCTTCGCGGGATTCCACCAGGATGCCGCCGGTCGGGAAATCGGGGCCCGGCAGATGCCGCAGCAGCGTATCGAGCGGCGCATTCGGGTCGCGGACCAGTTCGAGTGCCGCCGCGCACAATTCGCCCGCATTGTGCGGCGGGATGGAGGTCGCCATGCCCACCGCGATGCCGGCCGCGCCATTCGCCAGCAGGTTGGGGAAGGAGGCGGGGAGGACAAGTGGTTCCTTTTCCTCCCCGTCATAGGTGGGGCGGAAATCGACGGCGTTCTCCTCGATACCGTCCAGCAGGGCCTGCGCGACCTCGGTCAGCCGCGCTTCCGTGTAGCGCATGGCGGCGGCGTTATCGCCGTCGATATTGCCGAAATTCCCCTGGCCCTCGACCAGCGGGTAGCGCGCGGCGAAATCCTGCGCCTGGCGCACCAGCGCCTCGTAGATCGAGCTGTCGCCATGCGGGTGGTACTTGCCCATCACGTCGCCGACGATGCGCGCGCATTTCTTGAAGCCCGCGACCGGGTCGAGCTTCAGCTGGTGCATGGCGTAGAGCAGCCGCCGATGCACCGGCTTCAGCCCGTCGCGCACATCCGGCAGCGATCGGCTGACGATGGTGGACAGCGCATAGGCCAGGTAGCGTTCCGACAGCGCGTCGGCGAGGTTGGTGTCGCGCGAGGCGCCGCCTTCCGGCAAGGCGATGATGTCGTCGGGCATGGTGATTCGTGGTTCGTTCCTATTGCCCGGGGGCTTAGCCCAACTCGGCCGGCTGCGCCACCAGAACAGCCAGCCGATCCACCAGCATCTCCCGCGCCGTCGGCAACGGCCGGTGCTGGGTGCCGAAGACGTCGCGGGCCAGGAAATGGCCGGTCAGCCGCAGCCCCGCCAGCCAATCGGCAGGCCCCGAAGGCCCCTGCCCCAGCAGGAAGGCCGGCAGCGGCAGCAGCCGGTCGCGCCAGGCGCCTGCCCCGGCCTCGGACACCGCCCGGCCGCTGCGGGGTGAGACGTAGCGGAGGTCCTCGGCCCCGCCGGTCACGGCGCAGCGCGCGAGATCGAGCCCATAGCCGAGATCGGCCAGCAACTCCGCCTCCCACCGCACCAGCTCGGGCAAGGCGGCCTCCGGCCCGCCCGCCAGCCGCGCGATGACGGCGACGAGGCCGTGGAACAGCCTGGGATGCGCCTCCCGCTCCGGCAGCGCGCCTTCCGCCACGCCGGTTGCGGCGCGCAGCGTGGCGAGCGCCAGGGGGTCGTCCATCGCCAGCGCGGCGGCGGCGTGGACCATCTCGGCCGAGACGGCGCCGAGCTGGTCGGCGAGCCGCGCGACCCACTTCGCCTCGACCAGATTGCCCGGCTGCCAGAGCGCCGCCTGGGCGCGGCTGGCGCCACCGCGCGCGAAGCCGGCGTGGCGGCCATGCTCCTCGGTCAGCAGCGTCACCACCACGCCCGTCTCGCCATGCGGGCGGATGTCGAGCACCACGGCGGGGGCCTGCCATTCCATGGCCCAGCCCTCCCACGCCATGCGGCCAGGTTCAAGCGCAAGCCTGGCGCGAACAGTCGGCGCCGCCTGCCTTCCCTTGCGACAAGCTGGACCGAATGTGAGCCCCGGCGCATCCCAACCGCGCGAGGCGCCATCACCGCGCGGCGCCAAGGCCGATTAGTGCGCTGTCATGCGACGCGCATTCCTGCTGGGCGGCAGCGCCGCCTTCGTCACCTTCATCCTGCCGCGAGCGGGAAGGGCGAGCGCGCCGAAGCGCCTCGCGCTGCGCCATGCCGCGACCGGGGCGACCTTCGCGGGGCCCTGGCATGACGGCGCCGCGCCCGATCCGGCGGCGATGCGCGACCTGTCCGCCGCGCTGGCCGATCCGGGATGCACCCCGCCCCTGCCCTTCGACCCGGCCACCATCGCCCTGGTCTGGGAGATTGCGTCGCGCGCGGGGCTCGGCGAGCTCGACATCCGTTCCGGCTACCGCACGCCGCAGGTCAACCGACGCGTCCATGGGGCGGGCGACAGCCTGCATATCCGCGCCTCCGCCATCGATCTCGGCGTGCCGCGGGGCCGGCTGGGGATGGTGGCGGAGATGGCGCAGCGTCTCGGTGCTGGCGGCGTCGGCGTCTATGCGCGAAGCAGCTTCCTCCACCTCGATACCGGGCCGGTGCGGCGCTGGGGCGATGGCGGCCAGGCCAATAGGCGGGAGGAGGCGCTGTCCCGCATCGCGGAGGCCTGGGGGCGCGGCGGGCCCTGAAAGAATGTTGCGTTTCCGGGCGCGATGGGCCGAAACTCGCCTCCATGCTCCCGCCACTTTCGCTCTCGACCATCGCCCTGGTGTTGGCGAATCTGGTGCCGTTGGCGGGGGCGGCCTTCGGCGGCTGGTCGGTCTATGAGCTCCTACTGCTGTTCTGGGCCGAGAATGTGGTGATCGGCCTGTTCCAGGTGCTGCGGATGGGAGGCGTGCTCCTGCTGCTGCGGCGACTGGACCAAGTCGGGCTGATCCCCTTCTTCATCCTGCACTATGGGATGTTCGCCTTTGTCCACGGCATGGTGGTGACGGGCAGCTTCGGGCCGCCGGCCGAAGCCCCGCTGGCGGGGGCCATCGCGCTGCTGCTGTCGCCCTCGGGGCTGCTCTTCGCGCTCTTGGCGCTCGTGGCGAGCCACGGGTTCTCCTTCATGGTGAATTTTCTCGGCGCCGGCGAATGGCGGGATGCGGAGATGCCCGCGCTGATGAAGCAGCCCTATGCGCGGGTGATCGTGCTGCACCTCGTGATCCTGGGCGGCGGCGCGGCGGCGGTGGCGCTGGGAGAGCCGCTGGCGGCGCTGGTGATGCTGGTGGTGCTAAAGACGGCCGTGGATGTCGTGGCGCACCGGCGCGCGCACCTGGCAGCGCAAGGCGGGCGCTGAGGCTACGGGCGGCGGTCGGCGATCGGCCTGCGGGGATCACCTTCTTGCGCGGTCGGTCGCGCCCCCCTGGTGCCCGAGGTCGTGCCATCGGCACGACGCGAGAGCGGGAGGGGGGCGACCGACAGCGCCGAAACGCCCTCCTACCCCACGTCGTCGAGCCCAATCGCCCTCAGGCGTGAACGTTCATCGTCCCAGCCGGCGCGTTCCTTGACGTTCAGGAACAGGTGGATCCGGCGCTCCAGCAGCTTTTCCAGCTCCGATCGCGCGCGCTGGCCGATCTCCTTGATCCGGGCGCCCTTGTCGCCGATCACGATGGCCTTCTGCGTCGCGCGGCTGACATAGATCGTGACATCGATCCGCGCGCTGCCGTCCTTGCGTTCCTCCCACTGCTCGGTCTCGACCGTCGCGTGGTGGGGCACTTCCTCATGCGTCTGGCGCAGCACCTGTTCGCGCACGATCTCCGCGGCCAGCATGCGTTGCGGCAGATCGGACAGGTCGTCCTCGGGGAACAGGTAGGGGCCGAGCGGCATCGCGGCGGCCAACACGTCCAGCAGCCGTTCCAGCCCATCGCCCTTCAGCGCGGAGATCATGAAGGTCTCGCGGAAGGGGAGCATCTCGTTCAGCTCCTTCGCCAGCGGAAGCAGCCGTTCGCGCGGGATCAGATCGGCCTTGGTCAGCGCCAGCAGCACCGGGCGCTTCGACTTGGCGAGGCCGGTGACGATGCTCCGGACATCGTCCTTCAGCCCAGCGCGCGCATCGACCAGCAGCAGCGTCAGGTCCGCATCCTGCGACCCGCCCCAGGCGGCGGCGACCATCGCGCGGTCCAGCCGCCGGCGGGGGGCGAAGATGCCGGGCGTGTCCACCAGGATCAACTGCGACGCGCCGCGCATCACCACGGCGCGAATGCGGAAGCGCGTGGTCTGCGGCTTGGGCGAGACGATCGTGACCTTGGTGCCCGCCAGCGCATTCACCAGCGTGGACTTGCCCGCATTCGGCGCGCCGACCACGGCCACCAGGCCGCAACGCGTGGCGGGCGGCGCGGGGGTCGCTTCGGGGGATGTCTCGCTCATGTCGCGCCAAGCCCCGCCAAAAGTTGCGCGGCCGCGGCCTGTTCCGCCGCCCGCTTGTTCTCACCGGTGCCTTCCGCCGCCTGCCCCGCCGCCAGAACCCGGACGACGAAGACCGGGTTGTGCGAGGGGCCGGTGGTCGAGACCGGCATGTATTCGGGCAGGCCGAGGCCGCGCCCGAGGGTCCATTCCTGCAGCCTTGTCTTCGGCGAGACCGGCGGCCGGGCCGAGGCTTCCAGCAGCGGCGCCCATTCCCGGCGCACCAAGTCCCGCGCCGGGCCAAGCCCGCCATCGAGATAGATGGCGCCCAGGATCGCTTCGACCGCATCGGCCAGCACCGAGGCACGGCCCCGCACGCCGGAGCGTTCCTCAGTCGCAGGAACCCGCAGCGCCGGGGCGACGCCCAGCGCGGCGGCAACCTTCGCCAGCGCATCCTGCGCGACCAGCACCGCGAGCCGCTTGCCGAGGTCGCCTTCGCGTTCGGCGGGGAAGCGTTCGGCCAGCCATTCGGCCATCAGCAGCGCCAGCACACGGTCGCCCACGAATTCCAGACGCTCGTTGGAATCCAGCATCTGCTTGCGCGGATCGGCGGCGGAGCGATGCGTCAGCGCGTGCAGCAGAAGCTCGGGGCGGGCGAAGACATGCGGCAGGCGGGCCGCGAGCGCGGCCACGGGATCATCCATCGACGCGGTCGTCACCGCACCGCGCTGAACAGGCGCGACCAGCGGATCGCCATCGGCCAAGCCCAGACCTCCCAGATGCGCGCGGAGCCATCGACGGAGAAGAAGATGAACTCGGCGCGACCCACCAGGTTCTCGACCGGGATAAAGCCGACCGCGTTCATCGCGCGGCTGTCGAGGCTGTTGTCCCGGTTGTCGCCCATGGCGAAGACATGGCCGGCCGGCACCACGAATTCCGGGGTGTTGTCGAAGGGCTGGTCGTCCGACATCTCCAGGATAAGGTGGGCATGCGGCTCGATGCCCGGCTGAGGGGGCAGGATCTCCCGGAACTGGCGCACCACCATGCGCGGTCCGTCGCCCTCGACGGTGAAATTGCCGAGCACCTCGCGCCTTGCCGGCTGGCCGTTCAGGTGGAGCACGCCGCCCCGCACCTGCACCCGGTCGCCCGGCAGGGCGATGATGCGCTTGATGTAGTCGGTCGAATTGTCCCGCGGCAGCTTGAACACCGCGACATCGCCGCGCGCCGGCAGGCTGCCCGCGATGCGACCGTTGAACAGGTTCGGGCTGAACGGGATGGAATGGCGCGAATAGCCGTAGGAATACTTGGACACGAACAGGTAGTCGCCGACCAGCAGCGTCGGGATCATGCTGCCGGAGGGGATATTGAACGGCTCGAACGCAACCGTGCGGATGCCGATCGCGATCAGCCCCGCATAGACAATGGTCTTGATGGACTCGAGCCAGCCGCCCGACTTCTGCTTCGCCATGTAGGGAATTTTCGGGGGCATCCTGATATCAGGCCCACTCAGGGCCTTTGCTGCGGCGCCGGATAGAGCGCGCCATCCCCTGCCCTGTCAAGGAAGACCGCCCCGCCCCCCCGAAGGGAAGCCGAGCGCCGCGGGCAACGGGATGCCGCTGATCATCACCATGGCCTGCGCATAGGGGAATTCGTCGGTCATGGTCAGGCTGACATGGGCCAGCATCCCCGCTGGCGTGATGGCCTTCAGCCGCTCCGCCGCGCCGCCCGTCATCCGCAGGGTCGGCTGGCCGGAGGAGAGGTTGACCACCCCGAGGTCGCGCCAGAACACCCCGGCCCGGAACCCCGTGCCGAGCGCCTTGGACGCCGCTTCCTTGGCCGCGAAGCGCTTGGCGTAGGTGGCGGCGCGGATCCGCTCCGTCCGCTTTTCCGCCTTGGCGCGTTCGAGCGGGGTGAAGACGCGGTCAAGGAAACGGTCCCCGTGGCGTGCGATCACCGCCTCGATCCGCCGGATATCCAGGATGTCGCTACCGAGGCCGATGATCATGGGGTGGTGTTCAGCCCTTCGCCCGCTCGGCCTGCGCCACGCCCTGCAGGGCGCGCAGAGCGGCGATGATGTTGGACAGGTGCCGCAGATCCGTCACCTCGACGTCGATCGAGATCTCCTGGAAATCCGGGCCGCGATGGTGGATGCGGAGATTCTCGATCGCGCCATCCTGCCGCGCGATGGCATCGGTCACCGCGGACAGCGCGCCGCGATCGGCGGAGGTCACGACCTCGACGCGCCCGACATGCGCCCCGCCCGCCCCGCCTTCATAGTCCCAATCGACATCGAGGAAACGTTCCGGACTGTCCGCGAAGCCGGAGAGGTTGGCGCAATCGGATTTGTGCACCGTAACCCCCTTCCCCGTGGTGACGATGCCGACGATCCGGTCCCCCGGCAGCGGGTGGCAGCAGCCGGCGAAGCCCACCTGCATCCCCGCCACCAGCCCCGAGACGCCCATCGCCACGTCGCGTCGCCCACCCTTCGCCGGGATCGGCGGCACGGTGCGCGGACGCGACCGAGCGAGGGGCAGCGGATCCGCCGCGCGCGGCGGCCCCTTCAGCTCCGGATAGACCGCGTGCACGACATCCTTGCCCGTCAGCCCACCGGCGGCGACGACGAGGCAAAGCTCCTCGAAGCTCGGCTGCTTCAGCGGCTTCAGCACCGGCTCGATCGTCTTTTCCGAGAACTCCACGCCTTCCTGGCGGAACGCCTTGGCGATGGCGGCGCGGCCTTCCTGGCGCTGGACTTCGCGCTGCTGGGCGTGGACGAAACGGCGGATACGCGCCTTCGCCTTGCCGGTGACGACGAAGCGGTCCCATTGCGGGTTCGGCGTGCCGCCCCGCGCCGTGATGATCTCCACCTGGTCGCCATTCTCGAGCGGCGTGCGCAGTGGCTTGATCTGGCCGTTGATCTTCGCGCCCACGCACTGGTCGCCGACCTGGCTGTGTACCTGATAGGCGAAATCGACGCAGGTGGACCCGCGCGGCAGCGCGATCAGGTCGCCCTTCGGCGTGAAGCAGAAGACCTGGTCGCGATGCAGCTCGAGCCGCGTCGCATCCAGGAATTCCTGCGGCTCGGCGGCCTGTTCCAGGATGTCGAGCAGCGCCTTCACCCAGGGGAAGCGGTGCTGTTCGCGGCCGGCCTGCCCGCCCTGCTTGTAGATCCAATGCGCGGCGACGCCGTATTCGCCGACCTCATGCATCTCCCGCGTGCGGATCTGCACCTCGATCTTGGCGTTGCGCTTGTCGGGCACCGTCACGCCGGTGTGCAGCGACTGGTAGCCGTTGGGCTTCGGGGTCGAGATGTAGTCCTTGAAGCGGCCGGGCACGACGCGATAGGCGCTGTGGACCGCACCCAGCGCCGCGTAGCAGGCGGCCTTGTCGGGGACGATGATGCGGAAGGCCATGATGTCCGAGAGCTGCTCGAACTCCACCTTCTTGCCGTGCATCTTCATCCAGATGGAATAGGGCGACTTCTCCCGCCCCATCATCTCCAGCGCCTCGACGCCGCCTTCGCGCATCACCCGCGCCAGGTCGCCCTTGATCTCCTCGATCAGGTCGGCGCCCTGGCCGTAGAGGAAGGCGCGGCGCGCGGCGATGGTCTGGAAGGCGTCGGGGTCGAGTTCGCGAAAGGACAGCGTCTCGAGCTCGGTCTTCAGCGCGTCCATGCCGATGCGCTCCGCCAGCGGGGCGAAGATCTCCATCGTCTCCCGCGCGGTCTTCCGGCGACGGGCTTCCTGCGGGACGTAGTGGAGGGTGCGCATGTTGTGCAGCCGGTCCGCCAGCTTCACCAGCAGGACCCGGATGTCCTCCGACATCGCCAGGACCAGCTTGCGGAAATTCTCCGCCTGCTTGGTGCGTTCCGATTGCAGTTCGAGCCGCGTCAGCTTCGTGACGCCATCCACCAGCCGCGCGACTTCCTTGCCGAAGCGCTTCTCGATCTCGCCGAGGCCGGTCTTGGTGTCCTCCGCCACGTCATGCAGCAGCGCGGTCGCGATGGAGGCGGTGTCGAGCCGGTATTGCGCCAGGATCTGGGCGACCGCGACCGGATGGGTGATGTAGGGGTCGCCATTCTCGCGCGTCTGGCCGGCATGGGCGGCGGAGGCGATCTGGAAAGCGCGCTCGATCAGGCTGGTGTCGGCCCGCTGGTCATAGGCCGCGACACAGCGCGCGAGGTCGGTGCCCGTCGTATCGGGCACGCCGAGGGCGGGGCCTTCCGGCGCCAGCAACGGGGCGATGCGCGCGATCATCGCCGACGGGCCGGCGGACAGGCCCCGCGGCGCCGTGGGCGGGATGCGGGGGCCACGCCCCCGCTACAGCGGTCGCGCGTCAGCGCTTCCCGCCGCCGAGTTCGGCCGCGATGGCCGCTTCGATATCATCGGCCGACAGATCCTCCAGACCGGCGCCGTCGCCGATCGGCTCCTCATTCACGTCCATCACGCCGAAGATGTTCTCATCGGTCGCGATGAGGTCGAGCACCTCTTCCTCGGCCGGCTCCGGCTCGGGCGCGCGCTGCAGGGACTTGATCAGGTCGGCCTGCAGCAAGTCGAGGTCCAGCGTGCCGTCCGCGATCTCGCGGAGCGCCACGACGGGGTTCTTGTCGTTGTCCCGCTCGACCGTCAGGTCCTCGCCGCGGCTGATGTTGCGGGCGCGCTGGGATGCGTGCAGGACCAGCTCGAAGCGGTTCGGCACCCTGAGGACGCAGTCCTCGACCGTAACGCGTGCCATGGCAGCTCCAGTTCAGATACGGCGTGGCGGTCCCGGCTGGGCGCGGCTGCGCCCGGGCAGATCCGCCCCCGCTTGGTGAACCGCCCATGTAGCCATTGGCGCCCCCAGGCGCAAGGTCCGCGCACCGGCGTCGTGGATCACGTGCCCCGGCCGACTGGCCGAACCCCCTGCGGCGGCAGGCCGGCCAGCAGCCTGGCCGCCGTCAACCCCAGGACCGGGTGCACCCAGCCAGGCGCGATGTCGCAAAGGGGCGCGAGCACGAAGCCCCGCTCCTGCATCCGCGGATGCGGCAGCACCGGATCCGGCCCTTCCCGCACCAGCCCGCCGAGGTCCAGCAGGTCCAGGTCGAGCGTCCGCGGCGCGTTGGGATAGGGCCGGACCCGGCCGAAGGCGGCCTCGATCCCCTGCAGCGCGGCCAGCAGCGCGGCGGGATCGGGCGTGGCCGCGCCAGGGCGCGGCGCGAGCAGCGCGACGCCGTTGACGTAGTCGGGCACCCCCGGGGTGGGTGGCACCGGCGCGGTCGCGAACCAGCGCGACAGCGCGCGCAGCTGAAGCCCCGGCAAGCCATCGAGCGCCGCCGCCGCCCGCCGGCAGGTCTCGATTGCCGGGGCGCCATCCGGGCCCGGCAGATTCGCCCCGATCGCGACCAGGATCACGACGCGATGCCCGTCCGGAAAGACCGGTGACGCATCATTCCCTTTATGATATTGTTCCGGAAATTGTAGAGAAAGAGTCCCACTTGCATTTCGATCCCCAGGAGAGGCTCGGCCTGTTCATCGACGGCGTCCATCTCTATGGCGCGTCGCGGAACCTAGGCTTCGATGTCGACTACAAGAACCTGCTCGGCTTCTTCCGCCGCCAGGCGCGTCTGGTTCGGGCCAGCTATTACACGGCGCTGCTCGAGAACGACGAATACTCCCCGCTGCGGCCGTTGGTCGATTGGCTAGGCTACAATGGCTACTGCGTCGTGACCAAGCCGGCGCGGGAATACACCGACGCCAATGGCCGCCGCCGGGTCCGGGGCGACATCGCGGTGGAGATGGCGGTGGATGTGCTGACCCTCGCGCCGCGGCTCGACCACGCCGTGATCCTGGCCGGCGACGGCGATCTGCGCCGGATGATGGAGGCCGCGCAGCAACAGGGGCTTCGCGTCTCTGTCCTGTCCACCATCCGCACCCAGCCGGCGATGATCGCCGATGAATTGCGCCGTCAGGCCGACCAGTTCATCGACCTCTCCGACCTCGCCCCTGACATCATCCGCCGGCAGGTGGAGCCGCGCCCCCGCCCGGCCCCGGCCCGGTCGCCCGAGCGGGTGGCCGAACGCCCCCGCACCACCCCGGCCGAGCCCTTCCGCGACCCGGTCGAACTGCCGGATTAAGGGGAACGGGGCGCCGAATCGCGCGCCGGAACAAGGCGCTGGATCATCGCCGCGCTTCAATAAGCCCGGGCGATGGTCTATCCGCGACGGATGACGATCCCCGCCGCATCGGCTGGTCCCGACACCCCCGGCCGTGACTGCCCGCTCTGCCCCCGGCTGGTCGCCTATCGCATGGCCAACCGGGCGAAATGGCCGGACTGGCACAATGCCCCCGTGCCGTGCTGGGGCCCGCAAGACGCGCCGCTGCTGGTGCTCGGGCTCGCGCCAGGGGTGAAGGGGGCGAACCGCACGGGGCGCCCCTTCACCGGGGATCATGCGGGCAAGCTGCTCTACGCGACGCTCCTGAAATTCGGCATGGCAAGCGGCACCTATCGCGAGGACCCGCGCGACGGGATGGAGCTAACCGGCGTTCGGATCGCCAATGCCGTCCGCTGCGTGCCCCCTGAGAACCTGCCCACCCCCGCCGAGATCACAACCTGCAACCGCTACGTCATCGCTGAACGGGCCGCGATGCCGAAGCTGAAGGCGGTGCTGGCGCTGGGGCTGGTCGCGCATAACGCGCTGCTGAAAAGCTACCGGATCCCGGTGGCGCGGCTGAAATTCGCGCATGGCGCGGTGCATAAGCTACCCGACGGCGTGCTGCTGGCCGACAGCTACCATGTCAGCCGCTACAACACCCAGACCGGCCGCCTGACGACGGAGATGTTCGAGGCGGTGGTGGCCGATCTGGTGCGCCGCCTAGACCATGATCGGCGCTGATAGAAGCGCCGATCATGGTCTAGCCTATTGTTTGGTCGCGTGATTCACGCCTTCGGCCGTTCCAACCTACGGCGATCACGCTCTAGGCTGACGCCGCGTCACGCCGCGGGGCGAGCCTCCAGCGCCGCGTTGATGGCCAGGAGCACCGGAGGGGCCTCCGGCGCGGTCGCGGTCGGGAAGGACCGGACCGTGCGCCCATCCCGCGCCACCAGGAACTTATGAAAATTCCAGCCCGGCGGGCCGCCGCCCTGGCGGGCCAGCCAGGCATAGAGCGGATGCGCGCCCTGCCCCCGCACTCGCGTCAACGCGGCCATGGGGAAGGTGATGCCGTACATCGTGTCGCAGAATTGCCGGATGCGCGCGTTGTCCTCGCTCTCCTGGCGGAAATCGTTGGAGGGCACGCCGATCACCGCGAAGCCGCGGGCTTCGAAGCGGTCATGCAGACGTTGCAGCGCGGCGTATTGCGGGGTGAAGCCGCAGAAGCTCGCGGTGTTCACCACCATCAGCGCCCGGCCCCGGAACGCCGCCAGCGGCAGCGCGCCGCCTTCCAGCGCATCCAGCGTGAAGTCGAAGACCGTCGGCATCGGGGACGCCGCCATCAGCAGCGGGCTCGCCAGCAGGGTACGCCGTGCGATCTCAGCCATACCGCTCCTCCGACCAGGGGTTGCCGCGGTTGTGGTAGCCGCGGACTTCCCAGAAGCCCGGCCGGTCCTCCCGCAGGAATTCGATGCGGGTGATCCATTTCGGGCTCTTCCAGAAATAGAGGTGGGGCACCACCAGCCGCACCGGCCCGCCATGCCGCCGTTCCAGCGGGGCGCCGGCCCAGGAATGGGCCAGAAGGTTCTCGTCTCGGGAAAAGTCCTCGATGGCGAGGTTGGTGGTGTAGCCGTCATAGCTGGTCATCGCGACGAAGCGGGCCTCGTCCTTGGGCCGGGCCAGTTCCAGCAGCGAGGCAACCGTGACGCCCTGCCAGGCATTGTCATAGCGCGACCATTGGGTGACGCAGTGGATGTCGTTCACCCGCCCCCCCTGCGGCAGCGCCATGAACTCATCGAGCGTCAGGCGGAGCGGCGCCATCACCAGCCCTTCGAGGCGCAGGCGCCAATTCGCCCGGTTCACATCCGGCTGCACGCCAAGGTCGAGGACCGGGAAATCCTCCACCAGCCGCTGGCCGGGCGGCAGGCGGTCCTGCTCCGGCGTGCTGGTGGCGCCGGTGAGAAGCCGGCCCGTCCGTGCCCAGTCCTGCTTGGCCTCCACCAGCTTCTGCTTCACCGCGCCAGACAGGGGGATTTCGGGCTCGCTCTCTGGCATCGGGGCTCCTGGCCGTGTCCTTGCATCGACCACGCCCCAATTCGGTGGCGCGGCGCGGGATGCAAGGGGCGTCAGCCGCCCCAAAGGAGCGTGACATTCCCGCCGAGCCAGCCGCTCCGGTAAGGCCGGAACGGCGCCAGTGCCTCGGGCGGCGCAACCCGTGGGCGGATGATCTCGAAGCCCTGGCCGTCGCGCAGCCAAGGGCGCGGATTGGTCAGGTGCCCCTGCGGTTCCCCCGCCAGGGCGGCGATGCGGGCGGTGTCCTGGGTCGCGGCGTAGGTGAAGCGGGCGAAGCGCGCCAGGCCGTCGGCCCGCGCGGCGTCGAAGGGCTGGCCGCCCGCCTCGCCCAGCCGCGCCAGGGCGGCCGCGCTGTGCAGCGCGAACAGGTGGTAGTGCAGCGCCATCCGCCCGCGGGCGAGTTCCTGCGGATGCGCGCCTTCGGCTGACACCGCATCCAGGAAGACCGCGCCCTTGCCAATGCCCCAGGCCAGCAGGGCGGGATCGCCGGCCGCCACCCCTGCCGCCGCCACGGCCATCCCGGCCCAGACCACATGGTTGTTCCGCAATTCGCTGGCGATGGCGGGGTCCGGGTTGCGCGGGCCCGGCCGGTCATAGACGGGCTGCACCTGCCGGGCGACCTGGGCAAGCCAGCCCCCGATGCGCGCGTTCCGCTCCGGCGTGGCCGATGGCGCGTCCCGCACCGCGAGGAAGGCGAGCGCCGCGCCCCCGAGCGTCCATTTGCGATGATAGCCGCCCTGGCGGTTGAAGGTGCCGAGCAGGGCGCCGGCTTCCGCCCAAGCGTCCAGCAGGCGCAGCGCGCAATCGGCTTCCGCATCCTGGCGAAGCGCCACCCAGCGTTCCGCCGGGCGCTGGATCGCCGCCAGCCAGTCCCGCAAGGGTCGCGACGCCTCGGTATCGGCGGCGAGCCGGGCGGGGTCGGGGGTGGAGAAGCGCCCATCCGTGTAGAAGGGCTCCGACATCAGGCTCCGTACCGGGTCGGGCGGCGCCGGGCAGGGTCGCGCGGACAGTGGCGCGGAAGGTCCAGGGGGACCGTAAGGGGCCGCGATATGCCCCGTCGCCGGCGCGGCGCAGCCGGCCAGGACCAGAAGAGCGAGGCAGGCCAGGACGAGGCGGGGTGTCATTGCGGCGCCGAGGCTAGGTCGCACGACATCGATACGCCAGGGCGAAGCCTGACAGGCTTCGCGAGGCCCTACCCCCGGTCCCGCATCAGCCGCGCCTTGTCGCGCTGCCAATCCCGGGCCGCGATGGCGGCGCGCTTGTCGTGCTTCTTCTTGCCCTCGCCGACGCCGAGCAGCACCTTCGCCACGCCGCGTTCGTTGAAGTGGATGTCCATCGGCACCAGCGTGATGCCCTCACGCGTGATGCTGCCGATCAATTCCCGCACCTGTTTCCGGTGCAGCAGCAGCTTGCGCGGACGGCGCGGCTCGAACTTGGCGGCGAAGCTGCCGGCCTGCCATTCGGGGATGTAGCAATTGAACAGGAAGATCTCGCCATTGCGCTCACCCGCCCAAGCCTCGGTGAGCGTGGCGCGGCCGGCGCGGAGCGACTTCACCTCCGGCCCGACCAGCATCACCCCGGCTTCGATCGTCTCGCCGATCTTGTAGTCGAAGCGCGCCTTGCGGTTCTGCGAGGCGATGCCGTGGCTGATCAGGCCCTTCTTCCGAGGTTCCGCCATGATGCGCCTAGTTCAGCAGCCCCGCGCCCGCCATCGCTTCCCGCACGCGAAGCCGGGTGCTGTCGGCGACGGGGGCCATCGGCAGGCGGCACAGATCGCGGCTGCGACCCAACAGGCTGGCCGCGACCTTCACCGGGCCGGGGGAGGTCTCGCAGAACATCGCGTCATGCACGGGCACAAGGCGGTCCTGGATGGCCATCGCGTCCTTCACCCGCCCTTCCGCCCAGGCATCGTGCATCTGCCGGCAAAGCCGGGGCGCGATATTGGCGGTGACGCTGATGCAGCCATGCCCGCCGGCGGCGAGATAGGCGAGCGCGGTGTGGTCTTCGCCGGACAGCTGGCAGAAATCCGGCCCGCAAGCGAGGCGCGTGTGCAGCGGCCGGGTGAGGTTCGCGGTCGCGTCCTTCACGCCCACGATGTTCGGGTGGGTCGCGAGCCGCGCCATCGTCTCGACGCTCATGTCCACCACGCTGCGGCCGGGGATGTTGTAGATGATCAGCGGCAATTCCACCGCATCGGCGATCGCCATGTAGTGGCGATACAGCCCTTCCTGCGTCGGCTTGTTGTAGTAGGGCGTCACCACCAGCGCCGCATCGGCGCCGTCCTGCTTCGCATGCCGCGTCAGGTCGATCGCCTCGGCGGTCGAATTGCTGCCGGTGCCGGCGATGACGGGCACGCGCCCGCGCGCGGCGGCGATGCAGGCGGCAACGACCTGATGGTGTTCCGCATGGGTCACCGTCGGGCTTTCGCCGGTGGTGCCGACCGGGATCAGGCCCTGGGTGCCTTCCTCGATCTGCCATTCGACGAAGTCGCTGAAAGCCTTGAGATCCAGGGAGCCGTCAGCCTGCATGGGCGTGATCAGCGCGACGAGCGATCCCCTGAACATGGTCTTCTCAATCCCTGGCGTATCGGATCGCGGAAACTAGGCGCGAGGGGCCCGCGCCGCAAGGCCGCGGCAATGGCGCGGCAAGGGCGCGACCGGGCCGGGAATCGCGCTATGCTATGTCCCATGCGCCGCGCCCTGCCGATCCTCCTCGCGATCCTCCTCGCCCTGCCCCTGTCCAGCCTGCCCGCCAAGGCCCAGCCCTGGGCCAGCGAGGCCCAGCGCGCCGCCGGGCGCCAGGCGCTTGCCGCCGCCCAGGCCAACCGCTTCACGGATGCGGAATCGCTGGCCGCCAGCGCCGATCCGGTGGCGCGCAAGCTGGTGGCCTGGATGAAGGTGCAGTCCCGGACCTCGGGCGCCACCGGCGCCGAGATCGCCGCCTGGCTCGCCGCCAATCCGGATTGGCCCCTGCCCGAGACCATCGCCCGCCGCGCCGAGGAGATGCTGGCCACCGACCCTGATGATGCGGTTGTGCTGCGCCACTTCACCCGTAGTGCGCCCCGCACGATCCAGGGCGCGCAGCGCTTCGCGGAAGCGCTGTCCCGCCAGGGCCGGGCGCCGCAGGCCGCGCCCATGCTGCGCGAGGCCTGGCGCAGCGCCCCGCCCGCCGATGCGCCGGCCGAGGCGGCCTTCGCCGAGCGGCACGCGCAGATCCTGACGGCCGATGACCATTGGCGCCGCTTCGACCGGCTGGTCTGGGACAACCAGGCCGGCGCCGCGTCCCGCCTGGTGCCCCGGCTCGATGCCAACCGGCGTGCGGCGGCGGAAGCGCGGCTTGCGCTGCGCGGGGACCGGGAGCCCGATGGCGCGGCGCGCATCCGCGACCTCGGCGTGCTCTACGAACGCGCCCGCCTGCTGCGCCGCCGTGACCGCGACGCGGAAGCCGCCGCGATCTGGGCCTCGGCCGAGCCGTTGCAGGCAGGGATCTCAGCCGAGGCCGCGCGCGCGATCTGGGCGGAGCGGCAAATCCTGACCCGCAAGCTGCTGCGGCTAGGCGATCCGCAGGCCGCCTATCGCGTCTCCGCGAATCACGGCCAGGCGCAGCCTGGCGAACCGCGGCAGGAAGCCGAATTCCTCGCCGGCTTGATCGCGCTGCGCCGGCTGGATAACGCAGCCGGCGCCCAGCGCCACTTCACCCGGGTGGCCGAAGGCAGCGCAAGCGTCATCACCCGCGCCCGCAGCGCGTATTGGGAAGGGCTCGCCTTGGCCGCGATGGGCCGAGAGACGGAGGCGCGGGCGCGCTTCCAGGCGGCGGCCGGCTTCCCTGTCGCCTATTATGGGCAGCTCGCGAGCCTCGCCTTGGGCGAGACGCCGCGCCAGCTCGCGGCGCGCATCAACGCAACCGCCCTGCCCCATCCCGCCCCCGATATCGCGCAGCTCTTCGGCGCCCGGGAATTGGCGCGGGCGGCGGTGACGCTGGCCGATCTCGGCCAGTCCGACCGGGCCCGCATGTTCCTGCTGCGGCTGGAGGATCTCTCGCCCGATGCCACGGATCGCTGGTTGATCGCGCGGCTCGCCACCGTCATCGGGCGGCCGGACCACGCGGTCTGGGTGGCGCGGCGGGCCGGGGCGGATGGGGTGGTGCTGATCGAGGATGGCTGGCCGGCCCCCTTCCCCATGCCGCGCGATGGCGCGGAACCTGCGCTGGTCAACGCCATCACCCGGCAGGAGAGCAATTTCGACCTCTCCGCCGTCTCATCCGCGAATGCGCGCGGGCCCATGCAATTGCTGCCCGCCACCGCGCAATCCGTCGCGCGGCGGCTCGGCATCCCTCACACGACCGCGATGCTGACGACGGATCCGGCGCACAATATGCGGCTCGGCTCGGCCTATATCGCGGATCGCATCAGCCGCTATGCCGGCGCGCTGCCGCTGGCGGCGGCGGCCTATAACGCAGGCGCGGCGCGGGTGGATGAATGGCTTGTGACCTATGGCGATCCGCGCCTGCCATCGGGGCCCGATGCGCGGGAGTGGATCGAGCTCATTCCCTTCGCCGAGACCCGCAACTATGTGCAGCGGGTGATCGAGAACACCGTCGTCTATCGCGCCCGTGATCCCGGGGCGCTCGACCTGCCGCATCCGCTGGCGGCGCTGCTGGACGGCCGGCGGTGACGCCGCGCCGCATCGGCTTCCGGGCGCGGGATGGGCTGATGCTATCGGCGCTCGACCATCCGGGCCCGGAAGGGCGCACGCCGATCCTCTGCCTGTCGGGGCTGACGCGCAGCTCGGGCGATTTCGCGGCGCTGGCCGCGCGGCATGCGGGCCGGCGGCGGGTGGTGGCGCTGGATCATGCGGGGCATGGCGACAGCGCCCGGCCCGCCGACATCGCGCGCTATGGCATCGCGCAGTCCCTGGGCGATGTGCTGGACACCATGTCCGCCCTACATTGCCCGCGCGCGATCATCGTCGGCACCAGCTTCGGCGGCATCCTGGCGATGGTGCTGGCGGTGATGCGGCCGAGCGCCATCGCCGGCGTGGTGCTGAACGATATCGGCCCCACCATCGAGGATGTGGGTCTCGACTTCGTGCAGGGCTTCGTCGCGCATGATCCCGCGCTCGGCTCGCTGGCGGAAGCGGTGGCGCATCTGCGGGACAAGCTGCCGCCGCTGATGCTGGACGAAGCGGGGTGGGAGCATTTCGCATCGCTCACCTACGCACCGGGTGCGGATGGGGCATGGCATCCGCGCTGGGACACCAGGATCGCGGAGGCCTTGCGCGGCCAAGGAGCGCCGCCGCCGCTCTGGGGCGCCTTCGGCGCATTGGCCCATGCGCCGCTGATGCTGGTGCGCGGGGCGGTGTCGAACCTGCTCTCGCCCGCGACGGCGCAGCGCATGCGCGCTGAGCGGCCCGATATGGGCTTCATCGAGGTGCCTGGGTCCGGCCACTGCCCGACGCTTGGGGAACCGCCGGTCGCGGCGGCAATCGACGACTTCCTCGGGGCCATCGCATGACCCCCGCGCGTTTCGTCGCGACTCTCGGCGGCGCGGGCTTGCTGCGGCCGGGGCCGGGCAGCTGGGGTTCGGCGGTGGTGCTGCCGCTGGCGCTGCTCGGGCCCGTGGCCTGCCTGGTGCTGGCGGCCGCGATCACTGTGGCTGGCTTCTGGGCGGCGCGACAGGTGCTGCGGGACGAGACCGAGGATCCGGGCTGGTTCGTGGCCGATGAGGGCGCGGGCATGCTGCTCGCGCTCGCGGCGCTGCCGGCGGCGAGCTGGACCGGCGTCGCGCTGGCCTTCGCGCTATTCCGCGTGCTGGATATCGCGAAGCCCTGGCCGGTGTCCTGGGCGGACAACCAAGGTGGCGCCTTCGGCGTGATGCTGGACGACATCCTGGCGGGCGCCATCGCGGCGGCGGCGCTGCTCGCCTTCCACGCCATCTTCCCCGGAGTGATCGGCTGATGCTGGACCAGGCGACGCTGGATGACGCCGCCGCGCTGCTCGGCGCGCTGCAGGCGAAGGGGCTGACCATCGCCACGGCGGAAAGCTGCACGGGCGGGCTGATCGCCGCGGCGCTCACCGCGATCCCCGGTTCCTCGGCCAGCGTGCTGGCGGGCTATGTCACCTATTCCAACGAGGCCAAGGCGCGCATGCTCGGCGTGGCGGAGGCGACGCTCGCCGATCATGGCGCGGTCAGCGAACCCGTCGCGCGGCAGATGGCCGAAGGCGCGCGGCGGGATGCGGGGGCCGACATCGCCATATCCTGCACCGGCATCGCGGGGCCGGGCGGGGGCAGCGCTTCGAAGCCCGTCGGGCTGGTCTTCATCGGCTGCGCCGCGCGCGGCCAGCCGAGCCGCGTGGAACGCCACATCTTCCCGGGCGACCGCACCGCCATCCGCGCCGCCACCGTCGCGGCCGCCTTCGCGCTGATCCGGCGCACCCTTCCGGAGTGAATAATGGACATCACCGACAAGCTGCTCGCCGCCATCGACGCGGACCACGACCAGGCCGTCGCGCGGCTTGTCGATTGGCTGCGGATCCCCTCGGTCAGCGCGCAGCCGCAGCACAAGGCGGATTGCGTGGCCGCCGCCGAATGGGTGCGTGACCAGCTGGTGGCGATCGGCTTCACCGCCAGCCTGCGGCAGACGCCAAGCCATCCCGTCGTCGTCGCGCATCATCCCGGGCCCGGCGGCCTGCCGTCCGATCGCCGAAGGGCGCAGCCCGAAGGCGTGAATCGGCCGGCCGAAGCGCCGCCGCACCTTCTTTATTACGGGCATTACGATGTGCAGCCCGCCGACCCCTTCGAGCTGTGGACCAGCCCGCCCTTCGATCCGCAGATCGTCCAGGGCCCGCATGGCCAGCGCGTGGTCGCGCGCGGCGCGGTGGACGACAAGGGCCAGACCATGATGTGGATCGAGGCGCTGCGCGCCTGGCACCGCATCGCCGGCGGCCCGCCCTGCGCCATCACCGCGGTGATCGAGGGTGAGGAGGAGATCGGCTCCCCCAACCTCGCGCCCTTCCTGGCTGCGCATGCGCCAGAACTGAAGGCGGATGTGGCGGTGATCAGCGACACGGGGATGTGGAACATCAACACGCCGGCGCTGTCCACGCGGCTGCGCGGCATGTGCTACGTCCAGCTCGACCTGAAGGCTGCCAGCCGCGACCTGCATTCGGGGATGTATGGCGGCAGCGCGCTGAACCCGCTGAACCTGATCACGAAGATCCTGGGCGAGTTGCACGACGCCGATGGCCGCATCCAGCTGCCCGGCTTCTATGAGGGCGTGCCGGAATTGTCGGCGGCGCAGCGCGCATCTTGGCAGTCGCTGGGCTTCAGCGAACATGACTTCCTAGGCGATATCGGGCTTTCGGTGCCGGTCGGCGAGAAGGATCGCGGCCCACTGGAGCGGCTCTGGGCGCGGCCGACCGCCGATATCAACGGCATCTGGGGCGGCTATACCGGCGCGGGCAGCAAGACCGTTATCGCGTCTGAAGCGCATGCGAAGGTCTCCTTCCGCCTCGTGCCCGGCCAGGACCATGAGAAGGTGTTCGAGAGTTTCCAGGCCTTCGTGCAGGCGCGCCTGCCGGCCGATGCGAAGGCCAGCTTCCAGGTGTTCAGCTCCTCCCCCGGCATCGAGGTGCCGGCGGATAGCCGCTTCATCCGCGCGGCGCAGACGGCGCTGGCCGATGAATACGGCAAGCCGGCCGCGATGATCGGCTGCGGCGGCTCGATCCCCGTTGTCTCCAGCCTGAAGGATATCCTCGGGCTGGATACGGTGCTGATGGGCTTCGGCCTGGATGACGACCAGGTGCATTCGCCGAACGAGAAGTTCGACCTGCGCTGCTTCCATGGCGGCACCCGCAGCCATGCGCGGCTGCTGGCGAAGCTGGCGGGCGGCTGAGCGGCACGCGCGGTCCAGCCCTCACCCCCACCCTCTCCCGCAAGCGGGAGAGGGAGCATGCCGTCAGCCCTTGCCGGTCATCCGGGCGAAGACCATGCGGTCCTTGTTGTCCTGCATCAGCATGGTGATGCCCGGTATCGTCTCGAAGCAGAGGCCGCGGGGCAGTCCGGTGTCCTCATCGGCAACGACGGCGCCATAGGCGGCGCCGGCCACCTTTTCCCACTTGCCGGCGGGCTTCTTCACCTCAAGGTTCACGACCGTCGCCTTGAAGACGATCCGGACGATGGCCTCCTTCGGGTTCGAAGGCTTCACCAGGCAGGGCGCGCCGGCCATCATCTGCCAGCCATTCGCCAGCGCCCAGGCGGTCAGCGCGTCCCGGTCCATTCAGCCGCCGCCGGTCTTGGGCGCGGGCTTCTTCGAGGAAGGCGGTTGGCTGAAGGGCGAAGGCGCCGGGCCGGCCGGCTTCTTGTCGGCCTTCGGCTTCTTCTTCTCACGTCCGCTTCGAAGCTGTCCCTTGGCCATTCCGGTCGGTCCTTCCTGCTGGTCGAAGGCGCAGCATGCGCCTTCCGCAGCGCTTATGCAGCCCCTCTCTCAACCGCGGGCCACCGCCGCGCGTACCAGCTGCAGCGTCTCCTCGATCATCGCCGCCGTGACATCGAGATGCGTGCAGGCCCGGATGCGCCCGCCGAGGATCGAAAGCTGCACGCCCTCAAGCCGCAGCCGCTTCACGAGCTCCACCGCGCCAAGGCCGGTGCCGGCGGGGTCGAAGAAGACGAGGTTGGTATCCGGCTCCTCCACCACCATCCCCGGCATCTGCGCGAGGCCGCGCGCGAGGGCCTTCGCATTGGCGTGATCTTCCGCCAGCCGGTCCATATGGTGGTCCAGCGCGTAGAGGCACGCCGCCGCGCAGATGCCACCCTGGCGCATCGCGCCGCCCAGCCGCTGCTTCCAGCGCCAGGCCTGGTCGATGAAGGCGGCGGACCCGCAGAGCACCGCGCCCAGCGGCGCGCCGAGCCCCTTGGTGAAATCGAGCCAGACGCTGTCGAAGCCAGCCGTCATTTCGGCGGCCGGGATGCCGGCGGCGACGCAGGCATTCATCAGCCGCGCGCCGTCCATATGCGTGGCGAGCCCATGCTGCTTGGCGATCGCCGCCACTTCGTCCAGCTGCGCCTTCGGCCAGACGGCGCCGCCGCCGATATTCGCGGTCTGCTCGACTTCCAGCAGGCTCTGCGTCGGCGTGTGGCGCGACTTGCCGCGGATCGCGGCGCGCAGCGCGTCGGGGGTGAACAGGCCACGCGGGCCCTTCAGCGGGTGGATCTGGAACCCACCGAGCGCCGCATGCGCGCCGCCCTCGCTGGTCAGGATATGCGCGGTCTCATGCGCGATGATCTCGTCGCCGGGGCGGCAATGCACGAGGGTGGCCGCGACGTTGCACATCGTGCCCGTCGGCATGAACACCGCCGCCTCCTTGCCCATCAGCGCCGCCATCCGGTCACAGAGCGCCTGCACGCTCGGGTCGTCGCCATTCTGCTCGTCGCCGACCTTGGCGCGCATCATCGCGTCCTTCATCGCGGGCGTCGGGCGCGTCTGGGTGTCGGAATAGAGGTTGATGCGGGGCGGCGGCAGCGCGGGATCGGGGCGCTGCGGGGTGTAGAGGCCAGCGGCCAACGGCAATTCGGATCCGGCCAAGTCACGCTCTCCTGAAGGGCGGGTGCGGCCCGCGCCATAAGGGCTTATCCGCCCCGGCCGCGCCTGTCACCCGCCCGGGCCGCGCGCCCCACCCAGCGCCATGCCGGGCGCGGCCGCATGGTCGAAGACCACCGCCTTCACCAGGGCGAACAGCGCCATGCCGGGATGGAGGCCCAGCCGCGCGACGGTGTCCTGCATCACCCGCGCCAGGATCACGCTGCCGCCAAGGTCGAGCCGCAGGAAGGCCTCATGCGGCACGCCCGCCGGCACGATCCCTGCCAGCGTGCAGGGCAGCGCGTTGCTGGTCGAGAGACCCTGCGGCGCCTGCGTGGCCACCGCGACATCGCGCGCCCGCAGCCGCAGGCGCAGCGGCGTGCCCGGCGGCTCATCCCGCAGCGGCACCACCACGGCGCCACCGGCGAAACCCAGCCGCGTCAGGCCGCGCGCGGCGTCGTGGTCCAGCACGACGCAGCCCAGCACCACGCCGCCATCCCGGCGCTGCGCCAGCGGCAAGTCCGTGCGCGCGGTCAGCGCTTCCAGCGGGCCGGCGGCGCGCACGCGCCCGTCTTCCAGCAGCACCAGCGTATCGGCCAGCGCATCCACCTCATCCAGCGCATGGGTGACGTAGAGGATCGGCAGCCGCGCCACATCGCGCAACCGCGCGAGGAAGGGCAGCACCTCCGCCCGCCTCGGCGTGTCGAGCGCCGCCAGCGGCTCATCCATCAGCAGCAGCCGCGGCCGCGACAGCAGGGCACGACCGAGCGCGACGCGCTGCCGTTCCCCGCCCGACAGCGCGGCGGGGCGGCGCGCTAGCAAAGGCGCGAGGCCGAGCAGGGCCACCACCTCCTCGAAACCCGGCCCGGTCGCCTCGCGCGGGGCGCGGCGCAGCCCGTATCGCAGATTGGCCTCGACGGTCAGATGCGGGAACAGGCGCGCATCCTGGAATACCACGCCGCAGCGCCGCGCCTCGGGCGGCAGGCAGAGGCCGCGCGCGGTATCCAGCAGCGCCACGCCATCCAGCGCAACGCGCCCTTCATCGGGTCGCAACAGCCCGGCCACAGCCGCGAGGATCGTGCTTTTCCCGCAGCCGGAGGGGCCGAACAGCGCGGTGACGCCAGCCTCCGGCATCGCGAAGGCGGCATCCAGCGCAAACCCATCCCGCCCGTAGCGATGGCGCAGCGCAACATCCAGCATCAGGCACGGCCCAGCAGCATGTGCATCCGCCGCGCGATCACCTCGGCCAGCAGCAGCCCCGCTACGGCCAGCGTGAAGGACACGAAGGCGAGCCTTGCCGCCACCGGCTCCCCGCCCGGCGTCTGGGTGGCGGCGTAGATCGCCAGCGGCAGGGTCTGCGTCTCGCCGGGGATGTTGGAGGCGAAGGTGATCACCGCCCCGAATTCCCCGAGACCGGCTGCGAAGGCCGTGACGGCGCCGGCCAGGATCCCCGGCGCCATCAGCGGCAGGGTGATGGTGACAAAGCGGTCGAGGGGCCCGGCGCCGAGCGTGCGCGCGGCAGCCTCAAGCCCCGGGTCCACATTCTCCAGGCCCAGGCGCACGGCGCGCACGATGAGCGGGAAGGACATCACCGCTGTCGCCAGCGCCGCGCCTTCGGTCGAGAAGACCAGGCGGATGCCGAACCAGTCATGCAGCGGCGCGCCGATGGGCCCGCGAACGCCGAACAGCATCAGCAGCGCCCAGCCGACCACCACGGGCGGCACGACCAGCGGCAGATGCACCAGCGCATCCAGCAGCATCCGCCCCGGAAACCGCCCGCGTACCAGCAGCCACGCGGTCGCGACGGCCGGCAGCAGCGACACGGCGACAGAGCGCGTCGCGACTTCGAGGCTGAGCCGCACAGCCTGCCATTCCTCCGCACCCAGACCCAGCATCGCCTCAGCCGGCCAGCTTGAAGCCGAAGCGCTGCCAGGTGGCGGCGGCTTCCGACCCGGTCAGGAAGGCGTGCAGCGCGCGGGCCTGGAGGTTGGCGGCGGCGCGGCGTGTGACGGCGAAGGGATAGGTGATGGGCGGATGGCTCTCGGCCGGGAAGGTGCCGATCACGGTAACGCCCCGGGCGGCGGCGGCATCGGTCGCATAGACGATGCCGAGCGGCGCTTCCCCACGTTCGACCAGCAGCAGGGCGGCGCGGACATTCTCAGCCCGTGCGAGGCGCGGCGCGACCGCCTGCCATTGGCCGAGCCAGTCCAGAGCCGCCTGGGCATAGCGCCCGGCCGGGACATGGGCGGGATCGCCCACCGCGATCCGCCCCCCCGCCGCCAACGCCAGCAGATCCACCCCGCGCCCGAGCGCAACCTGCCGCGCGAGGCCAGCCGGCGCGACCAGGACCAGGGCATTGCCGATCGGGCTCTGGCGCGTGTCGTCCTCGATCAGGTTGCGGTCCCGCAGATAGTCCATCCAGGCCTCATCGGCCGAAAGGAACAGGTCGGCCGGCGCGCCTTGTCCGATCTGCCGCGCCAGCGCCGAGGACGCCGCGAAGGAAAAGCGCGGCGCGGGGTTGCCGCGCGCCGCCCAATCCTGGCCCAGCGCGCGGAGCGCATCCGTCAGGCTCGCCGCGGCGAAGACCGTGACCGGCTGCTGCGCGCTGGCGGGGCTGGCGGCGATGGCCAGCCCCCCAAGGGCGGCCAGCAGCTGGCGGCGATGCATGGAGTTTCGGCCTGTCGCGTTATCGCCAGATAACGATATCGACCGCCGAAGATAGATCAAGGGGCCGGATTCCCCGCTCGGCCCTTCTGTGGTTCCCTTCCCAAATGGCGCGCATGACCCGAGCGGAGTCCGAAGACCGGCCGGCCGGTCGGCTCCGCATCCGCATCCTGCTGGCCGCCGGCGAGCCCTTCGGCCCCGGCAAGGCCGAATTGCTGGAAGCGATCCGCGACAGCGGATCCATCGCCGCCGCCGGTCGCCGGATGGGCATGTCCTACCAGCGCGCCTGGGACCTGGTGGCGGCGATGAACGCGCATTTCCGCGAACCCGTGGTGGCCGCCGCCAAGGGCGGCGCGCGGGGCGGCGGCACGGCGCTGACGCCCTTCGGTATCGAGATCCTCGCCGCCTACCGTGAGATCGAGGCGCTGGCCGCCGAGGCAACGGCCGAACGGCTGGATTGGCTCCGGCGGCAATTGGCGCCGGGCTGAGGCGCCACCTTATTCCGGCCGCTTCCTGAGCAGGTAGCGGTGCCGTCCTTCCAGCACCAGCACGCCATGCTGGTTGTGCACCGTGCTCCGCAGCCCGATCACCCCGGTCGTCCGGTTCGGCGCGATCTCATCCACTTCCAGGCAAGCATAGAGCGTGTCGCCCACGAAGACCGGATGCAGGAAGCGGCTCGTCTGGTCGAGAAAGGCCTTCAGCGACTGTTCCACCAGATGCGGGAAGGTGCCGGCGCCGGCCGCGGTCTGGATCGCGACCAGATAGCCGTGGGCCAGCATGTCCGGCAGGCCGCGCGCCTGGCAGTAGGCACGGTCGTAATGGATCGGGTGGTTGTCGCCGCTGGCCGCCTGGAAGGCGAGGAAGATCGCCTCCGTCATCGTGCGGCTCGGCAGCGGGAAGCGTTCGCCGAGGCGGAAATCCTCGAACCAGCGCTGTTCCGACACCATGCGGTGGGCGGCGGGGTCGAAGGCGGGTGGGGCGGTGCCGGTCATGCCTCGGGCGCTGGCCCGGTCAGGCCGTCGGCGCCGGTTCCGCGGGCGCGGCCGCGGGCGGGGCGCTGCGGCGATACAGCGCATAGGCGCGGCGTTCGAAGGCACGGACCATCAGGCGCACGGCCTCGTTGAAGACAGTGCCGATCACCGCCTGCAACAGGCGCGACTTGAATTCGAAATCGACGAAGAAATCGACCTCGGTTCCCGTCGCGACAGTTCGAAAGCGCCAATGGTTGTTCAGATACCGGAACGGCCCCGTCAGGTAGCGTACATGCACATGATGCGGGCTTTCCAGCGCGACATGGCTGCGGAAGGTCTCGCGGAACATCTTGAAGCCGATGGTGAGGTCCGCGACCAGCTCTGTCTCGGTGCGGGAGATGATCCGCGCGCCGACGCACCAGGGCAGGAATTCCGGATAGCGGCGCACATCGGCCACCATGTCGAACAGCTGCTCCGACGTGTAGGGCAGCACCTTCTTTTCGGCGTGGGTGGGCATGGCGGCGGCCTTACGCGGCCCGGACCTTCAGGGTCGCTTCGCGCGCTTCGCGCAGCGCCGCGAAATCACGGTCGGCGTGATAAGAGCTGCGCGTCAGCGGCGTCGAGGACACCAGGAGAAACCCCTTGCCGCGCGCGACCTTGGCGTAGTCCTCGAACTCCTCGGGCGTGACGAAGCGATCGACCGCCGCGTGCTTCACCGTGGGCTGGAGATACTGGCCGATGGTGAGGAAATCGACATCCGCGCTTCGCAGATCGTCCATCACCTGCAGCACCTCGATCCGCTTCTCGCCGAGGCCGACCATGATGCCGGATTTGGTGAAGATGGAGGGATCGAGCTGCTTCACGCGGTCCAGTAGCCGCAGCGAATGGTAGTACCGCGCACCGGGCCGAATGGTGGGGTAGAGGCCGGGCACGGTTTCCAGATTGTGGTTGAACACATCCGGCCGTGCCGCGACCACAACCTCCAGCGCGCCATCCTTGCGGAGGAAGTCGGGCGTCAGGATCTCGATCGTCGTGGCGGGGGCGGCGGCGCGGATGGCGCGGATGGTCTCCGCGAAGTGGCGGGCGCCGCCATCGGCCAGGTCGTCGCGGTCCACGCTGGTGATGACAACGTGCTGCAACCCGAGCTTCGCCACCGCATCCCCGACGCGGCGCGGCTCATCCGCATCCAGCGCCTTGGGCACGCCGGTGGCGACGTTGCAGAAGGAACAGGCGCGCGTGCAGGTCTCGCCCATGATCATCATCGTGGCGTGGCGCTGCGACCAGCATTCGCCGATATTCGGGCAGGCCGCTTCCTCGCACACCGTGACCAGCTTGTGTTCGCGCATCAGCGCCTGGGTTTCCCGGTAGACCGGGCTGGTAGGCGCCTTCACCCGGATCCAGGCGGGCTTGCGCTGGATGGGGTTGTCGGGGCGCTTCGCCTTTTCGGGGTGGCGGTCGGCGCCGCGCAACGGCTCCCCGGCCGGTTGGCCGGAGGGCTTGCGATGATCGATTTCCACGCGCGTGGTCATGGGCAACATCTGGCGGCGGTGCCGCCCCCCGTCAATCGCGGGATCGCGGGCAGGGTGGCCGCAGCCCCCTGCCCCGCCGCCCGTCAGATGTGGATCACGCGGCCATAGGCGTCGAGCACGGCTTCATGCATCGTCTCGCTGACCGTCGGATGCGGGAAGACGGTGTGCATCAGCTCGGCCTCGGTCGATTCCAGCGTGCGGGCGATGCCGTAGCCCTGGATCATCTCGGTCACTTCCGGGCCGACCATATGGGCGCCGAGCAGTTCGCCGGTCTTGGCGTCGAAGACGGTCTTCACCAGGCCTTCCGGCTCTCCCATCGCGATGGCCTTGCCGTTGCCGATGAAGGGGAACCGGCCCACCCGGACCTCGTGGCCGAGTTCCTTCGCGCGCTTCTCCGTCAGGCCGACGCTCGCGACCTGCGGGCGGCAATAGGTGCAGCCGGGGATGTTCAGCACATCCATCGCGTGCGGATGCTTGCCTGCGATGGCCTCCACCGTGATGATCGCCTCATGGCTCGCCTTGTGGGCCAGCCAGGGCGGGCCGGTGAGGTCGCCGATGGCATAGACGCCGGCCTCGCCCGTGTTGCCGAAGGCGTCGGTGAGCACATGGGTGCGGTCCACCTTCACCTTCGTCCCCTCGAGGCCGAGATCCTCGACATTGCCGACGATGCCGACGGCGGAGATCAGGCGGTCGGCGGTGATCTCCTGCACCTTCCCATTCGCCTCGATGATCGCGGTGACGCTGTCGGCGCCCTTGCGCACGCCCTGCACCCGCGCGCCGGTCAGCAGCTTCATACCCTGCTTGGTGAAGGCCTTGGCGACGAAGGCCGAGATCTCCTCATCCTCCACCGGCAGGATGCGGTCCATCACCTCGACCAGCGTCACCTGCGCGCCCATGTTGAGGTAGAAGCTGGCGAATTCCGACCCGATGGCGCCGGAGCCGACGACGATCAGGGACTTCGGCATCGCGGCCGGCGTCATCGCTTCCCGGTAGGTCCAGATCAGCTTGCCGTCCGGCTCCATCCCCGGGATCACCCGCGCGCGCGCGCCGGTCGCCAGGATGATGTGCTTGGCGGCGAGTTCGGCCACCGGCTTGCCGTCCTTCGTCACGCTGAGCTTGCCGGGCCCGGCGAGCTTCCCGTGGCCGTCGAAGACAGTGACCTTGTTCTTCTTCATCAGGTGCTTCACGCCGCCCGAGAGCTGGCCCGCCACCTGCCGGCTGCGCTTGATCACCTTGGCGAAGTCGAAGCGGATATTGTCGGCCGCGAAGCCGTACTGGTCGAGCGTGTGGAGCAGGTGATTGATCTCGCTCGCGCGCAGCAGCGCCTTGGTCGGGATGCAGCCCCAGTTGAGGCAGATGCCGCCCAGATTCTCCCGCTCCACCAGCGCGGTCTTCATCCCGAGCTGGCTGGCGCGGATCGCCGCGACATAGCCACCGGGCCCGCCGCCCACCACGACAAGATCGAAGGTCTCGGCCATCTTCAGCCCCCTGCTGCAAGGCGCCGCAGCGCGTCGCCGGTCACACGCATATCCGTCCAACCATCGCGGGCCACCGCACCCATGCTGCGATAGGCGGCAATCGCCGGCTCGTTCCAGTCCAGCACATTCCACTCGACCCAGGGGCAGCCTTCGTCGATGGCGCGCTGAGCCACCATGCGGAAGGCCGCCTTCGCGATGCCCCGCTTCCGGTAGTCGGGCTCCACGAAGATATCCTCGATCCACAACCCGACCCGGCCGGCGAAGCTCGAGAAGATGCGCGTCACGATGCAGACCGCGACCGTGCGCCCATCCGCCTCGCACAGCATGGCATCCGCGACGGGTGAGGCGCCGAAGAAGGCCGCCTCATACTGCGCACCCGTCGCCACGAAGTGATCGGGGATGCGTTCATACTCCGCCAGCGCCCGGACGAGGCGCAGGACCTCCGCGATGTCGGCCTGCGTCGCGGGGCGCCAGCGGAAGGTCACAGCATCAGGCTCAGCGGGTTCTCGACGATCCGCTTGAACTCCGCGATCCATTCGGCTGCCAGCGCACCATCGACGATGCGATGGTCAACCGACAGCGTGCAGGTCATCACGGTCGCGATCGCCAGCGCGCCATCCTTCACCACGGGCCGCTGTTCGCCGGCCGAGACCGCCAGGATGCCGGCCTGGGGCGGGTTGATGATGGCGGCGAAGTCGCGCACGCCATACATGCCCATGTTGGAGATGCTGAAGCCGCCGCCCTGGAATTCCTCGGGCTTCAGCTTGCCGGACTTCGCGCGCGCGGCGAGATCCTTCATCTCGCTGCTGATCGCCACAAGCCCCTTCTGATCCGCCTTGCGGACGATTGGCGTGATCAGCCCATCGGGGATCGAGACGGCGACCGAGATGTCCACATCGTCGTAGAGCAGCGTCGCATCCTCGGTCCAGGATGCGTTGACCTTCGGCAGCCGGCGCAGCGTGACCGCGGCGGCCTTGATGATCATGTCGTTGACCGAAAGCTTGAACGAACCCGCCCCATCCTTCGGAGAGGCCGCGTTGAGCTGCCCGCGCAGCGCCAGCAGCGCGTCCAGCTCGATATCCATCGAGACGTAGAAATGCGGGACGTTCTGCTTGGAGTCCGACAGCCGCCGCGCGATGACCTTGCGCATCGTGCTATGCGGCACGGCGCTGTGCGCGCCGAGCGCCGCCGTGTTCACCGGCGCGGCCGGCATGCGCGCGGCCGGCGCCGGGGTGGCGGCCTGCGGCGCCGGTCCCTTGGCCAGTGCGGCTTCGACATCGGCCTTCACGATGCGCCCATTCGGCCCGCTGCCCTGGATGCGGGACAGGTCGAGCCCGGCCTGCTGCGCCATCCGCTTCGCGAGCGGCGAGGCAACGGCGCGATCGCCGGAAGACGGCGCGGGGTGCGCCTGGGCGACAGGCGCGGCGACGGGCGCGGGTGCAGGCGCCGCCGCGGGCGCTGCGGCGGGTGCCGCCGCAGGCTTCGCGGCGGGAGCGGCGCCGACGGATTCACCGGGCTCGACCAGCACTGCGATCACATCATTGACCTTCACGCCGGCCGTGCCGCCAGGGACCAGGATCTTGCCCAGTAGGCCCTCATCCACGGCTTCGACTTCCATCGTCGCCTTGTCGGTCTCGATCTCGGCGATGATCTCGCCGGCCTTGACCTGGTCGCCTTCCTTTTTCAGCCAGCGCGCCAGCGTGCCCTCTGTCATCGTGGGCGACAGCGCGGGCATCAGGATGTTGGTGGCCATGATACCCGCCTCCTACTTGTAGGTGACTTTGCGCGCCGCTGCGACGACCTGCTCGAGGCGCGGCAGGGCCAGCTTCTCGAGGTTCGCCGCATAGGGCATCGGGACATCCTCGCCGCAGACGCGCACCGGCGGCGCGTCCAGGTCGTCGAAGCAATGCTCGATCACCTGCATCGCGATCTCCGACCCGATGCCGGCATAGGGCCAGCCTTCCTCGACGGATACGATGCGGTTGGTCTTCTTCACGCTGCGGACGATGGTCCCGATGTCCAGCGGGCGGAGGGTGCGGAGGTTGATGACCTCCGCGCTGATCCCCTGCGCCGCCAGCGCCTCGGCCGCCTGCATGCAGAGCCCGACGGTGAGAGAGAAGGAGACGAGCGTGACGTCGGTTCCTTCCCGCTCCACCTTCGCGCGGCCGATAGGCAGGACGAAATCATCCGCCGTCGGGCATTCGAAGGTCTGCCCGTAGAGGATCTCGTTTTCCAGGAAGATGACCGGGTTCGGGTCGCGGATCGCGGCGCGCAGCAGGCCCTTGGCGTCCGCCGCCGACCAGGGCGCGACCACCTTGAGGCCGGGGACATGCGCGTACCAGGACGCGAATTCCTGGCTGTGCTGGGCCGCGACGCGGGCCGCAGCACCATTCGGGCCGCGGAAGACGATCGGGCAGCCCAGCTGGCCGCCCGACATATACAGCGTCTTGGCCGCGCTGTTGATGATCTGGTCGATCGCCTGCATCGAGAAATTGAAGGTCATGAACTCGACGATCGGCTTCAGCCCGGTCATCGCCGCGCCTACCGCCATGCCGGTGAAGCCGTGTTCGGTGATCGGCATGTCGATGACGCGGCGCGGGCCGAATTCCTCCAGCAGCCCCTGGCTGATCTTGTAGGCGCCCTGGTACTGGCCGACTTCCTCGCCGATCAGGAAAACGTCCTTGTTGGCGCGCATCTCGGCGGCCATCGCGTCGCGCAGCGCTTCGCGCACCGTCATCGGCTTGGTCGGGCCCCAATCCTTGTCGGGCTCGGCGGCCTTCGGCTGGGCGGGGACGGACGGCGCGGCTTCGGCCTTCGGCGCGGCGGCCTCCCGCGGCGCGGGTGCCGGGGCGGCGGCGCCGGCGCCGCCATTGAGTTCCGCGATCGGCGTGTTCACGGCAACCGCTTCCGTGCCTTCCGGCACCAGGATGCTGGTCAGCGTGCCCTCATCCACCGCTTCGACTTCCATCGTCGCCTTGTCGGTCTCGATCTCGGCGATCACTTCGCCGGCCTTGATGGTGTCGCCCTGCTTCTTGAGCCAGCGGGCGAGCTTGCCCTCCGTCATGGTCGGCGACAGCGCCGGCATCAGGATCTGGGTCATGTCAGCGCGACTCCTCGATCAGCACATCCGTATAGAGCTCGCTCTCATCGGGCTCGGGCGAGGTCTGGGCGAAGTCGGCGCTGTCCTGGACGATGGCCTTCACCTCGTCGTCGATCACCTTGAGGTCGGATTCCTGCACGCCGTAGGAGTCCAGCAGCAGCTTGCGCGCCGTCTCGATGCAGTCGTTCTGTTCCCGCATCTTCTGCACTTCCTCCCGCGTGCGGTACTTCGCGGGGTCGGACATGGAATGGCCGCGGTAGCGGTAGGTCTTCATCTCCAGCAAATACGGCCCGTTGCCGGCGCGGCAATGCGCGACCGCACGCTCCCCGGCTTCACGCACGGTGATGACGTCCATGCCATTCACCTGCTCGCCCGGGATGCCCCAGGGGGAGCCGTTCTTGGACAGGTCCTTCGACGCGGAGGCGCGATCGACGGAGGTGCCCATGCCGTATTTGTTGTTCTCGATCACGAAGATCACCGGCAGCTTCAGCAGGGCGGCGAGGTTCATGCTCTCATAAACCTGGCCCTGGTTCGACGCGCCTTCGCCGAAATAGGCCACGGCGACATGGTCGTCCCCGCGATACCAGTTGGAGAAGGCGAGGCCCGCGCCGAGCGAGACCTGCGCGCCGACGATGCCATGCCCGCCGTAGAAGCCCTTCTCGCGGGAGAACATGTGCATCGACCCGCCCTTGCCGCGGGAATAGCCGCCGATGCGCCCGGTCAGCTCCGCCATCACGCCGCGGGCTTCCATGCCGGTGGCCAGCATGTGCCCGTGGTCGCGGTAGGAGGTGATGACCTGGTCGCCCGGCTTCAGGCACAGCTGCAGCCCGACCACCACGGCTTCCTGGCCGATATACAGATGGCAGAAGCCGCCGATCAGCCCCATGCCGTACAACTGCCCCGCCTTCTCCTCGAAGCGGCGGATCAGCAGCATGTCGCGATATGCGCGCAGCAGGTCGTCGCGCGTGATCGAGGGCTCCACGGCCCCCTTTGCGGTCCCTTTGCCGCGCGGCTTCCGGGTGGCGACTTCGGCCATGCCGTGATCCTCCTTGGGCGAGCTTAGCCTTTCGCATCTACGCGGCCCGGCAGAGCTGCGCAAGTTCGGCATTCTGGCGAAATCTGCTTATTGTGCAATGCGGTAGACGAATTAACCGAGTATCGGTTAAGCGATTTTCCCGCATTCTTGGGGGCGCGCATCGGGCACGCCCCCTGCCCCGAAGGCCACAATACCGGGGCCCGGGCCCAGAAAAATCAGGCGGTGGAACGAGTTGCGCCGGGGATGGGTCCCGCCAGCCAGCGCCAGCCCGGCGATAGGGGGATCATGCCGCAACGGCGGGGGGGGCGCGTGTTCAACACTTGCCGCCCCGGTCGGATGACGCGCGCGCGGCGGGGGGATAGGGGCTTGTGCCCAAAGCCGGACACAAGCCCCCTCATCTTATTCTGCGCTCGGGCCCTTCAGCCCTGGGGCATGCCTTCGGGGATGATCGTCTTCGTCAGGCTGGCGTCCAGCGCCTCGTAGTCGTGGTAGCCGATGGCCTCGTACAACTGGGCGCGGGTCTGCATGCGATCGAGCATCCGCATCGTGCCGCCCGTCTGGCGGATGGTGGCGTAGAGCTCCTCCATCGCCTTGTTGGCGACGCGCATATGGCTGACCGGCCAGATCACCATGGCGTAGCCCAGCGCCTCGAACTCCTTCGCGGTGAAGAAGGGCGTGCGGCCGAATTCGGTCATGTTGGCCAGCAGCTTCACGCCGGGCATGCGGGCCGCGAATTCGGTGAACATGTCGCGATTGTGCAGCGCCTCGGGGAAGATGCAGTCGGCGCCGGCTTCGAGGTAGAGCTTCGCGCGCGCCACCGCCGCATCCATGCCTTCGGAGGCAACCGCGTCGGTCCGCGCAATGATGACCAGGTTCTTCCGCGCCTTGCGCGCCGCGGCGACCTTCGCGGCCATGTCGCGCGCATCGGCCAGCTTCTTGTCGTTCAGGTGGCCGCACTTTTTCGGCAGCAGCTGGTCTTCCAGATGCACGGCGCCCGCGCCGGCTTCCTCGAAGACGCGGACCATATGCATCACGTTCAGCGCTTCGCCATAGCCGGTGTCGCCATCGACCAGCATCGGCAGCCGCGCCGCGCGCGCCACCTGGCGGACATAGAAGGCGACCTCATCCACCGTGATCATGCCAAGGTCCGGCAGGCCCATGGTCGCCGACATCGCGGCGCCGGACATATAGAGCGCCTCGAACCCCGCCTTCTTCGCCAGCAGGGCCGCGATGCCGGTATGCGCGCCCGGCATTTCCAGGATCTGCGGGCGGTCGAGCAGCGCGCGGAAGCGCTGGCCGGCGGGGGCGTCTGGCAGGTCGTCTGCAACGACATACGGCATCGGTATGGCCTCTCTCGGGTCTCAGGCACGGGGCAGTATCGGGGGGCGGGCCTCCGCCCCCGCGATCGCCCCTAGAAGAAGATGAACGTCACCAGCACGAACAGCGGCAGCAGGAAGATGGCTGCCCAGCCGCAGTAGCCGAAGAAGGACGGCATCCGCACCCCATTCTCCTCCACGATGGCCTTCACCATGAAGTTGGGCGCGTTGCCGATGTAGCTGTTGGCGCCCATGAACACCGCGCCGCAGGAAATCGCGGCCAGCGTCAGCGCCCCTTGCGTCATCAGATAGGCCGGATCGCCGCCGGCCAGTTCGAAGAACACGATGTAGGTCGGCGCATTGTCCAGGAAGCTCGACAGCACCCCCGACATCCAGAAATAGACCCAGGGGATCGGCGCCCCGTTGGCATCCGATGTCAGCGCGACCAGCCCCGCCGCCGCCCCCGCGCTGCCGGCGCGCAGGATCGCCAGCACCGGCGCCATGCAGACGAAGATCGCCGCGAACAGCTTCGCGACCTCCAGGATCGCGCCCCAGGCGAAGCCATTCGCCTCCCTCAGCTGGGCCGAGGTGAAGCGCACCGAGGCCAGGGTGATCGCCAGGAACAGGACAATGCCGATCCCGCGCTCGATCTCCATCTTCTGGCCGAGGACGTAGAAGTGACCGAGCTTCACATAGCCCATGGCGATCACCACCGCGACGATCGCGCCCACCAGCCACACATTCACCCAGCCCTCGATCGAAAGCGGTTCCTTCCGCTCCTCCACCGGGACCACCGGCTTCTCCCGGTTCCAGGCCAGGGTATCGAGGACGTAGTACATGGCCAGCAGGATCACGGCGCAGAACACGAACTCGGCGAACAGGTGCGTGGTCGGCCAGAAGAAGCCGACGCCGCGCAGGAAGCCGAGATAGAGCGGCGGGTCGCCCACCGGGGTCAGGCTGCCGCCGATATTCGCGACCAGAAAGATGAAAAAGACGAAAGTATGGGTCTTCTGGCGGCGGAAGGCATTGGCGCGCAGCACCGGGCGGATCAGCAGCATCGCCGCGCCCGTGGTGCCCATCAGGCTGGCCAGCACCGTGCCGACCGCCAGCAGTGCCGTGTTGGTCGCGGGCGTGCCGACCAGCGATCCCTTCAGCAGCACCCCGCCCCCGGCCGTGTAGAGCGCCAGCAGCAGCGCGATGAAGGGCACGTATTCCAGAACCATGACATGAGCGAGTTCGTACCAGGCGCGGTCGATGCCGAAGACGATGGCCGCCGGCACCAGCAGCAGCACGGCCCAGCCGGCGGCGATCTTGCCGTAATGGTGGTGCCAGACATGCCCGGCGACCAACGGCATCAGGGCGATGGACAGCAGGATGCCGATGAAGGGAACGGCCCAGATCAGGGACATTTCGGCACCCGGCACGCCGCCGCCGGCCGCGAAAGCCGCCCCCGGGACCAGGGACGCCAAGGTCGCCAGCCCACCGATCCCCGCCAGTCGCCCCCAGGCCCGCATGCCCGCACTCCCCCGCGTCTTTCTTGCCTCATGCCTACCCCGTCCGGCCGCCCGCGTCACGATGGGGGCGGGGCGGGCCTTTCCGTCCCGCCCCACCGGGCCTAATTACGCGCAACCGATTAAGGGATGCGACAGATGGAAATGACCGGAGAGCGGCAGATCGCCGCCCCGCGCCAGCGCGTTTGGGAAGCCCTGAACGACCCCGCCGTGCTCAAGGCCGCGATTCCCGGCTGCGACAGCGTCGAGCGCACGGGCGATGACAGCTTCGAGGCGAAGGTGTCGGTGAAGCTTGGCCCGATGTCCGCCAAATTCGGCGGCAAGGTCCAGCTGACCAACATCAACCCGCCGGCCTCCTACACCATCTCCGGCGAAGGCCAGGGCGGGGCGATGGGCTTCGCCAAGGGCGGCGCCGATGTGGCTCTGGAGGAAGTGGGGCCGAACGCGACCGTCCTGCGCTACAGCGTCAAGGCGCAGGTGGGCGGGAAGATGGCGCAGCTTGGCGCGCGGCTGATCGACAGCACCGCCAAGTCCATGGCCGACCAGTTCTTCGACCGCTTCGCCGCCCAGGTCAGCCCGCCGGCACCGGCCGAGGCCGTGCCCGCGGGCCCCGTGATGGCGCCGAGCGGCTGGGTCGCCGGCAGCCCGATGGACAAGGTGTCGCAGCTGCTCGCGATGCGGGTGGCCGGCTTCCCGATGCAGGTGCCGCTCGGCATTGGCGCCATGCTGGTCGTGCTGCTGCTGATCTTCGCGTCGGGCTGAGGGGATGACCCCCGCCACCGTCGAGGCAACGCAGCGCCTGTTGGCGGAAGGCGGCTATGTCGCCGACCGCCAGCTGGCGACCACCGTCCACCTCGCGCTGCGCATGGGCCGCCCGATCTTCCTGGAAGGGGAGCCCGGCACCGGCAAGACCGAGATCGCCAAGGTGCTGGCCGCCCAATTGCCGCGCCGGCTGGTGCGGCTGCAATGCTATGACGGCATGGATTTGGCCTCGGCTGCCTATGAGTGGAACCACGCAAGGCAGCTGATGGCGATCCGGCTGGCGGAAGCCTCCGGCGAGGCCACGGACCGCGCCGCGCTGGAACGCGGGATCTATGACCGCCGCTTCCTCCAGTCCCGCCCCCTGCTGGATGCGCTGGAAGGGGAGCCCGCGGTCCTGCTGATCGACGAGCTGGACCGCGCGGATGAGCCCTTCGAGGCCTTCCTGCTGGAGATCCTGGCCGATTTCCAGCTGTCCATCCCGGAACTCGGGACGGTGAAGGCCGCCGTGCCCCCCGTGGTCGTGATCACGTCCAACCGGACGCGAGAGGTGCATGACGCCATCCGCCGCCGGTGCCTCTATCACTGGGTGGACTACCCCGATGCGGCGCGGGAGCGGGCGATCCTGAAGCTGCGCGCGCCGGGCGTGGGGGAGAAGCTGACGGCCCAGGTCGTCGCCTTCGTGCAGGCGGTCCGCTCCGCCGACACCTTCAAGCCGCCGGGGGTGGCGGAAACCATCGACTGGGCCGCCGCGCTGGCCGCACTCGATGCGCGGGAGCTGGAACCGGCGCTGGTGGATGAAACGCTCGGCGCCTTGCTGAAGTACCAGGACGACATCGCCAAGATCCGTGGCGCCGAGGCGGCGAAGCTGGTCGCCGAGGCGAAGCAGGCGGCTGGGTGATCCCCCCGAGGGCCGCGCTGGCCCTGCCAGAGCGCCCCGCCGCCGGGGCGCTGCCGGCGAACCTCGTCTCCTTCGCGCGGCTGCTGCGCCGCGCCGGGCTGCCTATCGGCCCGGCGGAGATCCTGGCCGGCGCCGCGGCGCTGGAGTGCATCGAGATCGGCGACCGCACCCAGGCGCAGGCCGCGCTGCGCGCCACCATGGTCCACCGCCACGAGCATTTCCTGCTGTTCGACCACGCCTTCGGCCTGTTCTGGCGCGACCCGGAAGCCGGGCGGCACGCAGCGGCGATGGCGATGATGGATGGGTTCAAGGAACCGCCCAAACCCGCCCCCGCATCCCGCCGGCTGGCGGAAGCGATGCGCGGCGACCGCCCCGATCCCCCGAAGCCCCCTGAACCGCCGAAGGAGGAGGAGCAGCTCGACGTCACCTTCACCGTCTCCGACCGCGAACGGCTGCAGGGGATGGATTTCGAGGCGATGTCGGCGGATGAGATCGCGGCGGCGAAGGACGAGATCCGCAAGCTCGTCCTGCCGCTGGATGCCCGGCCCACGCGGCGTTTTCGTCCCTCCCGCCTCGGCACCCATGCCGATCTGCGGCTGACGGTGCGCGAATCCTTGCGGACGGGCGGGGAGATCCTGGATATCGCGCGGCGCCGGCGCGTCACCCGCACGCCGCCGCTGGTGGTGCTCTGCGACATATCGGGGTCGATGTCGCGCTACGCGCAGGTGCTGCTGCACTTCATCCATGCGGTGACGAATGATCGCGACCGCGTGCACAGCTTCCTGTTCGGCACGCGCCTGACCAATGTCACGCGCCAGCTGCGCCACCGAGACCCGGAAGCGGCGTTCGAGATGGTCAGCCACGCCGTGCCCGACTGGTCGGGCGGCACGCGGATCGGGGAATCCCTCGAACTGTTCAACAAGGCGTGGTCGCGGCGCGTGTTGGGCCAGGGCGCGGTCGTGCTGCTGATCACCGACGGGCTCGACCGCGAAGGCGCGAAGGGGCTCGCTGATGCGACGGAGCGCCTCCGCAAATCCTGCCGCCGGCTCGTCTGGCTCAATCCGCTGTTGCGCTATGCCGGCTTCCAGCCCAAATCGCAGGGCATCCGGGCGATGCTACCGCATGTGGACGAGTTCCGCCCGGTGCATAACCTGGCCTCGCTGCGCGAGCTTGTGGCGGCGCTGTCTGATCGCCATCCGACAAGGGGCAGGGAATTCGCGACATGACCCAAACGGCAGACCCCTCCGCCGACAGCGAGGACATCCTCGGCACCGCCGCCGCCTGGCACGCGGCGGGAGAGACGGTCGCCATCGCGACGGTGGTCGAGACCTGGGGCTCCTCACCCCGCCCCGCCGGATCGCGGCTGGCGGTCACCGCCACGGGGCGGATCGCGGGCAGCGTCTCCGGCGGCTGCATCGAAGGCGCGGTCGCCGATGTCGCGAAGCAGACCATGGAGAGTGGCGTGCCCCAGCTGCTCGATTTCGGCATCAGCGACGAACGCGCCTGGGAAGTCGGCCTCGCCTGCGGCGGCAAGCTCAAGGTCTTCGTGGAGAAGCTCGGTTGAAGCTCGACCTGCTCCGGCGCCTGCATGCGGCGCGCGCGGCGAAGCGCCCCGTCGCGCTGCTGACGCGCCTTCCCGATGGCGCACAGCTGCTATTCCCCGAGGATGCCACCCCGCCGGCGCTGGCGGATGCGGCGCGCGCCGCGATCCTGGCCGATGCGGCGCGCAATGTCGCGGCGGATGGCGAGACCTGGTTCGTCGAACCGCACAACCCGCCGCTGCGCCTGATCGTGGTGGGCGCCGTCCACATCGCCCAGGCGCTGGTGCCGATGGCTGCCGGGCTCGGCTTCGCCGTGACGGTGGTGGACCCGCGCCGCGCCTTCGCGACCGAAGAACGCATGGGCGGCCGCGTCGCCATCTCCACCGACTGGCCGGATGAGGCGATGGCGTCGCTCGCGCCCGATGCGCGCACCGCGGTCGTCACGCTGACGCATGACCCGAAGCTGGACGACCCGGCGCTCGAGGTCGCGCTGCGCAGCGACGCCTTCTATATCGGCTCCCTCGGCAGCCGCCGGACCCACGCCAAGCGCATCGCGCGGCTGACGGAAGCGGGGCTGACGGAAGCGCAGCTCGCGAAGATCCATGCCCCCGTGGGGCTCGATATCGGCGCGGTCACCGCGCCGGAGATCGCCGTCTCCATCCTGGCGCAGATCGTCGAAGCCAGGCGCGGCGGCCCGAAGAAGAAACCCTCCGCGGAGCGGCAAGAGGCATCCGCATGATCTTCGGCCCCACCCCGCTGGAGGATGCGCGCGGTGCCGTCCTCGCGCACACGCTCCGCCTGCCCGGCAAGGTACTCAAGAAGGGCACGGTGCTGGATGAGGCCGCCATCGCGGCGCTGCGCGACGCGGGGCGGCGCGATGTGATCGCCGCCCGCCTCGAAGCCGGCGATGTGCCGGAGGATGAGGCGGCGGACCGCATCGCCAATTTGCTGATGAGCCCGCTTGTCGCACGCTCCCGCGCCTCCACCGGGCGGGTGAACCTGTTCGCGGAAAGCGCGGGGCTGTTCACCGCCGATGCCGGGCTGATCGACCGCATCAACCAGGTGGATGAAA